>JANRKA010000022.1:0-62437 GCA_033875325.1 Elusimicrobiota bacterium | reverse complement strand
GCGGCGGCGAAGCCGGCGCGTTGACCGGCGCCGTCGAAAAGCGCCCGGCCCTCGAAAAACGCCGGCGGCGGCGCCACGGGCGCGAGCGTCGGCGCCATCGACGGAGCGCTCAGCTGCGGCGCCGTCAGGCGCGGCGTCGTCAGCGGCGGGGCCAGGCGCGCGGACGGCGCGGCGAGCGGGACGCGGGGCAGGGCGACGCGGACCTGGGCCGAAGCGGGCAGCGCGAGCGCGAGCAGGAGGGCCGTCAGGCGCGTGAGCATACCCGCAGTGTAGCGCTTGGCGCCCTCGCCCCGATGGCCGAAAGGCCCACCGCGCGGGGCGGCAGAAGTCCTAGGCGTCACGGCCCCATTCTTATAAGATGGCGGCGTGCGGGTCCACCTCGGCGCCTACGCCGCCTCTCCCTGTCACTCCACCTGGGACCCCGCGGCCGAAACCGCCTACTACGAGGGCCTCAAGCGCCTGGACCTCGCGGGCCTGGAGCACCCCTACTGGGACCGCCTCCACCGCTTCGACGACGCCTGGTTCCTCGACAACCTGCACCCGGATTGGACCTTGGTCTTGACCACCTTGCCCGGGACCATGGACCGGCTCAAGGACGACCCCGTCTACGGCCTGGCTTCCGCCGACGCCGGCGGCCGCGGCCGCGCCCTGGACGCGCTCGAAGGCGCGCGCCGCGTCGTCGCTCAGCTGCACCGCTTCCTCGGCCGGCGCGTGGTCAAGGCCGTGGAGGTCCACTCCGCCCCCCGCCTGGGCGCGGGCGCCAAATCGAGCCTCGAGGCCTTCGCCGACTCCCTGTCGTCCCTGCGCGCCCGCGATTGGGACGGCGCGACCTTGCTGGTCGAGCATTGCGACGCCTTCGTCCCGTCCCACGCCCCGGACAAGGGTTTCCTGCGCATCGAGGACGAGGCCCTTGCCGTGCGTATGTCCAACGGCGCGACGCCGGCGGCGTTGGCGGTCAACTGGGGCCGCTCCGCCGTCGAGACGCGTTCCGCGCAGGGGCCGCTCGAGCACCTGCGCCGCGCCCGGGAGGCGGAGCTGCTCGGCGGGCTGTTCTTCTCCGGCGCCACGCCGTCTCATCCTCTGTACGGCGATTGGCGCGATTCGCACGCCCCGTTCTCCGTCGTGACGCCCGAATCCATCCTCACCAAAGAAAACGCGGCGGCGGCTCTCGCGCAGGCCGGAGAGCCCCCTTTCCTCGGCCTCAAGATGCAGGCCCTTCCCAAGGACCTCGGCGTGACGCAACGGCTCGAATTCGTCAAAACCAACCTGGAGACCCTCCGCTCATGTCAGACGCGAGCCTGAAGCGCCACACCGACGTCCACTGCCACGTCGCCGCCCTTCCCACGAAGGAGAACGGCTGCCTGCTCTCCAAACGCATGCGCCACAGCCCGCTCGCGCGGCTCATCAGCTTCTGGCAGGACCTGCCGATGGACGACCCGGAGACGGCCAACGCGCGTTACCTCGACACGCTCTCCAAGACCCTCGAGAGCTCGGACCGCGTCGCGCGCGCCGTCGTGTTGGCCATGGACGGCGCCTACGGCCAGGACGGCCGCCTCGACGAGAAACACACCGACTTCCTCATCTCCAACGACTTCGTCCTCGACGCGTGCGCGCGCCGCCCGCACATGTTGCCCGGCGCGTCCATCAATCCCATGCGCCGCGACGCCCTCGACGAGCTCGAGCGCGTCGCCGAGCGCGGCGCCGTGCTCATCAAGCTCCTGCCCAACGCCCAGGTCTTCGACCCCGCCGCGCCCGCGCACAGGAAGTTCTGGCGACGCATGGGCGAGCTCGGCCTGCCGCTGCTCTCGCACATCGGCTTCGAGTTCTCCCTCATCGGCCAGGACCAGAGCGTGGGGGAGCCCGACCGGCTGGAGCACGCGCTGGGCGAGGGCGCCACCGTCATCGCGGCCCACGGCTGCTCGCGCGGCCTGGTGCTCGGCGAGCCGCACTTCGAGACGATGCGCGGACTGGCGGCCAAATACCCGCGCTTCTTCATGGATTCCTCGGCGCTGACCTTGCCCAACCGCTTCGGCATGCTGCTGAAGCTGCGCTCGGCGCCGGAACTGGCCGGCCGCCTGCTCTTCGGCACGGACTACCCGCTGCCGGTGTTCGCCTTCCCGTCGCTGTTCGGCAAGGAGCCGGGGGCTTATTCGCGCGTGCAGGCGGCGTCCAACCCCTTCGACCGCCAAGTCCTGACCCAGGAGGCGTTGGGCCTGGGGCCGACGCGCGACTTCCTCGACATCCTGAGCTGGAAGCCCGGCGAGCGTTAGCAGTCCGCTCGCAACCCCCGCGCGGATGGGGTATGGTGGGAATCGAACTCGCGCCGGCGCGAGTTACTACTGATAATCACTGGCTCCAGCGTCAGTCGATCCGACGCGGGAGCTTCGTCGGCAGCCTGCTAACGCCGCTTCTGGATGCGGCCCCGGTTGAGCGCCACGGGGTACTTCTTCTCGTTTTTTTCCATCTTCGCCAGCGCCGCCTCGGTCAGCGAGATGCCGTAGGCGTCGGCGAGCTTGAGCAGATAGACGTAGGTGTCGGCCAGCTCCTCGGCCAGGTGGGCGCGCCGCGCCGGGTCGAGGCGTTTGGCCTCGGCGGGGGTCAGCCACTGGAAGATCTCGACGACCTCGGCGGCTTCCTTCACCATCGCCATCGCGAGGTTCTTGGGCGTGTGATACTTGCCCCAGCGCCGCTCGGCGGCGAAAGTCGCGATGCGCTTCTTGAGGAGGGCGTGGCGTTCCATGACGGTCATGGTACCATGGCGCCGCGCCGCAAAAGAAGCGGGGCCGCCGTCCCCGGCGGCCCCGCGCGCGTCCCCCATCCAGGAATCGTCTAGGCTCGACCCACCGTCTCGCCGTGCCAGAGCGCCTCGAACGCCTTGGCCCTCTCCGGCTCGTTGGGCCACCAACCCAGCGCCACGAGCCGTTCCAGCGCGGCCCGCTGCCACGGGGCGTCCAACGGCACGGCTTCCAGCGCCGCTCGCGCCTCGTCGCGCCGTCCCAGGTCGTGCAGCACGCACCCCCAGAACTGACGCGCCTGCTGGTCGTCGGGCTGCAGCTCGACCGCGCGGCGCAGCGCCGCCTCGGCCGCGGGCCCGTGTTTGAGCGCCCACAGGCACGCCCCCAGCCCGAACCACGCCTCGCCCCACTCGGGCGCCAGCGTCGCCGCCTTCTCGTAATACGGCAGGGCTTCCTGCCGCCGCCGGCTCTCGTAGAACGCGCGCGCGAAGCGGCTCACGGTGCGCGCGTCGGTCCCCGGCGCGTTCACGGCCTCGTCCGCCACGGCCTTGGCTTTGTCGGTCATGCCGCGGTTGAGGTACGCCTCGGCCAGCGCCTGCAGGACGTCCGAGGAGCCCGGATGCGCGACGCGCAGCTCCTCGAGCAGGTGGCACGCCTTCGCGTGTTCGCCCAGGCGCGAGGTCGCCAGCGCCACGCCCATGCGCAGGTCGTCGTCGCCCGGGAAACGCCGCGAACCTTCCTCGAACACCGCCAGCGCCTCGTGCGGCTTGTCCGTCGCGAGGAGCACTCGCCCTTCCTCCTCGTAATCGCTGCTGCTGCGGATAGACATGTCCCCTCCACGCGTCCTCATACGCCTTCGGAGACGACCGGGGGCCGCGCCTATAAAAGGAACGACCCCGGTTCCACGCTGGGACAGGGGTCGACCGCGAGCCTTCCGCTTTAGGTCCCGTTGAGGCCGGGGCCAAGTTGACCTTAAAGTCCCACCGTCAGACAAACGAACGTCCGACGCTCCCAGTGTAACAGGGGGCCCGCGGCCCGTCAAGTCCCACCGTCGGAGGCCCCGGGACGCAATGATAGAATGGCCCATGCTCCTCCCCCTCCTGACGCTCCTCCTCTCCTCGACGGCCGCCGCCGCCGACCTCGCCGCGGACATGCGCCGCGAGACCATCATGCACACCAAGGCCCTCATCCGCCTGGACACCTCCAACCCGCCCGGCAACGAGCTCATCGCCGCTCGATACATCAAGAGCGCGCTGGAGAAGGACGGCATCCCCGTCGAGCTCTTCACCTCCACCGGCACGCGCACCAGCGCCGTCGCTCGCCTGAAAGGCGACGGCTCCAAGAAGCCTCTCCTCCTGATGTGCCACACCGACGTGGTCCCCGCCGACCCCAAGGGCTGGACCGTGCCGCCTTTCGAGGCCGTCATGAAGGACGACTACCTCTACGGCCGCGGCGCGGCCGACGTGAAGTCGCTGTGCGCCGCCGAGATGGCGGTGATGTCCTACCTCGCGCGCTCCAAGACGCCGCTGGCGCGCGACGTCATCTTCTTCGCCGAGGCCGACGAGGAGAACGGCACCGCCCCGCGCCACATCGAAGTCCTGCTCAAGCAGCGCCCCGACCTCGTGGACGCCGAGCTCGGCCTCAACGAAGGCGGGCGCATGGTCTGGCAGTACAACCGCGTCACGGAGATCCGCGTGCAGGCCGCCGAGAAGGAGTACATGGACCTCACGCTCACGGCCAAAGGCCGCCCGGGCCATTCCTCGCGCCCCACCCCCGACAACGCCGTCGCCCGGCTGGCCCGCGCGGTCGCCAAACTCGCCGCGCACCGTTTCCCCGTGCGCCTCAACCCGGTGTCGCAGGCCTTCCTCGAGCGGCAGATCGAGCTCGACGCCTCGGTGCGCGTCGCCGCGCGCGGCCTGCTCGCCGCGCCGGAGGGCCCGCGCCGCGACGAGGCCGCCGACAAGCTCATGGCCGTCTCTCCGGAGCTCGCCGCCACCGCGCGCGAGACCGTCACGCCCACCATGCTCGAGGCCGGCTACAAGTCCAACGTCATCCCGGCCGTGGCCAAGGCGACGCTCAACGCGCGCCTGCTGCCCGGCCGCCGCGCCGAGGACCTCATCGCCGACATCAAGGCCGTCATCGCCGACCCCGGCATCGAGGCGTCCTTCGAGCCGCCGACGCGCGCGCCCGTGGGCCCGATGCCGCTCGACACCGAGCTCTACGCCGCCATCGTGAAGGCCGCGGCCAAGCGCGACCCCGCTCCCGCCGTGATGCCCTTCATGGCCGCGTGGACGACCGACTCCGCCGACCTGCGCGCGCGCGGCACCGTGATGTACGGCATCGACCCGCCCATGACCGACGAGGACGACCTGCGCATGCACGGAGACGACGAGCGCGTGTCCATGTCCGGTCTGGACTGGTTCTCCGACTTCCTGCGCGAGGTCGTCGTCGCGACCGCGGGCAAGGGGCGCTGAGCGTGCTCGCGCTCCTGCTCGCCGTCCTCGCGGTCGCGGCCGACGCGCGCCCGGCCTACTCGCCCAAGCGCCTGGCGCTCGTGCGTTCGGTCACCGCCGTGGACGCCGCGCCCGGCGGCGAGACCGCCTATTTCGTCACCGACGCCACCGGCGACCTCGAGCTGTGGAGCGTGCCGGCCGGCGGCGGCTGGCCCGTCCAGCTCACCGACCTCGGCCAACAGGTCATCGAGCCCGTCGTCTCGCCCGACGGCAAAACCGTCGTCTTCGCCTCCGACTACGGCGGCGACGAGCGCCCCGACCTGTTCCTCGTCCCCGCCGAGGGCGGCGAGGCCGTCAACCTCACGGTCTCCACGCGCGCCGAGAACTCCCCCGTCTTCTCACCCGACGGCAAGAAGCTCGCCTACACCGCCGACCCCGTCGCCCCGTTCCTCTTCCAGTTGTTCGTGCGCGACCTCGATACCGGCAAGGAGGTCCGGCTCACCGACGAGCCCGAGAACGTGCATTTCCCCGTCTGGTCCCCGGACGGGAAGGTCGTCGCGGCCACGCGCTCCGGGGACGACCGCTCGGGGCCGCTGCTGCTCGCCTGGGCCGACGGCTCGGGCACCCGCGTCATCGCCCCGCCCGTCAAAGGCGGCATCCTCATCCCCGAGACCTGGTCGCCCGACGGCCGCGCGCTGCTCTGCTTCGCCGAGGACCCCGACGGGTTCCGGCGCATGTACCTGCTCAACACGCTCACCGGCCAGGGCCGCTTCATCGGCCCCGCGGGCTGGGACGTCGAGCAGGTCGCATGGAAGAAGGGCTCGGGCCTCGTCTACGCGCGCAACGAGGCGGGCGCCACCGGCCTCTACCGCATGGCCGACGCCGACGCGGCGCCCGAGCGCCTGCTGCCCAGCGCCGGGCGCGTCGAGGACTTCGCGCTCACCGCCGACGGCAAAACCGCCTTCCTGGTCTGGAGCGACAGCTCGCACGCGCCCGACGTCTGGCGCCTGGACCTGGCGACCAAGGAGAAGGCCCAGGTGACGCGCTCCATGCTCGGCGGCGTCAAGGCCGAGGAGCTCGCGCCCGGCCGCGTCATCAGCTACACGAGCTTCGACGGCAAGAAGGTCAGCGCCGTGTACATCGCCCCGCGCGAGAACCGGCTCGGCACGCCGCCCCCGCTCGTGGTCATGGTGCACGGCGGCCCGGACTGGCAGAGCTTCGACGACTTCCACCCGATGCGCCAGTCCCTGGCGGAGGCCGGCTTCGCCGTGCTCGCCCCCAACTTCCGCGGCTCCACCGGCTTCGGCCGCGCGTTCCTCGAGGCCAACCGCAAGGACTGGGGCGGCGGCGACCGCAAGGACCTCATCGCCGGCGTCGAGCACCTCGCGCGCAACGGCGCGATCGACCCGAAACGCGTCGGCATCACCGGCGGCTCCTTCGGCGGCTACATGACCCTCTACGCGCTGGCCCGCAACGAGGGCACCTGGCGCGCGGGCGTGGCCGCCTACGGCATGCCCGACCTCGCGCTCGACTACGAGCTGGCCAAGACCCGCTTCCAGGATTGGTACGAGGTGCAGATGGGCAACCCCGTAAAAGACGCGGCTCTGTTCAAGGAGCGCTCGGCCATCACCTACATCGCCGACCTCAAGGCGCCGCTGCTCGTCTTCCAGGGCGCCAACGACACCAACGTCCTCGAAGCCCAGGCCCGCCTGGTCCACGACCGCCTCAAGGCGCTCGGCCGCGCCCCGGGATTGGTCATCTACCCCGACGAAGGCCACGGCTTCACCCGCCGCAAGAACCTGGCCGATTATTACACGCGCACGGTCGAGTTCTTCCGCAAAGAGCTACACTAGCGTCGTGCCCTTCTGCTTCCGCTGCAACGCGAGCGGCGTCAAACGCGACGAGGACCACAAACCCGGCTGCCCCGTCGTCAAAGAGAAGCGCGAGCGTGCCCGCCGCATCTCCAACATCGCGGCCGGCTACCGCCGCAAGAACCAGCCCGACGCCTCCGGCTCCCACGGCAACATCAACCGCCCCGGCACCTGCAAGAAATGCGGCGTCGTCGTCCCCAACCTCCTCACCCACCTCCCCAAATGCAAGCCCAGTTAACAAAGGGGACAGGCACTTTTGTTAATGCGTTATGCGGGCGAGGCCGGTGCGGGTGCCGACCCAGAGGTGGGGGCCGTCGAAGAGGACGGCGCTGACGTCGTCGCCGGGCAGGCCGTCGGCCGCGCCCAGCTGGGACCATGACGCGCCGTCCCACAACGCCAGGCCGGTCCCGTTCTCGCCCACCGCGAGCCGCGCGCCGTCGCGGTCGAGCGCCCCGGGGTTGACCCAGGCGTCGCTTTTGAGCGTCGCGCCGGAGCCGAACACGAGCAGCCCCGCGTCATAAGTCCCCACGAGCAGGCCGTCGGGACCGGGGCTCAGCGCCGTCACCCAGTCCCCCGGCAGTTTCCCGTCGATGACGCCGTGACGCGTCACCTTCGCGCCTTCCAGCTCCCACAGGCCGTCGAGCCCCGCCAGCCAGACCTTGCCGCCGTCGGCGAGCAGCCGCTGCGGGTGCAGCTCCGGCACCGCCGTCTCGGTGAACACGCCGTTCTTCCACGCCACGACGCGGCCAGCCTGACCCAACAGCACCGTCCCGCTCGACGCGGCCAGCGCCGTGGTCGGCCGGAGCAAGCGCGGATCCTCCGGGCGCTTCACGACGCCGTCCTCGACGAAGAACACGCCTCGCTCCCCCGCGCCCCACAGGCACTGCCCGTCCCAGGCCAGGTCGTCCACCCAGTCGGAGGGCAGGCCCTCGGCCGTGGTGAACCGCGTCCAGACCCCGTCCTGCAGCCGGGACAACCCGCGGTCGAAATGCGCCGCCCACAGCGCGCCCCCGCCGCGCGCGAGCTTGACGATATGACCGTCCGCCGGCCCCGCGCCGCCGAGCGCCCTCGCCTTCCCCTTCTCGAACAAGAAGGTCCCGCGGTCCGTGCCCACGAGCAAGCCGCGCGGCGAGCCGGCGAGGGCGGTGACCGCGTCGGGCACGCCCGCCACCCTTTCGCCCGAAGGCATGCGCCGCAGCCCGCCCCCGAAGGTCCCCGCGTACAAGACCCCGCCGTGGAACGCCGCGCTCGTCACCGGGAAGCCGCCGACCGGGAAAACCTCGTCGGCCAGCCGCCCGCAGCGCCGCAGCAGGCCGTCGCGGCGGGGGACGAACTCGCAGTCGCCTTGCCGCGCCGGCTCGGGCGGGAGCTCGGCCGCCTCCAAGGCCGAGACTTCCGACCCGTCGAGGGCGTAGCGGCACGCCCCGTCCTCGGCCGACACCACCGCCGTGTCCCACAGGAAGGCCACGGCCTTCACCCGGGCGCAGCTCGGGAAGGTCTCCACGCCCGCGCCCAACGCCGCCGTCGCCAGGAGCAAGGTCATCACGGGAGCACCACCTCTTGTCTCGAGACGTTGCCCGCGTAATCCACGGCCTCCAGCACCGCCTTGCCCCGCGCCGCGACCTTGGCGCTCCACACGAAGCGGTCCGGCCGCCGCTCCAGGCGCAGCGTCGTCACCTTGCCGTCGGCCGTCAGCAGGCGGACGCGTTTGACGTCGTGCGTCACCGCCAGCGCCCCTTTGCGGCCTTTGCGCGTCTCCAACACGAACCGGCGCGGCTCCGCCATGACCAACACCTCCCGTCCGGCGGCTTTGGCCGCCACCTCGAACACCGGCGCCTTGGAGTCCACCTCGTAATCGGCCTCGAACTCCGCGCGCGACCCGTCGCGGCCCACGGCCAGCACCTTGATGGCGTAACGCCCGTCGGGCGTGCCGCGCGGCACGAGGAACCGGCACGCCCACTTCTCGCGGACCTCGTCCCAGGCGCACAGCTGGCGTTTGCCGAACGGGAAGTCCGCGATGACCGCCGCCGTGCCGCGCGGCGCGTCCACGCTGAGCACCGGGTCGCCCGGCTTCATGCGCGGGATGGATACCAACGCGGCGTCTTTGCCGAAGTTCGCCTCCCAACTCATGCCTTCGGGCATCTCGTTGGGGATGAGCACGGTCTCCAAAGGCAGCCGGCTGTCGGCCAGCAAGGTGCGCTCGACGGCGACGAAGGAGGTGTAGGGCGTCACCAGTTTGAAGGACAGGCCGATGCCTTTGACCTCCTCCACGGTCTCCGGCTTGGGCGCGCCGTAGGTCTCCCCCTTCAAGCGCTCGACGCGGCGCCGCGCCCAGACCACGGGCAGGGCCCGGTTCTCCGTCCGTTTCCCCGGCAGGCGCACGCCCAAGGTCCGCCGATAGGGCTTGCCCGCGATCTTGCCCGTGACCGTGACCGTCCCCGTGGACGGCCCGCTGTAGCGGGCCAGCACCGTCAGCGGTTGGCCGTCGAAGAGGTCCGGCAGCACCTTCGGCTCGAAGTCGGTCACGGCCAAGCCGCCCCAGTCGATGGCGACGTCCATCAGCAGCGGGTTGCGGATGCGCTTGTAGAACAGCGCCACCGCCTTCTCGGTCTCCTGGTCGGGCCGGACGTATTGGACGAAGCCGCGCCCCTCCTTGGCCAAGCCGTCGAGCAGGTAGCGGTTGACCGAAGAGCCCACGCCGAAGGAGAACAGCCGCGTCTCGCCCAGACGCTCGCGCACCGCGGCGAAGATCTCCGTCTCGTTGCCGATGTAGCCGTCGGTCATGAACAAAACGACGCGCCGGCGCGCGGGGTCGCGCGGGAAGTCCAACGCGGCCTTGATGCCTTCGATCATGTTCGTCCCGCCCGCGCCGTCGAAGCCGTTGAGATACGACAGACCGTCGCGCACGTTCTGCGGCGTGTTGGCCACGGGCAAGGGACGGAACGACGACGCGGCCTGGTCGAAACGGATGATCTGGAACGAATCGCCGGGGTTCATCCCCTTGATGGCGCGGCGCATGGCTTCCTTCACCTTGGCGATGGGCTCCCCCGACATCGAGCCCGAGGTGTCCACGACGAAGACCATCTCCTTGGGCGTGACCTCTTCCGGGCGGGGCCGCGCCTGGGGCTGCAAGGTCAGCAGCACGGTGCCGGTCGACGACGACTTGTGCGACAACACGGAGACCTCGGGCTTGGCCGCCGACAGCCCCCACTCGAGCATCAGGTCCTTGTTGGGGATGGTGTCGAAGTCCTTCAGGCGCACGGTGGTCGCGCCCGAGGATTTCTTGACGATGAGCTCGTGCGACAAGGACTTGAGTCCCGTCACCGGCAGCCCGCCCTTGAGCTTCACGGTCACCTGTATGTCATGGCCGCCGCGCTCGCCGGGCTCGAGCATGGGCGGGGTGACGCGTTCGGCGTCGGCCACCGAAGGCGGGTTGAAGCGCGGCCCGACCGTCATCGGGAAGACGAAGCGGTAGCGGCCCTGGTCGTAGGCGAGCTCGTGCACGTAGCGGATGTGGACGAACACGGTCTCTCCCGGCGGGACGTTCGCGACCGACTGGGTGAACAGGTTGGGCCGCTCCTGCTCGAGCAAGGCCGCGGTCTGTCCCGACGACTTGGCGGTCTCGTAGATCCTCTTGGCCTGCTCGCGCTCGTGCACCTCGGAGGCGACGACGCGCGAGGACACGCGCATGAACATGTCGGTGACCGCCGCGTTCTCCGGCAGCGGGAAGGCGTAGACGGCTTCCAGGCGCGAGGCGTGCGGGTTCTTGAAGCGCTGGCTCACCTCGACGAAGGCGAATCCCCCGGCCACCTCGACCGAGGCCTCGGTGTGTTCGAGCACGAAGGGTCCGACCTTTTTGCCGCCGCCGAACGCCATCAACCCGCCCGACGGCATGTCGGAGGACGAGATGGACACCCGCTCGAACTCCTGCGCGGAGGCCGACGGCACGAGGGAGAAGGTCGAGCCCGCGTCCTGCGCGGACGCGGGCTCGGAAGCGGGGTCCGACGGGAAAGGCTTCAGGCCCGGATGGAGCAGGAAGCCGATGACGGCGAAGGCGACGGCGGTTAAAGCGGGGCGATGGCGGTCCATGCCGGGATTACCCCGGCCGCCCCCGGAAGCTTACGCGGGCGTCTCAGCCCAGAGCGCGTCGGCCTTGGCGGCCCAGATGAAGTCCGCCTCGACGAGGCCCCCGATCTTGTGCGTCCAGACCTCCAGGCGGGTCTTGCCCCAGGCCAGGTGCAGGTCCCCGTGGTGCCCCTGCTGCTCGCACATCTCGCCCACCTTCTTGACGAACTCGAGCCCGCGGCGGAAACCCGCGTGTTCGTAGGTCTTCTCGAGATGTCCCGCCGCGTTGAGCGTCCACCCCGGCACCTCGGGCAGGAGCTTGTCGATCTCCGCGCGCGTGAGCGCCGGCACGCCGCCGCGGCAGGGCACGCAGTCCTTCGCGGAGAGCCCGCTCATCGTGGCAGCCCCTTCTTGATGGCGACGAGCTGGTTGAGGTGGATGCCCGAGTGGCCCGCCAACAGCCAGGTCCACTGAAGCGCGTTGAAGCCGCCGAACCAAGGGTGCTCGTGTTCGACGCCGCCGTCCACGATGTCGAGCGGCTCGAGCCGTCTCGCGGTCTCGTTGATGAAGTCGGTGAAGTCGGGCCGCGCGTCGCCGCCCTTGTACTTTCCCTTCGGCTTGACGTCGGCGATGCGCACGACGAAGTCGCTGGTCCGCCCGGCCGCGAGGTCCTCGATGAGCCCGCGCATGGCCGTGCCCACTATCATCAAGTGCTCGAGCACCTCGTTGGCCGACCAGTGACGAGAGCTGTCCTCGATGCCGCGCATCGTCGGCACGAGCACCTTGTGGTCGCGTTTGCCTTCGGGCACCCCGTTGGCTTCCTTGAGCACGCGCGAGCTCAACAAGGTGAAGTGACGCAGGTTGGTGGCCTTGTCTGCTTTACGCGAGACGAACGGCCCCAGGTACCAGCGCAGGTACAACGACTCCACGAACGGCAGCCCGGCGCCCGGCTTGGCGAGGATGGGTTCGTCCACGCGCCTATCTTGGCAAAAACGAAGCGGCCTGTTACCCTCCCGTGATGACCCGCCTCTTGATTCTGTTATTGGCATGCCGCGCCGCCGCCGACGACGGCCCCAAGCTCATCGACATGCCGCCTCCCCCCAAACCCATCCCCGTCGAGGACCTCATGGGCGGGGAACTCGTCGTGCCCGCCGTCGCCACCTGGGAGGGAAAACCCGTCGTCGGCGGCCGGCTCGCGGGCAAGCTGTGCGACGGCGACACGGGCATGCCGGAGAAATTCGAGCACCGTACCGACTACAAAGGCCGCGCGACCATGAAATTCCTGGTCTCCGCCGCGCCCAAGCCGGGTTGGAGCTACGCGGTCTGCCTCACGCTCTACGGCAAAGACGGCGCCGTGTTGGCCGAGTCCAAGGGTAAGTTCGTCGTGGGCTCCTCGAAGCCGGTGACCCTCGCCGCCGCGGGCCGCATGGCCGGCGCGGGCCTCGACGCCGTGAAGCTCGACGAACGCTTCGAGGTGGACGCGGTCAAAGCCCTCAAACGCGGCTCGGCCCAGGACCGCGCCATCGCCGCCTCCTTGATGGCCAAACGCCGCTCCCCGCCGCTGAGCCTCATCCCGGCCGCGGCCGCGGCTCTCGAAGGCGAATACGATGCCGGCGCCCCCGAGGCCTCGAAACACACGCGCCAAGACCTCGTCGAAGGACTCCGGCGCTACCGCTTCTACCACGAAGGCCGCTCGCGCGCCCTGCGGCGTGCCGCCGCGGAAGACCCGGACGAGCGTCTGCGGAAACTCGCCGAGAGCGCGCCGAGCCTGAAGCCCTAGAGCGCGAGCACGCGCTCCACCGCGTCGAGCAGTTCCTCGCGCTCGCACGGATAGGCGATGGCCCCGTTGGCCCCCGCCAGCGCCGCCTGCTCGTGGATGCCCTGCATGCCGCTCGACATGATGACGCGGATGTCCGCGGTCTGCGCGTCGTCTCGCAGCTCGCGCAGGATGTCCAGGCCGAGCATGCCGGGCATGAGGTGATTGAGGATGATGAGGTCGGGCCTGGTGACCTTCGCCAACGCCCGCCCCGTCAACCCGCAGTGGGCGAGAGCCGGCCGGAACCCGCGGCTTTTCAGCCACTCCATGAAGGTCTCAGCCACCTCGCGCTGGTCCTCGACGAGAAGGATCTTGGGCTTTCTCGCCATGCGCTAGTTGCAGAGCGTGTCGAAGTAGTCGGAGATCCCGTCCGTCTCGGGGATCTCGCCGCGCCACTTCGTCTCTCGCAAGTAGTGCCCGCCTTCGCGCAGCGAGGCGTTGTGCCAGGAGAAATAATCCGGGTTGCGCTTCTGGAACGCCGGGTCGTGCAGCCAGCGCCAGTCGGCCTGCAGGTATTCCCAGAACCCGAGCACGGACTCCAGGTTGTTCGCCTCGATGGTCCCCGAGAGCTCGAGCAGCTCCTCCATCGTGCGCGCCTCGAGCAGGATGCGGGTGCGGTCGTCGAGCGTCTCGCGTCCCGGCCACTGGTAGGAACCTTTCTGCGGCACCACGATCACTTCTTCGATCGGATCAGCCACGAGGCCTCCGAACAGCGTGGATTCCGGCGCGGCGGCGGCGCCGGGACCGGAAGTATAAAGGGAAGGCCGGATTTTCGCCAGGGGCGGCGGCGATTTCTGTATATAATCTGCCCGAAGGGCCCGGAACGCGCATGGGCCCACCGGACCAGGAGATGACCCCATGACCCGCGCCCTCGCCGCGCTGCTGTGCGCCGCCGTCCTCGCCGCCCCCGCCGCCGCCGAAAGCGTCCCGGCCTTCGACGACCTCCTGGCCCCCGAAGCCCTCTCCACCTTGCCCGAAGCCCGCTCGGCGAGCCTCGTCTCCGAACCCGTCGTCGAGCTCGTCTCCGTGAGCGCGCCGGCCGACGAGCAGCCGCCCCTCGAGCGCCTGAGCTGCGACGGCAGCCCCTCGTTGTGCCGCGGCATGCGCCGCGTCGCCGTGCTCTCCTCCACCGAGTGCCGCGGCCGCGCCTGCTACGGCATCTGGGGCGAGAACCGCCGCGCCCTGCACGCCTTCAACCGCGAATACGACCGGACCGCTCCGTGGCGCTACGCCGCCACCGAGGAGTTCGGCCTGGAGGCCGCCCGCTCCGCGCGCGCCATCTGCGCCGTGAGCATCCGCAACGCCGACCCGGACTTCCTCGGCTCGCTCGTCGTCGCCATGAACGAGACCCTCTCTCGCCTGCGCGTCGCGCAGCGCGCCGCCCGCCGGCAGAACGTCGTCTTCTGCCGGATGTCCCTGCAATAAGCCGCGAATAGAATCGCCCGCCCTTTCGGAGAACGCGTCCTCCGATGGGGCGGGCGATTTTTTTCGGCCGCGGCCCGTCTAGCGGTTCTTCGCGGCGTCCGAGAGGATCTTGCGGGCGAGTTCGAAGGCCGCCCACACGTTGATGAAGCCGTCGCCGACCTCGTTGGGGCCGGCCACCTTCTCGGCGGTCTGGGTCATCGCGTAGCGGGCGATGTCCATGGCGAGCTGCGTGCGCGCCGCCGCGGTGCCCTGGGGCAGGCCGTCCTTGAGCAGCACGAGGATGCCGCGGGTCAGCAGGAGGAACGCCCCGAACACGCCCGGGTTGCTCATCGAGGTGCCCGACATGGCGGCGCCGGGTCCGCCCAGCTCGGGCACGACGGAACCCGTGGGCACGGCGGCGATCAGGTTGACGCCGACGCCCGACTCATTGGGCTTGCGCGGGTAGTCCTTGTATTCGGGCTTCGTGGAGGTGATGCGGCTGCCGGGGCCGCGCGAGGAGAAACTCGCCGTGCGTTTGTCGGCGTCGGACGCCGCGACGGCCTTGATGCGCTCCACCTTGCCGATGACCTTGCCGTTGACGACGAGGTCGGTCGTGTAGACCGCGATGGCCGGCCCGCCGACGGAGTTCGGACGGCCGGCGTTGCCCGCGGAGACGGAGTGGTGGATGCCGCTCTCGGCGCCTTTGACGAAAAGCTTCTCGATGGCGCCCGCCGGGTTGCCGGAGCCGTCGCCCCAGGAGTGGGTCGTGCCCAGGGCGCCGTCTTCCTGCGCCATGTTCATCTTGAAGAGGATGTCGCTCTCCGTGGCGCTGCCGCCCGGGAAGATGTTGTAGACGCGGCCCGCGTAGTTCCAGCGGTCCACGCCGACGACCGTGCTCGCCGTGTGCGTGCCGTGGGTCTCGCGGTCGGGGTTGTTGTCGACGCCTTTGGTGAAGCGACCGGCGAGGTAGGGGTGGGCCACCGCCGCCCAGGTGTCGAGCACGGCCCAAGGCAGCACGGGGTTCTCGACCGCGACGCCGACGGCCCGGCGCAGCCAGTTCTTGGCGCGGGCGAAAAGCGAAGGCTTGGCGTCCGGGTCGCCGAGGACCTTGGCCAACTCGGCCTGGAGCTTGTCCGCGTTGATGATCCGCGACATCTCCTTAAGACCGACGCTGCGCGCGTTGGGCTCGGCGGCCTGGGGCTTGGGCACCTCGAAGGTGCGGCCCTGCTGGACCTGGAGGCCCTGGGCCTCGAGCACGGCTTTGAGCACCTCGGCGTCGGCGGCGCTGACCTTGAGGACCGCGGTGTTGATCTTGGCGACCGCGCCGATGGCGCGCGCGTTGTGCGCCTCGAGCGTGCGCGGCGAGACGCCGAGCCGCTCGAGTTGGCGCTCCATGGCCTCGCTCTGGGAGCGCAGGCTCACGCCGGGCCCGGCCAAGGACATGGGGTAGACGTCCTCGGTCATGACCTGTCCGGCGCCTTCGGGGGCCGAGAGCAGCAGTTCGACCTCGCCGTCGCTCTGGCCGATGCGGTTCTGGAAGTCCGCGCCGGCGGCCTCACGGGACTGGGAGTCGCTCATGTCCGCGGTCGGAGCGGCTTCGGCCGAAAGAGCCGCCATGGTGCGCCCGAAGGGAGTGGGGGCGTCGGCGGGGGCGCCGGCGGGGGCGTCGGCCGCAGCGGCGGCGGCCGCGGCGATCGCGGCGATGGTAGGCGCGACGGCGGGGGCGGCCGTCAAGTTGGGCGACACGAGAAGCGGCGTCGCGTTCAAAGTCGTCATCCCCATGACGCGGCCGGGGGCGGGAATCGCTCGCAGGCTCGCGGCGGGCGCGTTGACGCGCACCGGGGCGACGACGCGGGCAAGAGCGGACGAGGCGGCCGGCCCCATGCTCAAGGCCGACAAAACAGCGGCAAGAACCAACGAAAGGCTGCGTTTCATGGAATCTCCCTTATATAGGCAAAGCTGGGCCCATCCTAGCGAAGTGACCCCCGCCTCCCCCCGGGCCGAAGGTCCCCGATGAATGCGGCAATGGACCCTGGGCCGCGGAGGGCCAAGGACCTAAAGGCGGTCAGCGCCAGCTCGCCAGCGCGGGCGCCGGCTCGAGAGGCGACGACAGCGCCGCCAACTCGTCTTCCGTGTACAGGGCGATGCCGCGCCCGGCCGGGTCGCCGGCCGTGTACAAGGTGACGTGCCCGGGCGGCCGCGGGATGCTGCCGCGCCCGGCGCCGAGCGCCGCCTCCAGCCGCGCGTAGAATTCGTCGAGGCCGTTTATGTCCGCCAGCTCGATGAGGGACCGCCGCGCTTCCTTCCTCACGAGCCGGTACTCGCCGCGCGGGCGCACGCTCAACTGCGCCCCGCGCGCGGCTTCCCGCAGCGCCGCGACCGGGTGACGCTCCCGGCCGCCGACGATGGTCGCGTGCAGCTCGGCCTTGCGGGCGAAGGTCTCGCCGCCCAGGGTCAAAGTCGCCGGCAGCTTGTCGGCGCCGGGCAGCGGGAGCAGGACCGACCGCCCTTTCTCGTCTATGAGCGGCTCCCCCGTGAGGCCGCGGCTCATGCCCACCACACGCCGTGCCCGTCGGCCTGCAGGTCCCGCGCCAGCTGGTCCTCCAGCCGCTCCGCCTGCTTGCGCGTGCGGATGGGGTTGAGCCCCTCGTACGCCTCTCGGTGCAGACGCACGCCGAAGCGCCGCGCGTAGTTGTTCGACAGCCGCTTCGTGAACACCCCCCGCTTCACCGCGCAGATACACGCGAAGGTGATGTCGTCGCCGTGGCATTCCTTGTGCTGCCGGTAGCGGCACTCCGGCTCGTGGATGGACTGCCCGACGTAGAAGCAGCGCCCGAACTCGAGCATGTCCGGGTTGCGCGCGACGAAGCGCGGTCTTTTCTTGACCTCCGGGTCCAACTCGATGGCATAGACGAAATAGGGCACGCGTTTGCGCTCCACCCGCACGACTCCGGACATTCTATCACCCCCCGATGGGGCCGGCCACCGGGCCCAAAGACCGGCCCCGCTCGGGCCCTAAGTCCCTAGGGGTCTTTCGCCGATATAAGTTGAATAATCTCATGCGAATCCTCCTGGCCGGCTCCATCCTTCTCACCTCTTTGCCCAGCTCGGCCCGGGTCCGCGTTTCGCCCCCCTCCTTGCCCCGTTCAGCCGCCGCCCACGCCGCCCCGCCCGGCCTGCTTCCGGCCGCCAGGCTCGCCCCCCTCTCGCTGTCGGCCCCCGCGCCCGCCCCCATCAGCCTCGACCCCGCCGCCGCCGGCGCCGAACTCGCCGCCCGCCTGCGCGGCAGCGAAGTCATCCTCATCCAGGCCCTGGCCCGCCCCGACGGCCGCCGCATGGGCGGCCATGACGTGGAGGAGCGGGTCAAAGAAATCATCACCCGCCGCGGCGAAGGCCAACTGCGCTCCCTGCAGGGCGACGGCCCCGCCAACATCTTCGCCGACACCTTCGCCGTCGAGGTCCGCCCCGAGCATAAGGCCGAGGTGCTGGCCGAACTCGCCGCCATCGAAGGCGCCGACGTGCGCTCGCTCAGCCGCCTCATCGAGCTCGGCAGCCGCCGCGTCGTCACCCAGACGCTGCCCGACGCCGAGACGCTCAAGGCCTATGCCGCCCATCTCGAGGACGGCCCCATCGAGCAGCGTTGGCAAGCCTTCGGCGAGCTCGCGTCCTTGCTCGAAAACGCCACCCCCGAGCAGCTCGCCGCCCTTCCCGAGGACTTGCGCGACGAGCTGGTCTGGCCGCTGTACGGCATCGCCGAGGACACGGTCAACGCCTTCAACATGGTGCAGGGCTCGCAGCGCACGGCGCTGCGCAGGAGCTTCCTGGACGCCAAGGCCAATCAGAACGGCTGGGGCGCCGTCGAAAGCGGCGCCGCCGAAGGCCTCAAACACCCCGAACTGCGCGCCCGCGTCACGCCTCTGCGCGACAACCTGACCCGCATGTTGTCCGCCCTGGACCGCCTGGGCACCGCCAAGGCCCGCTACATGGTGCGACAGACCTTGCCCCACGCCGAACACGCCGGCCTGGAGTTCCTCTCCGCGCCCGCCCGCGCCGCCGCCTACGCCGACGAGTTCGTCTCCGACCTGGCCGCCGCCTTCGCCGAGTGGAAAGAAGGCCTGCAGGCCCCTGAGCCGGACCGCGAAGCCGAGCGCGACCGCTCCGCCCCGCAGTGGATGGGCTCCTCGCGCAGCGGCGGCTACGAACACGTCGCCGGCCGCCGCCAGTCCAGCCATCTCTATTTCTGGAAGCCGTACCGGATGAGCCCCGAAGACGCCCGCAACGACGCCCTCATGCTGCTGGGCACCGCCGCCGGCACCCCGCTGGTCGGCCGGCTCCACCGCCTGCTCGCCGACTTCGAAGCCGCCTGGCCCGAGCTCGTCGAGCTGCACAAACGCAAGGAGCTCGCCCGCGAATACGCCCGCGTCGAAGGCAACCTCGCCTACTACCAGAAGCAGGCCGCGGAAGCCGGCCGCCCCTACACCGAGGAGCAGGTCGCCGAGATCCGCGAGGGCATGCGGCGGCAGGTCGTCGCGGACTACGACGAGCATCGCGCCGTCCAGGGCAACAGCGTCATGGACAAGCTGCTGCAGTCCTTCTCGTTCTACGACGGCTTCGCCGCCATCCCGGGCTTCGACGCCGGCCGCTACGCCGCCAACGCCACCCGCTTCTTCCTCGGCGCCGCCGAGCAGGTCCAGAGCCACGACCTTTTCGCCCAGTTGGCCGACGGCGCCCTGCATTTCCTGACCCAGCTCGCCGCCTCCGACCTCATCAACACCCGCCCCGAGCTGCGCGCCGACGCCGTCGCCGCCTGGCGCGCCTTGGCCGCCAAGGCCGACTCCCTCGGCGTCGAGCTCAACACGCGCCTGGACGGCGTCATCGACCCGCGCCCGACCCTCAACCTCGAGCCCACCCGCCTCGAGAGCACCGGCCAAGACGACACGGTTTACCAGGTGGCCACCAGCCCCAACGGCAACTACATCGCGCAGGCCAGCGGCGACCGCCGCATCCGCGTCTGGGACGCCCGCTCGCACGAGATCATCACCACCATCGAGCTCGACGACGCCCGCCAACTCTACGGCGACCTCGCCAACTCGCTCGGCGTGACCTGGCACCGCGGCATCCTCCTCGTCACCACCTTGCACGACGACAAGGAGACCAACCGCGCCTACAACCTCATCCGCCGCTTCGACCCCCACCTGCGCAAGAAACAGACCTCCGCCGACGCCCGCGGCGAGTCCCGCGTGGACGACGCCTTCGTCCTGCGCCAACGCGCCGACGGCCCCCGCGGCCCCTTCTACGCCTCGCCCCGCGAGATCCGCACCGACCGCGCCTATGTCAACGACGAGGTCCGCCTCATCGCCGCCGACGGCGCCGAACTCGCGCGCCTCGACAACGCCCAGCTCCTGGACATGCGGGACGGCCGCCTGCTCACCAACACCCACGGCCGCAACACCCCCGCGCTCAGCCTCTGGGACCTGACCGACCCCGCCAACCCCGTGGACGCCACCCCCGAGTGGCTGAAAACGATGGTCGCCGCCTGGAATACCCGCCACCCCAAAACCGACTACTGGGCCCCCGCCATCGACGCCAAACTCGCCGCCTACAAGGGCGCCCCCGTCCTGCTCTGGTCCGACGCCGGCAAGCTGAGGATCATCGACCTGGCCACCGGCAGCGTGATCCGCGTCCTGGACATCCCGAGCGACTGGCGCCTCACCAACTACAAAACCAACGCCTCCGGCACCCGCCTCGTCGCCCTCGCCACCGCCCCCGGCCGCTTCGCCGGCCCCAACCCCGAACGCATCCTCGCCTGGGACCTGACCACCGGCTCGCTCGTGATGGATCACGACACCACCTACGTCCCCACCGGCTGGCTCTACACGCGCGGCTCCTCCATCGCTCAGCTGGAGTTCAGCGGCGAGCGGCGGCTCGTCGCGGCAGGCAGGAAGGGCGTGCTCGTCTTCGAGCTGCCGTAAGGCCGGCGGGCCCCTAGCCCTGCCTCGAGAATCCGATCCGCCGCCGAGGGCCGTCCGGCGGCCCCATCAGCGCGCGACCGCTTCGCAGCACGCTCGACAGCATGGCCACTCCATGCTCGGTGAACGCCAGCGGCAGATACTTGCTGTGCTGCCCGCGGCCCGCCGGCGCGTCTAAGGTCACAAATCGTGACCTTAAAGCCGTGGCCTCTTCGGACGTCAGCCGCAACACGAAATCGTCCGGAAACCGGTCAGAATTGCGCCGAACAGCCTGATTCAGCTGTTTCGTCGCGACCCCGTAGAGAGCGGCAAGGTCCGAATCCAGCATGACCCGCCGCCCCCGGACGACGTGAATCAACCCTTCGATCTTGGAGATCTCCACATCTACCATACGATTGAGACCCCCGAATTGTTCCCTATTCCCTCAAGCCCCGTTCCACCGCCCCCAGCAACTCCTCCTTCCTGAAAGGCACCGCCAAGCACCCCAACGCCCGCGCCCGCATCCGACACACGCCGCAGCCATGTTTAGCGAACTCGCGCATCCGCCGATTCTCCGTCGAGGAAAGACCCGGCCGGGGGCGGGCCAGGGAGGGACCCTCGGTGTAACAGGGATTCTTCCGTCGTCAATCCCCGGCGTGGCACCCGCGGATCTTGATCTCTCCGCCGCTCCAGGCTACACTCAGCCCGTGGCTCGCGAGCACTCCTTCGGAATCACACTCAGCAACAACCGCACTGAAAATGTCGGTCTCCAGCACCTGCTCGACTCCGAGCCCGAATGGTTTGTGCCCGACAGCAAGAGCCGCCGCTCCATCCTTGACTCCCTAGGTCTTGAGAAGCGCTATTCCCGCGCCTTCGATCTCGTCTGGGTCAAAGGCCGCAAGCGAACTGATGACGAAGCCTCGATGACCGTCTCCCCCGATAACATCACGCTCATCGAACTCAAAACCACCCGCAAGCGTCTCCCAGACAACCCGCGCGGCTTCTTCTTTGGCGCCACCGACAATGAATTTCAGCTCGCCGAGAAACTCGGCGACGCATTCCGCTTCTGCTTCGTCTGCCTTCATCCCGAAACTCGGTCCCACAAGCTCGTCTCTTATCGCGACCTTCAAAACCTCATCAAGGTCAAGCGCATCCAATACCAGATCAACCTGCGATGATCATCTACCAGGCGACCAAGGCGGTCTTCTTGGATGACGTCCGCCGTAACTACCTCCTCCCGCGCCTCACTTCCGCCTTCCTGAGCAAAACTGGATCCGTCCCAGCGGACAGCATGGGCTGGGCCTCCGATTACTCCCGCTTCGCCCTAACCGCCCTCGAACCCGCCAAGGTAGCCGAGGACATCACGGTCGCCCTCGAATACCACTGCTCCCCAGTTGGCCGCAGCCGCATCGACATTCTATTGGCAGGCAGCGATGGCCAACACGACAATGGGCTTATTATCGAACTCAAAGCCTGGGACAAGGCGGATGCCACCGACATCGAGAACGTGGTTTATGCCCCAATCGCGGGCGGAAAGTATAAGCAGCACCCCTCTCATCAAGCGCGCCAGTACAAAGGCATGATCATGCGCTTCAACGAGGACATCGCCGCGAACGACATACGGCTCCATCCAGCCGCCTATCTCTTCAATCTCCAACGACGCAACCCCGAACCGCTCGAGGACGCCCGCTATCGGAATCTCTTGGCCGATTCCCAACTCTTTCTCGCCAACGATACAGACCAACTAAAGGCCTATCTCGAGAAGCTCATTCCCCGAAAAGCCACCAACGACATTCTCTTCCTTCTGGAGAACGGCAAGTGGCGGCCAGCTGATGAGCTCATTAGCCGCGTCGACAGCATGCTCTCGGGCAACGATGAGTTCGTCTTGCTCGATGAACAGGACGAGGCTTTCCGCATTATCCGCCACCAAGTCCTTGATGGGACCGACCGGACTCACCGCCATGTATTTGTAGTCGAAGGCGGCCCCGGCACGGGCAAGTCGGTCATAGCAGTGCGTCTATTGGCCGAAACCATCAAGCAGAAGCGAATGGCTTTTTTCGTGGCGCCGAATAAGGCATTCCGCGATGCCCTCATCGACAGCCTGTCACGCGGCGACCGCGGCTACCGCGAAGACGGAGAAGCACTGTTCAAGTCCTCATGGAGTTTCCACGCCTCAGATTGGCGCAAGGACACCCGCAACGAGATTCTTGTAGTTGACGAAGCCCATCGGCTAAAGGACAAGGCCTATCAGTACAAAGGCAAGAGCATGGTTGAGGATATGGTTCGGAGTGCTCGGATCAGCGTCTTCTTCATCGACGAGTCACAGCGCGTAAGTTGGAATGATGCCGGCACGGTAGCCGCCATCAAAGCCGCCGCCAACAAATTTGGCGCCTCATTCCACCCACCCATGCAACTCTCAGCCCAATTCCGATGCAGCGGTTCCACCGGCTACGTTAACTGGCTCGACGACGTACTTCAAATCCGTCAGACCGGAAACTTCGACAACTGGGGTGACGGCCAATATGAATTCCAGATCTTCGACCGCGCAGAAGATCTCTACGCCGCCCTCAGAGCCAAGAACACTCAAAACAAGGCCCGACTTATCGCCGGCTACTCGTGGGAGTGGCCCAAAAAGGGCCGTGTGCGCGGCGCCCATGTAAAACATGTCACCGCCGACAACCTCGCGTTGCCCTGGAACTTTGACGGCGAGCGCTGGGCAGCAGCAAAAGACGGCATCGAGCAGGTCGGCTGCATACACACCAGTCAGGGTCTGGAATTCGATTGGATGGGAGTTCTTATTGGTGATGATCTCTACTACAGAGACGGCGCCGTGCGCTGCGCCCCCGACAAACGCGCCAAGACGGACGCAAGCCTGAAGGGTTGGAAGACTGAGCTTCGTTCTGCGAAAGACGACACCACCGCGCGCAATGCCGTCCTGGCTAAGGTGGATGGAATCATTAAGAGCACCTACCGCGTCCTGCTTTCACGCGGACGCCGGGGAACCCTTGTCTGGTGCAAAGACGCCCAACTACGCGACTATCTACGGCAGCGCTTTTCACTCGCCAAGCCTCGATAATTGGCTATAGTCGCGCGCCCGCATCACCGAATCCGCCCGAAGGGGTCAAGCCTCCTCTCTGCAATACCTCTTATGAGAACTTCTATCGCATGCTCCAACAGTTTGTTCGTTCTTTTTATGCCCGTCAATCTCTTGGCACGAATAATCAGATCTTCGCGCACCGTCCCGCGGACTCGAACTCTTCGCATGAATTTTATTGCCATTCACTATCTATACGTTTGACACCCCCCAATTGTTCCATGGCCCTGTATTGATCTTGACAGAAATTGACGTCAAGCCTACACTGCCTTCATGCTCTACACGGACAATCTGCAGCAACTCATCAACACTACGCCACGGGGCGCGACGAAGCTGATTGTCCTCTCTGGTTATGTTGGTGTTGCCCCAATCAGCCAAGTCATTAATCTTGGATTGGAGTTGGAAATTATCAGCGGCATGGTGCCGACGGATAAAATAGTCATGAATTTACACCGAGCACTTGTTGCCCAGGCCCGAGGCAACCCGCATCTGGCAATTCACTACACCCAAACACGCGCCGTTCACTCTAAGTGCTATGTTTGGCGCAACAGCCTCAATCACACTGTTCATGCCTATATCGGCTCGGCAAATTTTACTCGGAGCGGCCTCTACACTCCTGACAAAGAAATTCTCACTGATGTACGCCAACAGGACTTCCAGACTCTAGACGCCTATCTTGACCGAATTCGGCCCGACTGCATTCCCTGTGACCAAGCACCGACACACCTCATCAAGCAAGTCGCCGCGCCACGTCAAGGCCGTCCCACCCACCCCATACCCGCGACCTACGGATTGACCGTCCGGATGTCACTTCTGGATCGACACGGCCGAGTACATGATGGCGCAGGAATCAATTGGGGCCACGCGAATGCGAATGTTAATCGCGATGATGCCTATGTCCCAATTCCGAAGGCATTGGTCGCCGACTATCCAGGTTTTTTCACTCCCGTGCCCCCGGGAAGACGACGGGGCAGCAGCATTCCACTGGACTTCACCTGGGACGATGGCTTTGTGATGAACGGCCTTGCCGAAGGAAGTCAGGAATATGCCCGACAGACCTATCCCAAGCAATTGGCATCATGGCCGCGCAAAGATATTCTTGGAAAATACTTGCGCGACAGAATGGGCATCCCGCACGGCCAAAAGGTTGTGTCAGCGGACTTCAGGCGCTACGGCCGAGACCATCTGGATATTACCCTGACCGGACCCAACAGCTATCACCTGGACTTCCACGTCTAGGTGCCCGACTCCGTGACTAAATGAGGGACTTACTGCGGGCAAACCTAGCCAGAGCTTCGCCCAGTACTTTTGCGAAGACCGGCGGAACTGCATTCCCAATCATCTTATATTGCTCGCCCTGGCCACCCTTGAAGACAAAATTGTCTTCAAACGTTTGAAGTCTGGCGGCTTCGCGAACGGTTATGGATCGGGCCTGCTTGTAGTCCGGATGAATGTGCCTTAATCCATCTTTGTGGAGATGGGCAACAATTGCGTTGCTCGGTTCATTCCAACGCAACACATAGTACTTGTGAACGCTGGAGCTCTTACCGGTACGACTGGTATACAGTCGGTGCAGGCTCTCGATATCCGGATATTTTTTAGATCCCCGCGCAACATCGGAAGCCAACTCCTTAAAAATTTCAATATCACGTGGGTTGTGGTAGCGTGGCTCGTGGTTTACAATTTTACAGACCCCGAGCGGTACATGTGAATCCGCCTTATGCGGCCCCGGCAATGGCCGGAATCCTGGAAGATCTGCGATCGCCTGGTGGACCGTCGCCGCATGCTTCTTTCGTTGTGAAAATAGTTTTGTGGCATAAAAGTCCGAAATTATTTCTCGACGATGTTTTTCAGAGCCAAAGTGCTCCGACAGCCCGATGATGATTACGCGGCGACGCCGCTGTGGAACCCCAAATTCGGACAGCTCAAAAAGCGCTTCGCCCCTAAGATCTGCAGATATGGCATATCCAACAGAACGGAATGCCTCAGTGACCCGCTTAATGATGGGAATGCCGCCTGGGCGCGCACTGAGCATCCCTTCCACGTTCTCAAAAATGAAGAAATCCGGCTTCAGTCGCTCAACCACCCGCACATAGCTTTCAAATAGGTAGTTGCGATAGTCCCGCGACATCCCATGCTCATCGCGAATACGCCCGGCCAATGAGTAGGCTTGGCACGGGGGGCCGCCAACGACGGCGTGCACCTTAGTCTTATTTCCGACGACAGCATTCAATCCGTCGGAGCGGCCGTAAGGAGCCTCGTTCCATCCAGAAAAAAGCTTGTCGGTCTTCTGAATGTCGTACCAGAGCGTGCGCCTCTCGGCATCACCATATCCCCAACGAGACTTCAGTCGCTCGACAAATGTGTCTCTCGCCGCCTTGTTCCACTCAACCGCGGCAAGCAGATTGAATGCACCGGACTGTTCCAGGCCTTCCGACAAGCCGCCGCAGCCGGCGAAAAGATCTACGTAGTTTAAGCGGCGATCGCTTCGCATTCTCGTTTCAAAGGGCTGAGCTGCGCCAATAGCTGCCGGGCCAACGCTTCCGCCAACAACGGCGGAACCGCGTTTCCAACCTGACGATTCTGCTGTGTCTTGGTGCCGGTAAATATGAATTTATCAGGGAAGGACTGGAGCCGCGCGTTCTCGCGAACAGTCGGCACGCGGTTGTACTTATAGTGAAAATGGTTTCGATGTCCGGTATCGATCGTGTGCGAAGGCTTCTTGCGGTGATAACGAGTCCAGGCCTCGTTGAAGCGACGGCTTGTTCCGACCCCCGGTGGGAGGTCTCGGTAGTCGCCCCCTTCAGGAACCTGAGAAATCACGTCAACAACAAGATCCGTGTGCTTGGTGCCAGTATGATTCCAAAGCTTCCTGCTGCCCGCGCGCATTAGTCGCTGATAGGGCGTCATCGGGGCGCGCTCATAATCACTGAGCTCACTTCCCAAATCACGCGCCAACGAGGGCAAGTCGCCGATGGCGTCTCCACACGAAACATACTCCGCGGGAAGATTCGTGGGTTCGGGGAATGAGAACTCGCCGTAGTCCCGTCTAACGGCGACAATGAAGGCCCGTCGCCGCATCTGGGGCACGCCGTAATCCGCGGCGCAAAGAATCTGCGGTTCTGCGACGCGATAACCGGCTGCCTCGATTCGCCGAACGATTTCACGATGGATGGCTCCATCATAAAGACGAAGCATGCCCGGCACATTTTCAATGAGGGCACACTTGGGCTTCATTTCCGCCAAAAGGGCCAGGACCGCCAAATAAAGCTTATTGCGCTTATCGTCGAAATTGCGGGGCCCGGTCAGCGAAAAGCCCTGGCACGGCGGCCCTGCCACGATTGCATCAACCGAGTCGCGTCCGGTCAACTCACGAATCTTGGCCGCGATACCCTTCTGCGAAAGGTCAAGATTGGCAGCCTTGGCCTTGGGGAAATTGCGCTGGTATGTGTTGAGGGCGGCCTGATCATGGTCGACGCCCAACAATACTTCATAACCGGCCTGCTGAAAGCCCAACGAAAGGCCACCGCATCCGGAGAAAAGGTCGATGACGGTGGGCTTAGCCATTGGATATTTTTCGCAGCAACGCCGCCTCACTCAATGCGTTTCGACCCTTTCCTGTGCCAGGGATTTGGCACTCCCATATTATACGGACACCGACCCCCATTCTGTTCAACTTTCGTCGAACAAATCGATCTCTTCGTACATTTGTACTAAACTTTTTTCGCCAAAACAATTGCCTTGTTTTGGGGGTGGCCGCGAACCGACAGCCCTTGTGCCGATGCCAGAAGCACCCGTGAACGAACACCGCCCGACCCCGCGCTGAAATGTAGAGATCGGGGGATCCCGGGAGCTGCCTAGTATTGGTTGAGAAACGGACTCCGGCGCGTCGAAGAATCCGCCTTACAATTTTCTCAGGATTTGTGTCCGAGCTTCGAATCAGTGACATGTGTGCACGTCGTTTCGCAACACTGATACTGTCCATAAATTGGCGGAGAGGGTGGGATTCGAACCCACGGAGGCTGTTACACCTCGCCAGTTTTCAAGACTGGAGCCTTAAACCGCTCGGCCACCTCTCCATAAATCAGCGGGCGCGGGGCGCCCGTATTCGGCTTGGGGTCGCGCGGAACGGCGGAACACAGCCGCTCTACGCGCGAGTTGATGATGACGACGCCCTGGTGGAAGGGATTGCCGTTCGTGGGGTCGTCATAGCCTAAGGATAGCGGAAGTGCTGAGGACTGTCGAGCCCTTATATCGGGAAATATTTCTTGCCTTCTCGGCGCAATCGCTTGGCCTCGAGAAGGTGCGTCAAATACGTCCACACAACAAAGCCTTTCTGCTTGGATACCTTGGGCTCCACGCCCGTCAAGCGACTGATTTCCGTGCTCGTCAGCCCCCCAGGATTGCGTGCCAATGCCTCAAGAATAAGCCGGCACATCTCTTCTTTGAGTCGCTCTCCGACAACGCTCAAGCTCTCCATACCAGTTACTCGGCCTTCCAGCCGACGACCTGCCCCTTATTCTGCTCGTCGAGCCACTTCTTCAGCGGCGCGAAGTACTCCAGAATCGCCGTCGCGTCCATCTGGCGCTGGCCGGTGACGGCTTCCAACGCGTCGGGCCAGGGGCGGCTGGCGCCCATGGACATCATCTTGTTCAGCTTGTCGCCGGCGGCTTTGTCGCCGTAGAAGCTGCAGCGGTGGAGCGGGCCTTTGAAGCCGGATTGCTGGCAGAGGGAGCGGTAGAACTGGAACTGGAGGACGGTGGCGAGGAAGTAGCGGGCGTAGGGGGTGTTGCCGGGGATGTGGTATTTGGCGCCGGGGTCGAAGTCGGCTTCGGTGCGCGGGGTGGGCGGTTTGACGCCTTGGTATTTCTTGCGCAGGTCCCACCAGGCCTTGTTGTAGGTCTCGGGCTTGATGTCGCCGCTGAAGACGCCCCAGCGCCACTTGTCCACCAGCAGGCCGAAAGGCTGGAAGGCGACGCGTTCGAGCGCCATCTTTAGAAGCAGGTCCAGGTCGGAGTCGCTTCCGGGGACTCGGTCTATCAAGCCGACCTTCTTTAGATATTCCGGCGTGATGGCCAGGGCGATGGTGTCGCCGAGGGCTTCGTGGAAGCCGTCGTTGGCGCTGTTCTTGAAGAGATAGGGCTGGGCGCCGTAGGCGCGCTGGTAGTAGTTGTGGCCGAGCTCGTGGTGGACGGTGATGAAGTCCTCGGCGGTGATCTTGGTGCACATCTTGATGCGGATGTCGTCGTTGGTTTCCACGTCCCAGGCGGAGGCGTAGCAGACGACTTCGCGGTCCTGGGGGCGCTTGAGCAGCGAACGCTCCCAGAAGGTCTGGGGCAGCGGGGCGAAGCCCAGGCTGGAGAAGAAGCCCTCTCCGTATTTGACCATCTGTTTCTCGTCGGTCTTGCGCTTGACGAGCTCTTCGGTCAGGTCGTAGGGCTTCTTGGTCTTGGGCGGGGCGACGAAGTCGTAGGTGTTGTCCCAGGTCTGGGCCCACATGTTGCCCATGAGGTGGGCGGGGATGAGGCCGTCTTCACCGACGGTGCCGGGGCCGTATTTCTCGTTGAGCTTGCGGCCGACGTAGGCGTGGAGGCTGTCGTAGAGGGGCTTGAGCTGCAGCCAGAGGCGGTCGAGCTCGGCCTCGAACTGCTCGGGGGTCATGTCGTAGCCGGCGCGCCAGAGGTGGGCGGTGTCCTTGAAGCCGAGGTCGCGGCTGCCTTTGTTGGACAGCTCGACGAAACGCGCGTATTTCGCGCGCATCGGGACGCCGACGGCGTGCCAGCCGGCCCAGAGCTCGGCGAGCTCCTGGGGGTCGCGGCTGAGGCGGAAACGGTCGTCGATCTCCTCGAAGGTCATGCACTTGTCGGGCTTGGGGCAGTGTTTCCACTTCGAATAGGCGGCGTCGAGGCCGACGCCGAGCTCGGCGAGCTCCTTCTGCTCCTTGGGGTCGGCGGGCATGGGGGCGGAGACTTGGAGCTTGAGCAGGAGGAACTTGCGCGCCAGGTCGGGCGGCAGGTCCAGGCGCTCGAAGTAGCGGCTTTCTTTGGCCAGCTTGGCGGCCTCGGCGGAGTAGGCGCGGCCGGCGTCGGCGGAGAGTTTCTCCGAGTCGTAGGTGATGAAGTTGGCGTAGACCCAGGCGGCGCGGTCGGAGGTGGCGCTGAGCTCGTCCAAAGTGGCCTCGGACTTGAGGATGAAGTCCCGGGCGTGGTCGACGGTGGGCGGGGCGGCGTGGGCGGCGACGGCCAGCAAAACGAGCAGGAGAGGGGTGTTCACCCGGCTAGGATAGCGATTTTGGGAACTTTAGGAGCGGGTCGATCGTATGAGTAGTGTGGGGACCCTTGATAAACGACGGTTTCGGGGCAATAATTACTTAGTAGTTGAAAGTAATGGAGGCACCCATGCCGCGCACGACCGCACAGTGGACCGTCAGCCTGCCGCCGGCGTTGTCGCAGGAGGCCGAAAAACTCGCCCGCAAGGAGAGCCGGACCCGCTCGGAGCTGATCCGAGAAGCGCTGCGCAACTACATCGAGAACAAGCGCCGCTTCGAGGACATCCGGCGTCAGGTAGGACGCAACCTCGCAGCGAGGGGCGTGCGGACCCTCCAAGACATCGAGGCGATGATCGATGAGGGCCGCAAATGAGATCCGCGTCGTCCTGGACACGAACGTGCTGGTGTCGGCCATCGGTTTCGAAGGACGGACCCGGCGCGCCTGGGAGCTCGTGGAGTCGGGCCGGTGCCGGATGTTCGTGTCCGCGTTCCTGCTGGCCGAGTTGACGCGCAATCTCGAGTCGAAAGCGGGGCTGACCCGCGAACAATGCGCCTTCGTCGAGAAAAGCATTCTGCAGCTGGCCGAACTGGTGGCGCCGACCGTGCGGCTGGACGTGATCAAGCGCAACGACGCCGACAACCGGATTTTGGAGTGCGCCGTGGCGGCGCGGGCGCGTTACCTCGTGACCGGCAACATGAAGGATCTGCGGCCGCTGGGCTCGTTTCTGGGCATAGAGATTATTTCGCCCGCTCGCTGAAGATGCTGGCGGCGCGCGAGGGGCAGTCCATGGCGGATCTTCTGCGAGAATCCATCGTTCAGGTGTACAAACAGGACATGGACGACGTCCGAGCGGCGGACGAAGCGATGAGGGAGTACCACAAGAATCCCAAATCGGCCGTCTCGTTCGAAGACTATCTCGCCAAGAGGCGTTGACGAGGACTTACGGGGACCTGAGTTAGTCGAACTCGCCCCACTCCATCAGGCCCAACTGGGCCGCGTGGCGCACGCCGGCGTTGGCGTCGGAGCGGGCCTTCTGCATCGCGGAGACGGCGCGCGCCCCGCCCAGGCGGGCGAGACCGCGCACGGCCATGAGGCGCACGGAGGCGTCCGTGTGGCGCAGGGCTTCGGCCAACGGCAGGACGGCGCGCTCGTTGCCGGTCTTGCCCAACGCCTCGGCGGCCAGCGGGGCCAGCGGGTCTTCCTTCTTCTTCACCATCGCGTCGAGGTAGGCCAGGCCGGAGTTCTTGTCGAGCTTGACCAGGTAATAGGCGGCGAGGATGGCGGCCTTGCCGTCGCCGGGGTCGCCTTCGAGGACCATCTCGAGGGGCTTGAGGTGGTCCTTGCGGCCGAGCTTGATGAGGGCGTAGCGGGCCTGAACCTCGACGAAGCGGTCGCTGCCGGTGATGAGCTGCTCGAGCGTGGAGACGGCGCGTTTGTCGCCGATGGCGCCCAGGGCCTCGATGGCGGTCTGGCCGAGGTTGCCGCCCTTGGTCGCCAAGGTCTGGATGGCGGGCACGGCGTCTTTGACCTGGAGGGCGCCCAGGCCGCGGACGGCTTCCTCGACGACGCGGGGGTCGGCGTCGTTGACGGCGGTCGAGAGGATGGCGACGGCCTGCTCGCCGCCGATGCGGGCCAGCGCCTCGAGGATGCGCCAGCGCAGGACCTGCAGGTGGGCGGGCATCTCCCCCTCCAGCTGCATGTCGGTGGTGCGCATGTAGTCCCAGGCGGCCTGCAGCGGCTCGACGGCGCGCGCGTCGCCGGAGAAACCCAGGCCTTGGACGATGGCGTCGGTCTCCTTGGGGTTGCCCTTGCGCGGGTTGAAGGCTTCGATGAGCAGCGCGGTGGCGCGGTTCTCTTTGTAGCGGCCGAGCGCGGGCGCCAGGCGGATGCGGTCGGCGGTCTTGCCTTCCTCGAAATCCTTGAGAAGGGTCTTCAAGCGGGTCTTTGCGGAGACGGGCGCGGCCAACAGAGCCGCCACGAGAAGGAACAGGGTCGTGCGCACGCGCCTATCCTAGCGTTTTCCCCCTCGGCGAGGGAACTTTTCGGGGGGCTCGATCGTATGTAAGGCAGGGGCGGGGCAGGCAGCCCGACCCCGGGGAGGCCGGCCATGGGGAAGACCCACAACGCGAAGGAGCTGCTGGAGCAGTTGGAGCTGTCGGAGGCTCAGGAGTACCCGGAGGAGGCGCGCGACGAGGCGCAGGCGCTGCTGCTGTCTCGCCACCTGGCCCTGCTCAAGGCCATGCGCGGCGACCGTCGGGGGATTGACCGGAAATAGCGCGCGGCGCGACTTGCGGCCGTAACGGGTTCCTCTTATACTGCGCTGAGGATTTGATAGCGTAACCCTTATGGCCAAGACCGAAGCCGAGCGCCTGGAGCTGCTGTTGGAGGTGGGCCGGCTGCTCTCCTCCAAGCTGGAGCTCTCCGAGCTGCTCACCACGGTGCTGCAGCTGGCCTCCCGCGTCGTGGACGCGGAGACGGCGTCTTTGCTCCTGCTCGACGAGAAGACCCACGAGCTGTACTTCGACGTGGCGCTGGGCCTGGGCGAGCAGGCGTCCAAGGTGCGCCTGCCGTTGGGCCAGGGCATCGCCGGGTCGGTGGCCGCTTCCCGCAAAGCCGAGATCATCAACGACGCCAAGGCCGACCGGCGCTGGTCGGCGGCGATGGACGCGCAGTCGGGCTTCTCGACGCGGTCCATCCTGGCGGTGCCCATCATGCTCAAGGGCCGCCTCATCGGCGTGCTCGAGGCCATCAACAAGCGCGACGGCGTCTTCGACAAGGACGACCAGGCCACCTTCGAGGCCTTCGCCTCGCAGGCCGGCGTGGCCATCGACAATGCGCGTTTGTTCTCCTCCCTGCGCGCCGAGCGCTTCAAGCTGGCGACCATCTTCGCGCAGATGACCGACGGCTGCGTGCTCACCGACGACGAGGGTCGCGTGCTGCTGGCCAACGACGCCGCGGTCAAGAAACTCGGGGAACTTCCCACCATCGCCGCGGGACTCAAAGGGATGCTCGTCACCCCGTCCCTGGAAAGCCTGCTCGGCAGCGCCGCGCCCCAGCAGGATTTCGCCGCGGTGCGCCAGGCGCCGACCTTGCTCGTGCTCACCGGGCGCGTCACCACGGCGCCGCTGGGCGAGCGCAGCGGCCGCCTGTTCGTCTTCCGCGAGGACACCGAGGGCTGGCGCCAGGAGCGCCTGAAGCGGTCCTTCCTCTCGCTGATCTCCCACAAGCTCAAGACCCCGCTGGCGGCGGTGACCGGCTTCGCCGAGATCCTGCTCACCGAGCTCACCGAGAAGTCGGCCGACGCGATGACGCTCAAGGCGGCAAAGACCATCTCCGACCAGGGGTCCAAACTCGCGGAGCTCGTGGACAAGCTGCTGCGCTACACGACCTTGGAGAGCCCCGACATCCAGGTCGCGCGCGAGCCCGTGGCCGTCGACGAGGCCGTGTCCGAGGCGCTCAAGGCCTTGAAGGAACGCCTGCAGGCGCGCGAGGCGCGCGTGGACACCCAGCCCACCGGCCTGACCGTCGAAGGCGACCGCGGCATGCTCGTCGAGCTGGTCAAGAACCTCGTCGAGAACGCGGTCAAGTTCGACGCCAAGGCCCGCCCGCCCGTGGCCGTGCGCGCGGAGGCCGAAGGCGACTGGGTGGCCCTCTCGGTGGCCGACGCCGGGCCGGGCATCCCCCCCGAGGACCACGAGAAGGTGTTCTCCCGCTTCCATCAGATCGAGAAGGACTTCACCGGCCAGCAGGAGGGCATCGGCCTGGGGCTGGCCTACGTGCGCAAGGTGGCCGAGCTGCACGGCGGCTCGGTGGAGCTGCGCTCCGTCATGGGCGAAGGCACGACCGTGACCGTGACCTTGCCCCGGAGCCGCGCGTGAGCCTGACCGCTCGCGCCGCCTCCGCCTACGCCGCCGCGCTCGCGGGCGCCGACGGGGGCGAGGTGTTCCTCGAGGACTCGTCCTGGACCACGGCGAGCCTGGAGGACGGCCGCATCCAGGAGGTCAACACGGGCACGCGTTGCGGCCTGGGCCTGCGCCTGCTGCGCCGCCGCGAGGGCCGCGTGGAGACCTGGTTCGGCCACGCCCAGGACCTCGACCCCGAGGCCGCGCTGCGCCTGCGCGCCCGCCTGCTGCCGCCGGGCGGCGCGGCGCCGGCCTTCGGCGGGCACGCGTCCTTCGAGACGCCGGTCCTGCGCGACCCCGCGTCGGCGCCGCTCTCGGAGAAAACCGCGCTGCTGGCCGAGGCCGACCGCGTCGTGCGCGCGGAGTTCCCCGGCGTGCGCCAGGCGACCTTCTCCTACGCCGACCGCGCGCGCGGCACGCGCGTGTTGTCCGTGGACGGGACCGACCACCGCCAGCTGCGGCGCTCGGTCGTGTTCTCCGCGTCGGTGGTCATGGAGAAGGACGGCTTGCTGCAGACGGGCCACGAGACCGTGGGCGGGGCGCGCGGGTTGGAGCTGCTCGACTACGGCCGGGCGTTGGCGGCCGCGCGGCGCGCCGCGGCGCGCGCCGCCGCGAAGCTGCGCGCGCCCAAGGCCAAGGCCGGCGAGATGCCCGTCGTGCTCGCGGCGTCGGCCGGCGGCACCTTCATCCACGAAGCCATCGGCCATTCGCTCGAAGTCGACCACGTCCAGGAAGGGTCCTCCCCCGCCTACGCGGGCGCGTTGGGGAAGGTCGTGGCGCCGCCGCTCATCACCGTCATCGACGACCCGACCTTGCCCTTCCAGCGCGGCTCCTACGCCTTCGACGACGAGGGCCGCGCCGCCGCGCCGACGACCTTGGTCAAGGACGGCGTGCTGACCGACTACCTCTACGACCGCGCCTGCGCGCTGCGCGACGGGCGGCCGGGCAACGCGCACGGACGGCGCGAGTCCTTCGCCCACCGTCCCATCCCGCGCATGTCCAATCTTTACATCGCGCCCGGCCCGCACGACCCCGCCGAGATCGTCGCGGGGCTCGAACGCGGCCTGCTCGTCACCGCCATGGGCGGCGGCCAGGTGGACACGGCCACGGGCGAGTTCGTCTTCGAGGTGGACGAGGGCTGGTGGGTGGAGGACGGGCAGGTCAAACACCTCGTGCGCGACGCCAACCTGCTCGGCGTCGGCCCGCAGGCCCTGGCGTCCATCGATCGCGTGGGCTGGGACATCGGCTGGGGCGTGGGCACCTGCGGCAAGGACGACCAGAGCGTGCCCGTGTCCGACGGACAACCCACCATCCGCATGCCCAGACTCGTCGTAGGAGGCAGTCATGATTGAGCTCGCGTTGATCTTCGCGCTCGCGTCGCACGCCGCGCCCGCGCCCAAGAAGCCGGCGCCCAAGGCCGAGGCGAAAGCCGCCGCCGCGCCCGCCGCCAAGGAGAAGAAGCCCATGGAGTGGAAAGGCCAATACGGCGGCCCCGGCGAGGCCGGCCACCGCCTCATCACCGACGCGCGCGGTTGGGAGGCGCTGTGGCGCGTGTTGGGCAAGGACGCCCCGTCGCTCGACTTCAAGACGCACGCGGCGGTCGCGGTGTTCATCGGCGAGAAGCCGACGGGCGGCTGGACCGCGACCTTCGAGGAGCCCAAGGTGAAGGACGGGGACACCCTCATCACCTACACGGTGCTCTCGCCCAAGGGCTTCACGACCCAGGCCTTCACCCAGCCCTACATCGTGCGCGCGCTGCCCAAACCCGCCAAAGGCCGCATCGTCGTCATCGAGGCCAAGGAAGAGTGAGCCTCGCCGCCCTGCTGTCGTTGCTGCTGCTCCCGGCCGGCGCGACCGAGCCCCCGGCCCTGCCGGACATGGCGCCGTCGCGCAACGCCCCGGGTTGGCAGCGCCAGGGCAACTCGCTGCTGCTCTACGACGAGGACGGCGCGCTCGTGCAGGAGCACGGGCTGCAGTCCACCGAGGAGAGCGCCGGCTCCAAACTCGTCACGCACGACATCACGGCCGGCGCGTCGGCCAACGGGCGCGCGGCGTGGCTGCTCGACCGCCGCGTGGGTTGGAACTACGCCAAGACCAAGGTGCTCGACGCCCGCCGGCGGCTGACCGTGTTCGGCGCCGGCGGCGCGGAGCTCTGGAGCGACAACGAGGCCGACGCGCCCGAGCAGGGCGACCCCGTGTCCCTGTCGGACGACGGCAAGGTCGCGTTGTACGCGCGGCGCGACGGCACGGCCGGAGGCTGGAGCGTGGTCGCGCGCGACTGGGCGGGCAACACCCTCATGGTCGTGGGGCCTTATCCGCGCCTGATGTCGCTGGCGCTCACCCCCAACGGCCGCTTCGTCATGGCGCGCTGGGCCATCCCCGACAAAAGCGCGACGCACACCTTCCTCGACCTCAAGCGCCGGCAGCGCAAGGACGTCGCTTCCTCCGAGCTGACGCTCGGCCTGGCCCGCGTCGAGGACGACGGCGTGGTGCGTTCCGGACGGCGCGTGGTCTTCGAGCTGGCGGCGTCCACGGAGACGGCGAAGTGAGCCTGCTGCTGGCGCTGCTGCTCGCCGGGGGCGCCGCGGCCAACGACTACGGCGCCGCGCCCGGCGAGGTGGAAGGCGAGGCCGTCGACCCGGGCAACGCCGAGCAGGTCGCCGCGATGAAGCAGCAGCTGCTGGCCGACCCGTCCGTGGCCCAAGCCCTCATCGAGCGCATCATGCGCTCGCGCCTGGTGGACCGCTTCAGCGTCGAGACCACGCCGGAGAAGCGCCGCCAAGAGCTGGCCGAGTGGATCGCCGAGGACCCCGACGCCGCCGCCCAGGTCGCGGTCGGCCTGGCCAGCGACGACGCCGAAGGCAGCCGGCGCTACGAGAGCCTGCTCCTCAAGAACACCCGCTCGCGGCTGGTGTTCAACCCGGGCTCGCGCAAAGGCGTGTTCGGGCGGCTCAAGAAGGCCAGCGACGAATCGCGCCTGATGAACAAGGAGGACAACAAGGAGATGGCCGAGGAGGAGAAGCAGGAGCTCCTCAAGACCATGTTCGAGGGCGAAGGCAGCCAGGGCGGGCGCGTGCTGACGATGGAGAAGGACGGGACCGCCAAGAACCCCGACGGTGTCGCCTCCGCCGCGTCGGCGGCGCTCGCCGACGCCTACTACGACCGCCTCTCGGCCGGCAACCTGCGCGGCTATTCGCCGCAGCTCCTGGCCATGCAGAGCGCGCTCAATCAGCGCCGCCCGCCGGGCGCGCCGGCGCTCATCGAGACGGGCAAACTCGACCACCTGACGCTCTCCTACCCCGGCTTCGGCATGAAGTTCGACGTGGACAACCTGGAGAAACGCCTGCGCCGCGAGCGCCTGACCGTCCTGGCCCAGCTTGCCGGACGGACCTTGAGCGCGCGCGACTTCGACGACCTCGACCTGGAGGCCAAACTGCTGGCGCAAGTCGGCGTCGACAAACTCAAACCGCGCTTGGCGCGCCGCGCGGCCGTGTTGGCCAAGGCGCGCGCCGCGTTGGCCGCCTTCATGGCCAAGGCCGACCTCGCGCGCGACCCGAACAACATCACCCGCAAGCTCCTGCACGAGCTCGGCCGCCTGCAGCGCGACGGCGCGCGCTGGATCGCGGCCGCGGCGCTCGAAGAGGAACTGTCCCGCGTGGAGAACGAGGAGGGCTTCATGACGGCCGAGCTGCGCGCCGCCATCGAGGCCGCGCCCGTGCCGCCCGACGCCAAGGCCGCCTACCTGCGGCGCGGCGAGACCTACCAGAAGCGCCTCAAGGCCTTGAAGGACAACGCGAACCAGGCGCTGGCCATCCTCGACACCGACGCCTGGGAGGCCCAGGCCGCCAAGGTCGAGAAACTCGTCGGCGAAAACGCGCTCCTGCGCCGCGAGCTTTCCCGCGACGTCGCGGACTACACCAAGGTCCCCTTCCGCATCGCCGAGTCGCGCGTGACCTTGGCGCGCTGGCGCGTCTACGCCGAGGAGCTGGCCATCAAGTGGGTCCCGCGCACCGCCTTCGCGCGCGCCGCCGCCGGTCGCCGCGGCCGCCTGGCCCGCTACCGCGACGTCTTCCTGAAGATCGCCGCCGGCGACCTGGCCCGCGCCCGCCAAGCCCTCTCCGCCGCCGAAGCGAACTGAGAAAGGGGACAGGTACCTAACTCAGTTTTCGCGCGGCGCCTACGAAAACTGAGTTAGGTACCTGTCCCCTTTCTCAGTTCCCAGCTTAACTCCGGGCGGAGGGGACGAGGGCGCGGATGCGGGGGAGGGCTTCTTCGCAGGCGCGTTCGCCGGCTTGGATGATCTCCTTGGCGCGGTGCAGCTCGGTCCAGGAGAAACCCTTGAGGTCGGGGAAGAGGGTCACGTGCGCCAGCTCCAGGCGCGACTGGGAGACCTCGTATTCCATCGTGTAGATCATCTGGAAGAAGACCTCGAGCACGTTGGGGGCGCGGAAGGCCTTGGGCAGCAGGGGCGAGGCGGCCTGCTTGAGCGCGGCGATGCTCATGGGGTTGTCCATGAGGTGGCGGCGGTGCTCGGTCAGGCGCGTCTTGCGCTCGCCGGCGGGGACGGTGAGGTTGACCGCGATGAGCACGTCGGCGCCCATGTCGGCGGCCAGGCGCGTGGGCACGGGGTTGACCAGGCCGCCATCGACGAGCCAGCGGCCGCCGAGCTGGATGGGCTCGTAGATGATGGGCAGGCCGCAGGAGGCGCGCACGGCCTCGGCGACGCGGCCGGAGCGCAGCACGACCTCCTCGCCGGTCTCGATGTCGGCGGCGACGCAGGCGAAGGGGATGTCGAGGTCGGAGAACTCGCGCGAGCCCAGGTAGGAGCGGATGAAGCGCAGCAGGGTCTCCCCGGCGAACACGCCGGAGCGCGGGACGGTGAGGTCCCAGAACAGGTTCTCCATGACCCAGGACTTGTCGATGCGGATGGCCAAATCCTCGATGACCTCGGGCTCGTAGCCGGCGGCGTAACAAGCGGCGATGAGCGAGCCCATCGAGGTGCCGGCGATGACGTCCACGGGGATGCCCTCGCGCTTGAGGACCTTGAGCACGCCGATGGTGGCGTGGCCCAGCGCGGCGCCCGTGCCCAGGGCCAGGCCCACGCGCACGCCGCCCAGGCGGCGCGCCAGGCGCGCGAGCGCGGGACCGGCCTTGGGCTCCTCGGCGAAGGCGCCCTCGAAGGCGCCGTTCTTCTCGTAGGACTCGACGACGGCCTCGCTCCACGGCACCATGACGCGGTCGGCGCCGACGAGCAGCGGGGCGTCCTCGGGCTCGAGCTCCCCGACCCAGACGCGCAGCAGGCGGCGCGGGTCCCCCACGAGTCCGGGCACCTCGGCCTCCATCTGGCGGAACTGCGGCCGCATGGCGTCGCAGCCGGCCAGCAGGACGCGGTCGGCTTCCATCAGGGCCGAGCGCTCGACGTCGCCGCGGCTGACCCCGGGCAGGCAGACGAGCGCCATGTCGCGCCCGTCGCGCAGCGCGTTGAGGAACAGGTACAGCGAGCCGTAGAGGCGGCCGCCGAGCGTGGCGGGCGCCACCGAGAGCACCGCCAGGCCCGAGGGGTGCTCCTGGGCCAGCGCGAGCACGGCGCCGGGCTCGCGCAGGTTGACGGCGCGCACCTCGGCCTCGCCCGCGACGCGCGGCTTGAGGCCGAGCGCGCGCGCGACGGCGCCGGGCTCGGTCGCGAGGTCCACGAGCAGGACGCGCTTGCGCGTCTGTCGCGCGAGCTCCAGGCCCAGGCGCGCGGAGACGAGCGCGCGGTCGGCCGCGGGCAGGGCCGGGTCGAGCACGATGAGGCGGGCCTCGTCGGCGGAGGGTTTGGGCCGGGCCCCGGCGTTGGAGTCGATGAGGCGCAGGGCGAGCGTGCGCGAGAGGTGCAGGAGGATGGTCGGGTGCTCGCGCAGGATCTCCTCGAAGTCCTTGCGCGGCAGCTTGAAGAGGTCGGTGGTGGCGTCCATGCGCACGGTCGAGGAGCGTGAGGCGCCGGTGAGCAGGCCGGTCTCGCCGACGGCGTCGCCGCGGCCGAGGTAGGCGACCAGGCTCTCGTGGCCGTCGGCCTCGCGGTAGCGGCGGGCGTGGCCCGAGACGATGAGGTAGAGCGCGTCGCTCTCCTCGCCCTGCTTGAAGAGGGTCGCGCCCTTGGGCAGCGACAGCGGCTGGAGGCGGCCGGCGATGCGGCCGAGGTCCTCGGAGGAGAGAGCGGAGAAGAGCGGGATCCGCTTCAGGAACGGCTCCCAGGACGCTATCTCCTCGGGTTTCATCGTCGGGGTTTTAGTACAATCTCTTGTAGACGGCGCACGCGAGCAGTCCGATGACGGTTTTGGAGTCCCGGATCTCCCCCCGCCGCACCAGTTCGACGGCCTTCTTGAAGGGAAGCGTCACGCACTCGATGAATTCGTCCGCGTCGGCGTGCGCGCGTCCCGGCCGAAGCCCCTCGGCGACATAAAGATGCAGCACCTCATTGGCGAAGGCGGCGGTCGGCCAGTACTGGATGAGCGGCTTGATGCGCCGGGCGGTGTAGCCCGTCTCCTCGGCCAGCTCCCGGCGCACGCACGGCAGCGGCCGCTCGCCTTTGTCGAGTTTGCCGGCCGGCAGCTCCAGGGTCACCTCGCGCACGGGATGGCGGTACTGGCGGACCATGACGACCGTGCGCGCGTCGAGGAACGGCACGACGCCGACGGCGCCGGGATGGTCCATGAACTCGCGGGTCGCCAGCTTGCCGTTGGGCAGGCGGACGGTGTCCACGCGGAAGTCCACGGCGTTGCCGCCCCAGACCTTGCGGGTGCGCACGAACCGTTCGACGAGGGAAGCGTCCTTCATCAGGCGCGATTGTAGCAAAGCACCTCATGTCCAAACCCGAATTCGTCCACCTGCACAACCACTCGGAGTACTCCCTGATGGACGGGGTCATCCGTCTGGCGGACAAGGACGGCAAGCCGTCGCAGGCGCTCAAGGACCTGGCCGCCTCCGGCGCCAAGGGTTTCGCGGTCACCGACCACGGCAACATGTACGGCGCCATCGAGTTCTACTCCAACGCCAAGTCCGTGGGCCTCAAGGCCATCATCGGCTGCGAGATGTACATCTCGAAGGGCTCGCGCTTCGACCGCGGCCACTCCCAGAAGGAGAACTGCCACCTGACGGTGCTGGCGAAGAACTTCGAGGGCTACCAGAACCTGATGGAGCTGTGCTCCATCGCCTTCAAAGAGGGCTACTACTACGACCCGCGCATCGACAAGGAGGTGCTGGCCAAACACTCCAAGGGCCTCGTGGTGCTCTCGGGGTGCCTGAAGTCCGAGCTCAACCAGGCCATCACCTCCGGCGACCTCGCCAACGCCGAGAAGCTCGTCACCCAGTTCCGCGACTCCCTCGAGCCCGAGAGCTACTACCTCGAGATCATGGACCACGGCATCGACAAGCAGAAGCAGGTCACCGCGGCCCTCCTCGAGCTCAACAAGCGCACGGGCATCCCGCTGGTCGCCACCAACGACTGCCACTACTGGAAGCCCGACGACCACGAGGCGCACGACGCGCGCGTGTGCATCGCCACCGGGCGCAAGATCGCCGAGGAGAACCGGCTCAAGTTCGACAGCCACGAGTTCTACATCAAGAGCCCGGAGCAGATGCACTCCCTGTTCCACTCCTACGCGCCCTCGGCCCTGACCAACACGCTCAAGATCGCCGAGATGTGCAACCTGAAGATCCCGATGGACCAGATGCTCCTGCCGGAGTTCAAGGTCCCGCCGGGCCACACCCAGGACACCTACCTCGAGCACCTGTGCCTGGAAGGCCTCAAGGAGCGTTACCCCGCCGGCATCCGCCCCGAGGTCAAGGAGCGCCTCGACTACGAGCTCGGCGTCATCAAGCGCATGGGCTTCTCGGGCTACTTCCTCATCGTCTGGGACTTCATCAAACACGCGCGCTCCATCGGGGTGCCCGTGGGCCCGGGGCGCGGCTCGGGCGCGGGGGCCATCGTCGCCTACGCCCTGCGCATCACGAACGCCGACCCCATCGAGCACCGCCTGCTCTTCGAGCGTTTCCTCAACCCCGACCGCAAGTCCATGCCGGACCTCGACATCGACTTCGCCGACACCGGCCGCGACAAGATCATCGCCTACGTGCGCGAGAAATACGGCGCGGACTGCGTGGCCCAGATCATCACCTTCGGCTCGCTGGGCGCCAAACTCGTCGTGCGCGACGTAGGCCGCGTGCTCGACATGCCGCTGCAGCAGGTCGACGAGATCGCCAAGAAGATCCCGGTCGGCCCCAACGTGCATCTCGCGGAAGCCATGCAGGGCCCCGAGCTGCAGGAGCTGGCCAAGGACGCCCAGGTCAAGAAGCTCCTGGACCTCGCGCTGCGCCTGGAGGGCCTCAAGCGCCACACCGGCGTGCACGCCGCGGGCACCCTCATCACCAAAGAACCGGTCGTGAAATACACGCCGTTGGCCAAAGGCGCCAAGTCCGAGGTCGTCACGACCCAATACGACGGCGACTACTGCCCCAAGCTGGGCCTCTTGAAGGTGGACTTCCTCGGCCTGCGCACGCTCTCCATCATCGACGGGGCCGTGCAGTTCATCAAGGCGCGCAAGGACCCCAAGTTCGACATCGACGCCGTGCCGATGGACGACCCCAAGACCTACGAGATGCTGCGCACGGCCAAGTCCCTCGCCGTGTTCCAGCTCGACTCCCAGGGCATCCGCGACCTGCTGTTCCGCATCAAGCCCACGGTCTTCGACGACATCGTCTCCCTGATCGCCCTCTTCCGCCCCGGCCCCATGCAGTCGGGCATGCTCGACATGTTCGTGGACCGCAAACACGGGCGCGAGGAGGTGGTCTACGACGTCCCCCTGCTCGAGCCCATCTTGAAGGACACTTACGGCTGCATGGTCTTCCAAGAGCAGGTCATGGAGATCTCCAAGAAGCTCGCGAACTTCACGCCCGGCGAAGCCGACGGCCTGCGCAAGGCCATGGGCAAGAAGATCCACGAGGACCTGGAGAAGATGCGCGCCCAGTTCGTGAAGGGCTGCGCCGCCAACAAGATCAAGGACAAGGTCGCCAACAAGATCTACGACCAGATGGTGAAGTTCGGCGGGTACGGCTTCAACAAGTCGCATTCCGTGGCCTACGGCATCGTCGCCTACCAGACCGCTTACCTGAAGGCCAATTACCCGGTCGAGTTCATGGCCGCGGTGCTCACCTCCGAGATCGGGCACTCCTCCATCGGCGCCGAGGACAAGGAGAACAAGCTCGTCACCTACCTCGAGGACGCCAAACGCATGGGGCTGAAGGTGCTGCCGCCCGACGCCAACAAGAGCGGCGCGCGCTTCACCATCGAGGGAGACGACATCCGCTTCGGCCTGCTCGCCATCAAGAACGTGGGCGAAGGCGCCGCCGAGTCCATCGTGAAGGCCGCCGCCGAGAAGCCGTTCACGAGCCTCGAGGACTTCTGCGCCCGCGTGGACATCCACGCGGTCAACAAGAAGGCCGTGGAGTCCCTGGTCAAGGCCGGCGCGCTCGACGCGCTGCGCCCCGCCGACGACAAGTGCGCGGCGCGCGCGCGCCTGCTGGCCTCCATCGACGAGGCCGTCGGGCGCCAGCAGCGCGTGAAGGCCGACCTCGACAAGGGGCAGGGCCTGCTGTTCATGGGCGGACCGGCCGAGTCCGCGCCGTCGCCGTCGGCGTCCTCCCTGCCGGGCGTCAAGCCGCTGTCGGAGCACGACGCGCTGACCTTCGAGCGCGAGGTGCTGGGCTTCTACTTCTCAGGGCACCCGCTGCTGGGCATCAAGACCCAGCTCAAGGCCGCGGCCTCGCACGAGATCTCCGCGCTCAACGCCTCGGTCACGACGCCGGTGCGCCTCTCCGGCATGATCAGCGCGGTGCGCAAGATGATCTCCAAGAAGACCGGCGAGCCTTGGGTGCGCTGCGAGCTCGAAGACCTGACGGGGCAGATCACCGCGCTCTGCTTCCCGCGCGTCTACGCGTCGGGGCTCTCCGTCATCGCCAAGGTCGGCGCCTTCGTGGCCGTGTCCGGCCGCGTGTCCGTGCGCGGCGAAGGCGCCGAGGGCGGAGCGCCCGAGCTCATCGTCGACGAGATGATGCCGCTGGACCGCGCGGTCAGCCAGTTCGCCAAGCGCCTGCGCGTGCGCTGCGACGCGAGCGTGGGCACCGAGACCCTGGAGAAGCTGCGCGACGCCCTGGAGGCCCACCCGGGGCCGTTGAGCGTCGTGCTGGAACAGGAGCAGGGCGACGGGCTGGCCCTCCTCGAGGTGGACATCAAGGTCACGCTCGACAACGCCCTCGTCGAGGCCGTGGAGTCGCTGCTCGGCGCCAACTGCTGGCGCATCGACGCGGGGGCGGCGCCGCCTCCGGCCGCGCCCGCCCGCTCCTACCCGCGCCGCGGCTGACGCGCCCTAGGGCGCGGCGACCATGTCGATGCGGAAGCCGCGGCAGTCCCGCGAGCCGAAACACGCGTCGTCCAGAACGCCGTCGTCGAGCACGATGAAACCTTCGTCTCGGAACGCGCCTTTGCGCCGCTCGAGCGCGTAGGAAGCGGCCTCCAGCGAGCCGTACTCCGCGGGGCTGGTGTGGCTCACCACGCGCGGCAGGCGCGCGCCGGCGTCGGAACCGCGCGGGCGGAACTCGAGCTGATAAGCGTAACACTCCCGCCCGCCGCAGCTCTTGCGGAGCACGCGGTGGTCCACCACGAGGTAGCCGTGACGGCGCAGGCTCCCGGCGCGGACTTCCGCGTCGTAGCTCGCCCCCTCGAGCCCGGCGTACCGATTGAAGGAGGTGTATTTCACGACCGGCAGCTCGGCCGGCCCTTTCACCAAGACGACCGGCGCGCCGCGCGGCGCGACGACCTCGGCGACGGCGTCCGCCTGGACGTGGGAGAGCAGCTCGCGCATGGCGGACGCGCCCGCGGGGACCGCGGCGCACGAGAGCACGGCGAGGACGAAAGAGGTCTTGGCGTTCATGAGGCTCCTTACAGCGGGTTGTGCTGGTACGCGATGCGATAGCGGTAGCCGTCGGCACGGGCGATGACGCGGGCGCTGCGGATGACGTAGCCGCCGTCGCGCAGGTCGTCACGCACGCGCTCCATCTCCTGCCGGGCCTCGTAATACGAGTCGTACCGGCGATCGCTGTACTCGACGAGGTCGCCGCCCTCCAGCGTCAGGTGCGCCGGCTGCACTGACGCCTGCGCGGACGCCCGCGGCCGCACGGAAGGGACGAAGTCGATCCAGTAGCCGTAGCAGACGGCGAACGGGGAAGCGGCCCCGCCGCAGCCGAACTCCACGACGTCGGACTCCAGGACGATGTAGCCGCCGCGTCGCAGCTCGCCGATGTTGGCGGAGAGCGCGGCCTGGGCGGCGTCACGGGACTCGTAGGTCGCCGGGCTGTTGTAGCGCGGCGGCCACGGCATCTGCGTCTCCTGGACGAGCTCGCCCGCCGCGGGCCTCGCCGGCGCGCCGCGCGGCGTGGGGACGTCGATGACGGTGCCCGTCGGAGAGTGCAGCAGCAGCTGCTCGATGGCGGTGGCCGAGGCGCTGGGCGAGACCGAGGCCAAGAGCAGCGCGACGGCGATGAATCGACGATAAGTCATGGTCTGTCCTCCGTTCTTCACTCTTCCACCTCGACACGGCAGCTCATCCGGCCGCGCACCACGGCGCTCACGACACCGTCCGCCACGCGGCCTTCCACGCGCAGGCGCGTGCGGCAGTTCGCGCCCTGCGAGGACTGGCCGGAGAGACGGACCCGTTCGCGAGAGGACAGCGTCTCCTCGCGCGAGAAAGTCGTCGCGCCTTCGGGGATGACGACGGTCACCCGCGCCCGGTACTGCACGGTCCCAGCGGGGCCGCGCAGCGTCACGCGTTTGTCGATGTCCACGATCACGGTCCGCGACGCCAGCGGCACGCTGCCGCTGACGGTGAAATCGCCCTCCGCCGTCTCGCGGTCAAAGCCGGAAACGCGCGTCAGCCCCGTCACGGCGGCGCCGCGCGGCACGCTCACGGCCGTCCGCGCCCCGGGACCCGCCAACGCGCTTAATTCGTCGAAAGCGCCGCCCGCCGCGCCCGCGGACGAGACGGCGAGGGCCAGCGCGACGGAGACGACCGTCGCGCGGACCACGCCTCTCGCCCCCGCTTCGACGCGTTCGTATGCCATGCCCAAAGTGTAGCGGCGTTCGACGACCGGGGCGCGGGTCGATGGACCCGCTTCCAGACGGCAACGGGCCCGCCTCATCGTGAGCAGGCCGCTCCAGAACGGCTCATTCCCTTCCGGAGACCGGGCAGGAAGTGTCGCTTCACACCGGGGCCGGCAGGCGGGAGCCGGCGCTCCTGGGGACGCTGGGTCCGACTTCCGGTCAGAGCCAGCCCGTCATCAACCGCTTGATCTGCGCCTGGTAGGAGACGCCCTCGAGGTCGGCTTTGGTCTTGAACGCGGCCAGGAGGTCTTCGGGCACGCGCAGGCTGATGAGGCGGGAGCGCCGGCTCTTGGGCGCGCCGTGGAGGCGGCGGAAGTCCTCGAGGAAACGCAACACCTGCTCCGGGCTCAACTTGGCGCCGGCGGCGAGGGCTTCGTCGCTGAAATACTGGACTGGGCGCTCGTTCATGGCAGCTTCTCCAGGGCCGCGACGTCGGCCAGGTCCTGAGGCCGGCCCGCCGCTTTCTTCATGGCGATGAGGGCGGCCTTCGACAACACCGGCAGCTCGCGTCCGCCGACGCGCACGCGTTTGACGTCGGCGGGTTTGAGCTCCCAGGTCAACACGACGTCCACCACTTGAGAGGCGTCTTTCGGGTGGCTGAAGCCCCACGCGACGAGATTGCGCCGCTCGAGGTATTCCTTGCGGAAGGCGAACACCTCCTCGGCGTCCACCGGCAGACGCGAGACCAGGCCGGCGGCTTTCAAGGCTTTTTCCGCGGCGATGAAGTTCTCCCGCGTGCAGGCGAGCACCAGGTCGAGATCGATGGTGCCGCGCACCGCGCCATGAAGTGCCACGGCGTGTCCGCCCGCCACGGCGAAACGCACGCCGGCGGCCTCCAACGCGTCGACGACGCGGTATATCATCATGTATATATGAGTATATACTTATAATAGATAATCAACAAGGGGTCCGACCCCTTGGTTAACTGGCAATATAAGGAACCAATACGGTAGAATCGCCGGACCCATGGGTGACAAGAAGCGCATTCTGGTCGCGGACGACGATCCCGACCTTCTCGATCTGCTCAAGATGGACCTGACCTATCAGGGCTACGAGGTGTTGGCCGCGGCCAACGGCAAGGACGCGCTGCAGATGGCCATGACGGAGCAGCTCGACCTCGTGCTGCTCGACGTGATGATGCCCTACATCGACGGCTACCACGTCGCCTACGAGCTGACCAACAAACTCGGCGCCAAGGCCCCCAAGATCCTCATCATGACCAGCCGCGACACCGTCAAGGAGAAGGGCATCGCCCTCATGTCCGGCGCCACCGAGGTGCTCCAGAAGCCCTTCGAGATGGCCAAGCTGCACGACCGCATCAAGGCCGTCCTGGATAAACCCGCTTGAAGAACCTCCTCGCCCTCGCCGCCCTCCTCCTCGCCCTTCCCGCCGCCGCCCAGGGCGACGCCAACGCCCCGGAGGTCAAGATCAAGCCCAAACGCGGCGGCTTCTCGCGCGAGGCGCGCGCCGAGCGGCGCAGCGCGTCGGCCGGCTCGCTGGCGCCCGACACCGACGTGGTGGACGCGCCGACGACGGCCGTGCTCGACAACTACGGCTATTCCTCGCGCTCGCGCTTCTACGCGCGCGGCGGCCTGCTGCAGTACCTGGCTTTCGGCGTCTACCCCAACGTCAACCTGGGCGCCTCGGCGTCCGTGGACGGCCTCATCGGCGACGAGAAACACGTGCGCATGCGCGCCCCGACGGCCCAGGTCAAGTGGCGCTTCTACGAGGGCGATTCGGAGCTGCCCTCGCTCGCGGTGGGCTTCGACGGGCAGGGCTGGCGCTACAACGCCGGCTCCCGGCGCTTCAACCAGCGCCAGCGCGGCTTCTACGTGGTCGCCACCAAGGAGATCGCGGTCCCCGGCTTCCAGTTCCACCCGTCCTTCAACGTCTCGGACTTCGATTCCAACGCCATCTACGGCTCCCTGCCGCTGACGCTCAACATCCGCGACAAGTTCGCCTTCCTCGCCGAGTGGGACAACATCGCCAACTGGAGCGACTCGCGCCTCAACGCCGGCCTGCGCTTCTACGTGACGCCCGGCTTCCACGTGGACTTCGCCGCGCGCTCGTTGGGCGCGGGCGGCTTCTACAGCGACGGCGCCGCCAAAGGCTCGGAGCGCGTCGTCCAGCTCAAATATTCCGCCTCGTTCTAGACCCGTACCGCCGCACGGAGACGCCATGACCAGCGCCACGATGACCAAGCCGAACCCCCAGCTCAAGAAGTACTTCGCCGACCTGACGCCCGGCAAGCTCATGTGCCTGCGCCAGATCACCGACGACAAGGGCCGCTTCAAGGTCTTCGCGCTCGACCAGTCCAACTCCTTCAAGAAGGCGCTGCGCGCGCTCGCCGAGAAGCTCGGCAAGCCCGCCGAGCCCACCTACGAGCAGATCCGCGACTGCAAGATCGAGATGGTGAAGGTGCTCTCGCCACTCTCCTCGGCCGTGCTGCTCGACGTGAACTTCGGCGCGCGCCAGGCCCTCAACAGCCTCGCGTTCCCCAAAACCGTCGGCCTCATCGTGCGCTCCGAGGCCTCCAAGGACGCCGGCATCCCCTCCGAATACGAGCCCGGCTGGTCGGTGGAGAAGATCAAGAAGATGGGCGCCGCCGCGGTCAAGCTCCTGGTCTACCTCGACGTCGAGGACAAGAACAACACCAAGGCGCAGCTCGCCTTCGTCGAGAAGCTCTCCAAGGCCTGCCGCGAGCAGGACATCCTCCTCATGACCGAGGAGCTGTCGTTCCCGCGCAAGGGCGAGGACAAGAAGACGCCCGCCTACAAGGCCCGCAAGGTCAATAACATCATCGAGGCCACCAAGCTCATCGGCCCGCACACCGACATCCTCAAGCTCGAGTACCCCGCCAACATGGGCGACGACTCCGAGCAGCAGCAGGTGGAGAACCTCGGCCGGCTCAACGAGGCCGCCATGCGCCCCTGGGTGCTCCTGTCGGCCGGCGAGAGGTTCGACGTGTTCGCCAAGCAGGTCGAGCTCGCGATGAAGGCCGGCTGCTCCGGCTACATGGCCGGCCGCGCCATCTTCAACGAGTACTTCGAGCAGCCCACCGCCGCGGCGCGCCACAACTTCCTGCAGACCACCGCGATGGACCGCATGAAGCTGCTCAACAAGTCCGTCGAGGCGCACTCCCCGTCGTGGATGCAGCGCTACGGCATCGCCGAGAGCGAGCTCGCCGCCGCGGTGAGCCCGACCTGGTACCTGAGCAAGGGCGAGACCGCCGGCAAGGGCGGCGCGACGGAGGGCGCGTACTGATATGGCGACCAAGCGCATCGCGATCCTCACCGGCGGGGGCGACTGCCCCGGCCTCAACCCGGCCATCCGCGGCGCGGTCCTCAAGGGGACCAAGCTCGGCTACGAGTTCGTCGGCATCCAGGAAGGCTGGAAGGGGATGATCAACGGCACGGCCAAGCCCCTGACCGCCGACTGCGTGCGGGAGATGGTGGGCAAGGGCGGCACGATGCTGGGCACCTCGCGCACCAACCCCTACAAGAAGGACAAGGGCGTGGAGGGGGTCTTGAACTCGTTCAAGACGCTCGACCTGCACGCGCTCATCGCCATGGGCGGCGAGGACACCCTCGGGGTCGCCAGCAAGCTCTACAAGGAGCACAAGCTCAACGTGGTCGGCGTGCCCAAGACCATGGACAACGACCTCGACGCCACCGACTACACCTTCGGCTTCGACACCTCGGCGACCTTGGCCATGGAGGCGGCGGAGCGGCTCGTGGACACGGGCCGCAGCCACCGCCGCATCATGGTCCTCGAGGTGATGGGCCGCCACGCCGGCTGGGTGGCCCTGTTCACCGCCATCGGCGCGGGCGCGGACTACGTCTGCCTGCCCGAGCGCAAGGTGGACGTCAAGGACATGTGCGCCAAGCTCAAGGCCGCGCACGCCAAGAAGAACGTCGCGCTCGTCGTCGCCTCGGAGGCCGTCGAGTTCGAGGGCGAAAAGAAAGAGGAGCAGCTCGACGAGTTCGGGCACATGATCCTCAAGGACCGCGGCGTCGGCGAGACGCTCGCCAAGATGATCGAGGCCGAGACGAAGATCGAGACCCGCGTCGGCGTCATCGGCCACATGCAGCGCGGCGGCCCCCCCACCCTTTTCGACCGCATCCTGGGCACGCGCGTCGGCCACAAGGCCGCGGAGCTGGTCCACGCCGGCAAGTTCGGCAACATGGTCGCGCTCAAGGGGGACGAGGTCGTCCCCGTCAGCCTGGAGGCCGCCACGGCGAAGCTCAAGACCGTGACGCCCGCCTGGCTGAGCCTCTCGGACGACCTCCTCTGAAGGACGAATGACCGAAGACACGAAGCGGTTCCAGCGCAAGACGGTCCTGGTCAAGCGCTCGCTGCAGCTCAAGTACATCGGCATGGTCTTCCTGTCCGTGCTGGTGGCGTCGCTCATCGTGGGCGGGGACATCTACTACTCGCTGACGCAGGTGATGCTCACCGAATGCCCCTCGGTGACCGACCGCGTCGTGCAGTTCAACGCCTTCATCATCGCCAAGGTGGCGCTGTATCTCGCGCTGATGCTGCTCATCTCCCTGTACGTCTCGCATCGCTTCGCGGGCCCCATCTACCGCTTCGAGAAGAGCGCCCAGGCCCTGGGCGGCGGCGACCTGACCCATCGCGTGTCGCTGCGCACCGGCGACGAGCTCATGGAGCTGCAGGAGGAGTTCAACGCGATGGCCGCGGGACTCCAGTCGCTCGTGCAGAAGGACCGCAACCTCGCCGCGCGCCTTTCGGACCGCGTCGAGGAGCTCGCGCGCAAGGCGTCCGACTCCGCCCTGCGCGAGGACCTCAAGGCGCTCAAAGTGGAGCTCGACCACCTGACCAAGTCGTTCACCGTCTGATGTCCGTATTCGCCTTCCTCGTCTTGCTCCCGCTCGCGGCGGCCGCCCAGGCCCCGTCGAGCGCGCTCCCCGAGCGCGTCTACAGCCTCGACGAGGCCCTGCGCCTCACGCGCAACGACCCCAAGCTCCAGTCCGCCGAGCAGGACGTCATCATCGCCGAGCAGCGGGTGAAGGAAGCCAAGTTCCAGTTCCTCCCCGAGGTCGGCCTGCAGGCGAGCGCGACCAAATACGACGCGCGCTACCCTTTCGCGCTCTCCGAGGACTTCCGCTCCATCCTGCTCTTCCCCTCGACGCAGGAGAACATCTTCTCCGGTCGCGGCTACATGCGCATGTCGCTCTACGAAGGCCAGCGCGGCATGAACACCCTGCGCCTGGCGCGCGCCGCCTACCAGCAGGCCCTCTCCAACCGCGACTCCGTGCGCCTGGACCTGGCCCTGCAGGTCAAGGAGGCGTTCTACCGCCTGCTCTACGCGCAGGAAGCCGCCCGCGGCGCCGACGAGCTCGCCGCGGCCGTGGAGCGCGCCTCCGGCGAGGACGGCCTGGGCGTGTGGGAGCGCATCGAGGCCGAGGCCGCCCTGGGCGCGGCCGCCTCGCGCGCCTCCGACGCGCGCCACCAACTCGACGCCGCGCGCCTGACCTTCCTGCGCACCCTCAACCTCGAGCTCGACACCCCCTTCAAGGTGGATGGCCGTCTCGAGACCAAGCCCTTCAAGGCCGAGGTGGAGAAGGCCGTGGTGTGGGCCATGGAGCTTCGCCCGGAGCTGCAGTCGCAGACCTACAAGGCGCAGATGGACGCCATCTCGGTCAACCTCGCGCTGGGCCGCCGCTACCCGACCCTCTACGTCGCCGGCGACTACGAGCTCACCGACCAGCGCTTCCCGCTCAAGAAGAACAACTGGGACGTGACCGTCGGCCTGAAGGTGCCCTTCTCCTACGACTACTGGACGCAGATCGCCCGCAAGAAGGCCGAGCAGCGCCAAGGCCAGCTCGTGCGCGCGGAGCTGCAGGACCGCGTGCGACTCGAGGTGCGCCAGGCCGCGGAGAACCTGCGCTACTGGCAGGAGGAGTGGCCGCGCCGCGAGGCGCGCTGGACGCGCGTCTCCGGGCTCTTCGAGGCCGGCGCGGGACGACCCGGCCCGGCCCTCTCCAAGATCCGCGCCCGCCAGGGACTTCTCGAGCTGCGCCTGGCCCACCTCGCCGCCGTCAAGGAGCACATCCTGGCCCGCGCGCGACTGGAGCGCGCCGTCGGCCGGGAGCTGCAGCCGTGAGAGCCGTCCTCGCGGCCGCGCTGAGCCTCCTGCTCGCGTCGCCGGCCGCCGCCGCGCCCGACTTGTCCGCCGAGGGGCTGCTGCGCGACCACCTGTGGCGCGAGGTGCGCCTGGCCCCGCCCGGCCGCCGGCCCAAGGTCGGCCTCGTGTTCTCCGCCGGCTCGCTGCGCGGCGTGGCCCACGTGGGCGTGGTGCGCGTGCTCGAGGCCGCGGGTTTCCCGGTGGACGTGGTGTCGGGCACCTCGATGGGCGCGGTGATGGGCGCCTTCTACGCGGCCGGCACGCCCGTGACCAAGATGTGGGAGATCGCCTCGGCCGTGCGCATCGACTCCGGCAACGACCTCTCGGCGCGGCGCCTGGTCTCCCTGGTGCTCTTCGACTCGCTGCTGTCCTCGGAGAACACCGAGAAGCTCGTGCGCGAGGGCATCGGCGGCATGCGCTTCGACCAGGCCAAGAAGCCCTTCGCCTGCGTGGCCATGGATGTCTACACCGGCGAGCCCATCATCTTCCGCGACGGCGAGATCGCGCCCGCCGTGCGCGCGAGCATGAACCTGCCCGGCATCTTCAAGCCGGTGGAGTACCGCCACCGTTACCTCGTCGACGGCGGCGTGGTGGACTACATCCCCGTGGACGCGGCCAAGCTGCTCGGCGCGGAATGGACGCTCGCCAGCGTCACCGAGACCGACTTCACCGTCTCCCGCCCCAAGAGCGTGCTCGAGTCGCTCCTGCAGGTCATCGACATCCGCGGCTCCTACCTCTCCCGCCAGCAGCGCCTGCAGGCCGACTTCCTCATCGAGCCGCCGGTCGGCGACATCGGCATGTTCGAGGACCACCGCATCCCCGAGGCGCTGGAGAAGGGCGTCCTCGAGGCCGCGCGACGCCTGCGCCCCGCGCAGGAGTCGCTCATCCTCGCCTCCATCGAGAAGTTGTCGGGGGGCTGGTGAAGGCGCTGCTCCTGTTGACGCTGGCCCTGCCCGCCTCCGCCTGGACCTGGCGCCTGCCTTGGCGCGAGCCCTCCGAGGGGCGCGTGCGCCCCATCCAGGTCCTGCACGACCAGAACAAGCCGCACGCGGTCGTCGCCGCGCTCACGCCCGAGTACATGCAGCGCCTGCGCGGCACCGACCTGCGCCAGTCCTACGTGCTGCTAGGCGAGAACCTCGACCGGCTCGGCCGCGCGGACGAGGCCATCGGCGTCTATCAGCTCGGCGTGAAGCTGTTCCCCGACAACGTGGACCTGCTCACGCGCCTGGCCGGCGTGCTGCACCGCACGGGCCTCGATACGCAGGCCGAGCCGCTGTATCAGAAAGCGCTCGCGCGCGAGCCCCGCCACGTGGGCGCGCACCTGGGTTTGGCCGAGATCCACCGCGCCCAGAGCTTCTTCGACCAGGCCGCGACGCACTACGAGACCTACCTGGAGGAGCGCCCGGCCGACGCCGGCGTGTGGGGCGAATACGCCGAGGTCCTCCTGGCCGGGCGCGACGCGAAGACCGCCGACCTCGCCCTGCGCCGCGCCGTGGAGCTCGCGCCGGAGGACCCGCGTCCCCGCGTCCTGCTCGCCTTCGCCCAACGCGCGGGCGACGACCTGACCGGCGCGCTGGAGCGGCTCGACGAGGCGCTCGCCCTGGGCGCCGGCATCGAGGCCCGCCGCGCCAAGGCCCTCTGGCTCCTCGAGGCGGGCCGGCGCCCCGAGGCGGTCAAGGAGGCCGAGGCCGTGCTCAAGAGCGCGCCCGGCGACGCCGCCGCGTTGTGGACGCGCGCCCGCGCGCGCCTCTCCGAGGGCCGCAAGGCCGAGGCCCAGCGCGACCTCGCCGCCCTCGAGGCCGCCTCCGCCAAGGACGCCTTCGCCGCGCGGGCCGCGCGGGCCTTGGCCAGGACCATCCGATGAGGAAGACGCGCTTCTGGAAGCTGTCGGGCGCGGGCAACGACTTCGTCCTGCTCGCCGGCCTGCCCCGGGGACGCTCCGGCGCCGCGCTCGCGCGCGTATTGTGCGACCGGCGGCGCGGCGTCGGCGCCGACGGCCTGCTGGTCCTGTCCAGGCGCGGCGGTCGCGCGCGGCTCGACTACTGGAACGCCGACGGCTCCCCCGCCTTCTGCGGCAACGGCTCGCGTTGCGGAGCCTTGTGGGCCGCGTCGCAGGGTTGGGTGAAGGGCCGCGCCTTCACGCTCGACACCGGCCGCGGCCCGCTGGCCGTGCGCCTGACGGCGGGCGGCCGCGCCGAAGTGCGGATGCCCCGCCCCAAGGGCCTCAAGCTCGCCATGAAGGTCGCCGGCTACACCGTCCACTTCGTGGACACGGGCGTGCCGCACGCGGTGGTCTTCATGTCGAAGATCGGCGACATCGCCTCGCTGGGCCGCCTGCTGCGCTCCCACAAGGCCTTCGGCAAAGCCGGCGCCAACGTCGATTTCGTCTCGGCGGCCGGCGGCCGCCTCGCCGTGCGCACCTACGAGCGCGGCGTCGAGGGCGAGACGCTGGCCTGCGGCACCGGGGTGGTCGCCGCCGCCGTGGTCGCCAACGCGCTCGGCTACGCCGGGACCTCGGTCCCCGTGCGCGCGCGCAGCGGCGACGACATGACGGTCACGCTCGCCGACGACGGCCCCCGCCTGGAAGGGCCGGGCCGCGTCGTTTTCACCGGGGAGGTCTCCATATGAGGTTCGAAGGCTCCTACACCGCTCTGGTCACCCCGTTCGACGCCGACGGCCGGCTCGACGAGGAGACCTACCGCGAGCTCGTGACGCGTCAGGTCAAGAACGGCACGGCCGGCGTGGTGCCCTGCGGCTCCACGGGCGAGGCCGCCGTCCTGATGCACGAGGAGTACCGCCGCTGCGTGGAGCTGGCCTGCGAGGCGACCCGCGGCGAGATACCGGTCATCGCGGGCGTGGGCACCAACGCCACCTGGAAGGCCGTCGAGATGGCCCGCGAGGCTGAGTCCCTCGGCGCCGACGCCCTGCTGGTCCTCGCGCCCTACTACAACAAGCCCACGCAGGAGGGCCTTTACCAGCACTTCCGCGCGGTGTGCCGCGAGACGCGCCTGCCGGTCATGCTCTACAACATCCCCGGCCGCACGGCCGTCAACGTCGCGCCCAAAACCATCGCGCGCCTGGCCAAGGACTGCCCCAACCTGCGCTCGGTCAAGGAGGCGGCGGGCTCGCTCGACCAGGTGTCCGAGATACTCGCCCTCGCGCCGCGACTGGACCTGCTCTCCGGCGACGATTCGCTCACCATCCCGATGATGTCGGTGGGCGCCCGGGGCGTCGTATCCGTGGTATCCAACGTGGCGCCCAAGGAGACGGCCCGGCTCGTCGATCTCTTCCTCAAGGGCAAGAACAAGCAAGCGGCCGCGCTGCACCTCAAGCTTTTCCCCCTCATCAAGGCGCTGTTCGTCGAGACCAATCCCATCCCGGTGAAGGCCGCGATGGGCCTGCTCGGGCTGTGCCGACCCGAGCCGCGCCTTCCCTTGACCCCCCTCTCGCCGGAAAATCGCGCGGCCCTCAAGGCCGCCCTCAAGCAGTTCGGAGCCAAACCGTGACCAACGCCGCCGCGACCTTCCCGCCGCAGATCAAATACATCGTGGGCAACGAGGCCTGCGAGCGCTTCAGCTACTACGGCATGCGCGCCATCCTGACCGTGTTCATGGTCAGCCAGCTGGCCATGCCCAAACACGAGGCCACGGCCGTCTATCACTACTTCGTCTCGGCCTGCTACTTCACCCCGCTGCTGGGCGCGTGGCTCTCCGACCGGTTCTGGGGCAAGTACCGGACCATCATGACGCTGTCCATCGTCTACTGTCTCGGCCACCTTGTGCTGGCGCTCTTCGAGACCCGGACCGGCGTCTACTGGGGCCTGGGCCTCATCGCGTTGGGCGCGGGCGGCATCAAGCCCTGCGTGTCCGCGCACGTCGGCGACCAGTTCACCGACAAGAACAAGGAGCTCGTCCCGAAGATCTTCGACATCTTCTACTTCGCCATCAACTTCGGCTCCTTCTTCTCGACCTTGCTCACCCCCTGGGTCCTGGTCCGCTACGGCTCGGCCTGGGCGTTCGGCATCCCGGGCATCCTCATGGCGCTGGCGACCTTCGTGTTCTGGCTCGGCCGCAAGCAGTTCGTCAACGTGCCTCCGACGGGCAAAACCGGCAAGCCCGGCTTCCTGGCCATCGTGCTCGCGGCCCTTTCGGGCGCGCGCAAGCCGGGAGGGGACTTCTTCAGCGCCGCCGAGGGGCGCTACGCCCCCGACGACGTGGAGGGCGCGCGCGCGGCCATGGCCATCTTCAAGGTGTTCGCCACGGTCTCCGTGTTCTGGGCGCTGTTCGACCAGCACGGCTCGTCCTGGGTGCTGCAGGCCCAGCAGATGGACCTGAACTTCATGGGCGTCAAGTTCGAGGCCTCGCAGATCTCGGCCCTGAACCCCATCATGGTCATGGTGCTCATCCCCATCTTCGCCAAGGGCGTCTATCCCTTCGTGGAGAAGACCTTCGGGTACGCCATGACGCCGCTGCGGCGCATGTCGGGCGGCATGGTCATCGCGGCCAGCTCCTTCGCGGCCGCGGCCCTCATCCAGGCGGCCATCGACAAGGGCGGAGTGCCCAGCATCGGCTGGCAGTTCATCCCCTACCTGCTCATCACCATCGCCGAGATCATGATCTCCATCACCGGCCTGGAGTTCGCCTACACCCAGGCGCCGCGCTCCATGAAGAGCACCATCATGAGCTTCTGGTTCCTGACCGTGTTCGCCGGCAACATGCTGACGGCCTACGTCTCGGCCGTCAACAAGTTCCAGGGCGCGGCGTTCTTCTGGTTCTTCGCCGCCCTGATGTTCGGCGTCTCCGGCATCTTCATCTGGAGCGCGTCGCGCTACAAGGTCCGGGAGTACCTCGAGGACGGCTCGGCGCCCGTCGGCCACTAACGAGTTCCGGGGGACAGGCACCCAGCTTAACCGTCGCCGCGGCCTGAGGGTTAAGCTGGGAGCCAGTCCCCCATAAATAAGCCGCCCCCGGGGTCTCCCCCGGGGGCGGCTGTTTTCAGGCCGGAAGCTCTTAGAGCTTGCGGACGTTCGCGGCGCGCGGGCCCTTGTCGGACTGCTGCACGTCGAACTCGACAGCCTGATTCTCGGCCAAAGTCTTGAAACCCTCGCCCATGATGGACGAGTGGTGGACGAAAAGATCCTTGGAACCGTCATCCGGCGTGATGAAGCCGAAGCCCTTCTGGTCGTTGAACCACTTAACCTTGCCCGTAGCCATTCTAGTCTTGAACCTCTTTCCTTACGTCGTGGGGTGAACGCCTTCCCCTATGTATATTATGACACGGAACGGCCGGTTAAAAAGCGACTATTTTGTGTCATTTCGGGCCAAAATCCAGCGGGCCGCGGAGAGCAGGTCTCGACGGAAAACGTCCGGTTTCGGCCCCTTGTAGCGCCGGCCGGCCCCGGTGCGGACCACCACGGCGCCGGCCAGGCGGCCGTTGCGGGCGCATTGGACGTCGGAATGGCGGTCCCCCACCAGGTAGCAGGCCCGCAGATCGAGGCCGAAGCGTTTTGCGGCCGCCCGGAGCATCCCGGTGCCGGGTTTGCGCATGGGATGGCCGGAATCGGGGCCGTGCGGGGAGAAATACAGGGCGTCCCAACGGGCGCCGGAGCGAGCCAGCCGTCGCTTGAGCTCCCGGTGCAGCCGGTGGAGGGTGGCCGTGGTGAGGTAGCCGCGGTAGATGCCGCTCTGGTTGGTGACCACGACCACCTTGTAGCCCGCCCGGCGCAACAGCTTGATGGCTTCGGGGACGCCTCGGAGGACTTCCAGCCGCTCCACGGCCCGCAGATAGCCCACTTCCCGGACGATGACGCCGTCTCTATCGAGGAAAACGGCGCGCGCGGGGCGTTTCACGCCCCCATTCTAGCTTTTCGGCTGGAGGAAGGCCGAGACGCCGTCCCACGCGGCCCACAAGCCGCGCCGGAACCTCGCCCAGGCGGTTTCCACGGCAGGCGTGACGCCGTAGTGGCGCTTGAGGCGGCGCAGGAGCCGGGGCGTGAGCTCGGCGGGCAGATGGCCGGAGCCGAGAAGGACCATGGTGCCGTCGAGCGCGAGACGGAAAGTGTAGCCGCCGTAGCGGCGCTCGTCGGCGCCCGGAGGGACGGCGAACTTGTGGCCGTAGATGCCCTGGGTGCCCATGGCGAAGCCGTTGACGACGTGGTCGCCCTCGCGGGTGAACAAGCCGAGCACGGGGCGCTCATCGGGCAGGACGAGGGTCTTGAGCAGCTCGCGCGCGCCCGGCGCGCGGCGGTCCACGAGGCTCTCGCCCACGCGCACCTTCGGCGAGTCCGGCAGGTCCGTCCAAGGCTTGGGGCCTTTGTAGCGGCCGGTGAACATCTCCTCGAACACGGCGCGGTCCCAGGCCGGGTCCTCCGGCGAAGTCGCGGCCATGGCCCGCGCGGTACGGCCGAGCAGGTTGTCGGGTACGGGCGTCGGCGCGGGCGCGTCGGCGGGAGCGGGGCGCGGCGCGGGCGCGATTGCCGCCGGAGGCGACGCGAGCAACGGCGCCGATGCCGACAACGGAGCAAGCGCCGCCTTGAGCGACGGCGCCTGGACCGCCGGCGCGAAAGCGGCGACGGGAGGCCTCGCGACCAGGCGCGGCATGACCACGCGGTTGGCCGACGCGTCCGGGGCGAGCAGCAGCAGGAGCAACAACGGCATGCCCTCATTATAAGGATGCTTCGCGCGCAGCGGGAGGGCCCAACGGCCCCGAGACGCCGGACTAATGGCCCGCGGGCTCGGGCAGGAGACGACGGCGCAGGTCGGCCATCCAGTGCTGGTCGCTGTAGAGCGCGTGCAGCCTCAGGTACGAGGACGGGGAGGCGATGGCCAGGAGCAAGGTCGCCGCGCGGAAGGCGCCCAGGCCGCTGCCCATCTCGGCGTTGAGGCGCCTCCACGACGCGAACGCGTCGCCACGGCGGCCCTCGTGGGCGGCCAGCAGGACCTCGCGGCGCAGGATCTCGAGGCGCTGCAGGGTCTCGTAGCGGGCGGTGAAAGCCAGGCCGCGGGCCTTGAGCTTGGGCTCGAGGTAGGCGCGGAAGCGCCTCAGCTCGTCGATGCTGCCCCCCAGCTTCTTGGGGTTCCTCATGTTCATGGCCCAGTTGTTGGCGCCGTGGATGCGGTGGAAGCCCAGGATGCGCGGGATGCAGGCGACGTCGCACTCCAGCAGGCCGTGGTCGAGCAGGTAGTCGTCGTAGAGGTAGAAGACGTCCTTGGGCACGGGCAGGAGCTTGTCGAGCACGCTCTTGCGGAAGGCCAAGGACGAGGTCGCGGCGTTGACGAAGCGGCCGTCGAGGAAATCGCCGATGGTGTAGCGCTGGGGCCACGGCGGCAGCGGGTTGTTGAGCGGGCGGCCGACCGCGTCCACGTCGCGCTGATAATGCTGGACGATGCCGATGCGGGGGTCCGCGAAAGCCGCCGCGACCGAGGTGAGCTTGTCGGGCGTCCAATAGTCGTCGGAATCCAGCGGGCAGACGAACTCGCCGGTCGCGGCGGCGAAACCGGTCGCGAAGGCGGCCGACTGACCGCCGTTCTTCTGGGCGATGAGGCGGACCTTGTCGCCGTAACGCGCGACCACCTCGCGCGAGTCGTCGGTGGAGCCGTCGTCCACCACGATGGTCTCCACCGAGCCGGCGGGCGCGTCCTGAGCCAGGACGGAGTCCAGGGCCTGGCCGATGAAGCGGCCGTAGTTGTAGTTGTCGATGACGACCGAAAAGACCGGGCGCGCCATGAGGGCCCTATTATACAATCACGCCATGAGCGAGAACGCGGGACGCGCGCGGATGGCCATCGTCTCGGCGCTGTTCTCGTTGGGCGCCGCCTTCACCAAAAAAGTCGAGGTAAACCCCATGCAGTCCGAGAAGACCGCCGGCCGCGTCTACGAGTTCGAGATGAAGACCATCGACGGCAAGCCCAAGAAGCTCGCCGACTACAAGGGGCATCCCCTGCTCATCGTCAACACCGCGTCCTTGTGCGGCTTCACGCCCCAATACAAGGACCTCGAGGACCTGCACAAGCGCTACGGGTCCCGGGGCCTGAAGATCGCGGCCTTCCCCGCCAACGAGTTCGGCAAGCAGGAGCCCGGTTCCGACGCCGAGATCAAGTCCTTCTGCATGACCAAGTACTCGGTGACCTTCGACCTCTTCTCCAAGATCGTGGTCAAAGGCGCGGGCATCCACCCCCTCTATCAGTACCTCACCAAGGAATCGGGCCATAACGGCGACGTCTCCTGGAACTTCGAGAAGTTCCTGGTCGGCCCCGACGGCGTCGTGAAGGCCCGTTTCGGCCCCGACGCCTCCCCCACCGGCCCCAAGATCGTGAAGGCCGTCGAAGAGCTGCTCCCGAAGTGACGGCTCCGGCCTTCTCGGTCATCCTGCCCGTCTACGACCGGGCGGCGATGGTCCGCACGGCGCTGGCCACGCTGAAGGCGCAGGACTGCGGCGACTGGGAGTGCCTGGCCGTCGACGACGGCTCCCGCGACGGCTCCCGCGCCGTGCTGGAGGCCGAGGCGAGGGCCGAGCCGCGCATCCGCGTCATCGCCAACGAAACCAACCGCGGGATGAACGCCTCGCGCAACGAGGCCATCGCGTCCGCGAAGGGGCGCTTCATCACCTTCCTCGACTCCGACGACCTGTGGCTGCCGGGTCGGCTGTCGGCCTTTCTCGCGCTCTCGCGCCGCGCGCCCGACGCAGGCTACCTCTTCTCCAACGCCTGGGTGCTGCGCGACGGACGCCTGCTGGGGACCTTGTTCGACCCGCGGCGGGACATCCCCGAGGGCGTGGTGCCCGGCCACTTCGCCATCGGCGACGCGAAGCTGCCCTACGTGACCACCAACCTCGCCATCGCGGCCTCCGCGTTCCGCGAGTGGGGGCTGTTCCGCACCGACATGCGCACCCTCGACACCGAGCTGTTCGCCCGCTTCCTCTCCCAGGGCCTGCCCGTCGCCGCTCTGCGCGAGCCGCTGTCGGTGCGCCGCCTGCACGGCGAGCAGCTCACCGACCGCTACCGCGAGAACTTCGCCGAGGCCATGACCGCGCTCGAGTCCGGCGGCGGCACGCCCGAGGAGAAGGACCTCATCCGGCGCCGCACCGCCTCCGAGGTCGGCCTGTACCTGGCCAAGGCCTGCCGGCCGGAGGAGGCCCGCGACTTCCTCATCGAGCAACTCGGCGAACGCGGCGCCCGCGAGACCGCAGCCTGGCCTTTGGCCAACTTGCCCGCCATGGCCCTGCGCCTGCTCAAGCTCGCCAGCCGCTCCTGGGACTGGGTCCGCTTCCACCCCCGGCTCCTCTCCGAGGAAGAGCGCGCCGTCCTGGCCTACATCGAGCCCCTCCTCGCCGCCGAAGTCGAGCCGGGGGACAGGCACCCGGCTTAACAAGCGTGTCCCGCTTCAGCGGGGCGGCGCGAGGAGCGGGAGCTTCTCCGGTTGGGCCTGGGAGCGTTGGAGCTCGGCGTCGCCCAACAGGAGGCTCGGGGCGGCGACGGAGACGGGGATGCCGTTGAGCGAATCCGACCAGACGCGGGCGTCGTCGCCGGCGGCGAGGATGCCGCCGAGCATCACGAGCGGGGTCCCGACGAGGTCGAGGTCGCGCACGCGGCGCGGCTCGCCGCCGGTGGCCGGCACCAGCCAGACGCCGGCCCTCACGCGGATGGAGCCCTGGCCGCCGCCGCCCTGCTCCTGAGACCAGGTGTGGACGCCGCGCACCCACAAACCGTGCGGCAGGCCGCGCCGCGCGCACTCCTCGCGCAGGCGGGCCAGCAGCTGCTCCGGCGCACGCGGACGGTCCGTCGTCAGGAACAGGTTCGCCGGCCAGGCCAGCGGCGCGCGCCCCGGCGCGGAGCGCGCGTGGCCGTTGGAGCGCGGGAAGCCCTTGGCCGCGTAGCGCGACAGCAGCAGGCCCGTCAGGCGGCCCTTCTCGACGAGGCGCGCGCGGCGCGCGGGCACGCCCTGGTCGTCGTGGTCGTAGCCGCCGACCAGCGGCTCGCCGCGGAACTCGCTCTCGCGCGGGTCGTCGGCCAGCGAGAGGTCGGCGGGCAGGACGCGCTCGCCCAGGCGGCCGCGGAAGGTCTGCGCGCCGGCGGGATTGCGGATCTCCTCGCCGGTCAGGCGTTGGGCCAGGGAGGCCACGAGCGCGCCGGCGACCTCCGGGTCCACGAGCGCGGGCGCGCTGAACGGCGCGGTGCTCGACGCGGCGAGCAGGGCCGCCAACTCGTCGCGGGCCGACTCGCCGACGGCGCGCAGCGCCGCCGCGTCGGACGCGCGCTCCAGGGACCGGGCGAAGACGCGCCGGTTGACGGTCTGACGCATGCCGTCGGGGGCGACGCCCTCGACCGTGAGGTCCAGCGACAACAGCTCGCCGCGCGTGTCCACGGCGGCCCCGTCGGTGTCGCGGCGGCGCTTGGCGTAACGCTCCCAGCGCGCGTTGGAGCCTCCGAAGAGGACGCCGGGGGCCCCGCGCAGCGGCTCGGTGAGCGCGGCGGCGGCCGCGGCCAGCGCGGGGGCGGCGTCCACCGGCGCCGGCGGCGGCAGGCGCCGCTCGCGCGG
>JANRKA010000021.1:0-9067 GCA_033875325.1 Elusimicrobiota bacterium | reverse complement strand
GGCGAGGAGGACGCGGTCCTCGCGGCCTTCCTGCAGGCCCGCGCGCTCGGCGCGGACCTGGTCCTCGTGCTGGCGCCGCGCCACGCCGAGCGCGCGGCCGACGCGCTCAAGTCCCTGCGCGACGGCGGGCTCAAGCCGGCGTCGTGGACGCGCCCGTCCCCCGACGCCGACGGCTCCAGCCTGCTCGTGGACGCCATGGGCGTCCTGCCCGCCCTGTGGCCTCGCGCCCGCGTCGCCTTCGTCGGCGGGACCTTGGTCCCCGTGGGCGGCCACAACCTGCTCGAGCCCGCGCTGGCCGGCGCGCCCGTCCTCTTCGGGCCGCACACGGCCCACACCGCGCTGCCGGCCCTCCTGCTCGAGAACGGCGGCGGCGGCTGGCGCGTCGCGGACGCGCGCGAGCTGGCCGACCGGTTGGTGGAGCTGTCCCGCGACCCCGCGCGCGCCGCGGGCGTCGGAGGCAAGGCGCGCGAGCTGGCCGAAGGCCTGCGCGGCGCCACGCGGCGGACCCTCACGGCTCTGGGCGAGAAGGCCGCGTGAAGGCGCGTCAGGCCGCCGCCGCGGCGGCCGCGACCGTGCTCGCCTACCTGCCGGCCCTGCGCTTCCCTCTCCTCTCCTGGGACGACGACGTCAACGTCCTGCGCAACGCCGACCTCGCCTTCTCCGCCTCCGGCCTGTCCTGGATGTTCACGGGCTCGCGCCTGGGCCACTGGCACCCGTTGACCTGGCTCTCGCTGGCCCTCGACAAAGCCTTGTGGGGCGCGGACCCCATGGGCTTCCACCTCACCAATCTCGTGCTGCACGCCGCGTCGGCCGCGCTGCTCTTCCTTTGCGCGCGCCGTCTGCTCGATGATGAGGAAGGGTGGGCGTCCTTGCTGGCCGCCGGCTTGTGGGCCCTGCACCCGCTGCGCGTGGAGTCCGTGGCCTGGGTCACGGAGCGCCGCGACGTCTTGTCGGGGCTGCTGCTGCTGGGCTCGCTCTACGCCCACCTGCGCTCCGTCGAGGAGAAGTCCTCGAAGTGGCCCCTGCTCGCCGTCGCGCTCGGCGGCGCGGCCATGTTCTCGAAGGTGTTCGCCGTGGTCTGGCCGGCCGTCCTCGTGGTCGTGGACGCCGTCCTTCTCGGCCGCGGCGCGCGTTGGAAGGAGAAGGTCCCCTATCTGTTCTTCGCCGCGCCTTCCTTGGGCATGAACCTCGCCGCGCAGGCCGCGACCGGGGCGGCCGTGCCGTTGGCCGCCTTCGGCCTGGAACAGCGCCTGGCGCAGGCCGTCTTCGGCCTGGCCTTCTACCCGCTCAAGACCCTCCTCCCCTTCGGGCTCTCGCCGCTCTACGAGCTCTCGCCGCTGCTCCAACCCGCGCCCTTCGCCTGGTCGCTGGCCGCCGTGCTCGCGGCCGGGACCTGGTGGCTCATCTGGGGCCGCGAGAACCGTCCGCTGACCGCCGCGCTGCTGTGTTACGGCTTGCTCCTCGCCCCGGCGCTCGGCCTGTTCAAGTCCGGGCGCATGAGCGCGGCCGACCGCTGGTCCTACCTGCCCGCCGTCCCGCTGTCCTTGCTCCTCGCCGCCGCCGCCGCCCCCCTGCTGCGCCGCCGCGAGGGCCGCGTCGCCGCGCTCGCCGTGTCGGCCGTCTTGTTCGCGCTGACCCGCGCCCAGCTCACGGTCTGGTCCTCGGACGAGGCGTTGTGGCGCCGGGCGGCCGCGACCCAGCCGCTGAGTTATTACGCCCGCTTGAAGCTCGCCTCCGCGCTCGCCGCCGCCGGCCGCCTCCCCGAGGCCGACTCCGCGCGCCGCGACGCCCTGTCGGTGCACCGGACCGTTTTCGAGACCGCGGCGGCCGTGCTCGCCAACCGCGGCGAAACCGCCGCCTCCGAGGCCGCGCTCGCGCGCGCCAAGGCCGGGCCGGTCATCGCGCCATGAGGGCCCCCGCGCTCGCCGGCGCCCTCGCCCTGCTCCCCTGGCTCGGGGTCCTGGGCCACGGCTTCGTCAACTGGGACGACCCGTCCATGGTCCACGCCAACCCCGTGCTCGCCTTGCCCTGGGGAGGGGCGGTCGCGGCCGCGTTCGGCTCCTTCCACATGACGAGTTGGCAGCCGCTGGGTTGGCTGCTCTACAAGGCCTTGCTGGCCGCGGGCGGCGGCTCGCCTTTCCCGTTCCACGCGGCCGCGCTGGCGCTGCACGGTTTCAACGCGGCCCTGCTCTACGCCGCGCTCGACGCCCTCCTGCCGAAGGTCCGTCCCGAGGCGCGCCTGGCCGCCGTGCTCGCCTGGGCCTGGCACCCCGTGCACGCCGAATCCGTGGCCTGGGTCTCCCAGCTCTCGGACCTGCTGTGCGGGAGCTTCGTGCTCGCCTCTTTGCTGGCGCTGGCCCGCGGCCGGGTCGCCGCGTCCTACGGCTCGGCCGCCGCGGCCGCATTGTGCCGTTGGAAGGCGCTCGCCGCGCCGGTCTTCGCCGCCGCGTTGGACCTCCACCGCGGCGTACGCGGCCGCGAGCTGCTGCGCCGCCACGCCCCCTTCCTGCTCGTCGCCGCCGTCGTCGTCGCGGTCAACGCGCGCGCCAAGGCCTCCGTGGGCTACGCCGCGGCCCTGCGCCCGCACGAGGCCGCCGTGGGCCTGCTCCTGCAGACGCGCAAGCTCCTCTGGCCCGTCGGCCTGGCTCCGGCCGACCTGCTCGACGGCGCCGACAACCCCTGGGGCCTGGGCCCGCTCGCGGCGCTCGCCCTCTTCGCCCTCGTCGCCGCCGCCGTCGCCGCGGCCGCGCGCCGCCGGCCGGCCGCGGGTTGGGCCGCCGGCGCCTTCATCGTCCTGCTCGCGCCCACCGTGCTTTTCGCCACGCCCGGCCCCGTGGCCGTGCTGGACCATCACCTCTACCTGCCCTCGCTCGCCTTCGTCCCGCTGCTCGCCGCCGGGCTGAGCCCCTCGCGCCTGCGCGGCGCCGCGGCCGCCTTGCTCCTGCTCGCCGCCGCCGCTCTCCTGCAGTCGCGCCATTGGCGCGACAGCGAGGCGCTGTGGGCGCGCGTGCTCGCCGTGCGCCCGCTTTCGCCCGCCGCGCGGCTCAACCTCGCCGCGGCCCGCGGCGACGAGGGCCGCCTGCCCGAGGCCTTGGTCGCCGTGGACGAGCAGCTGGCCTTGTACCCGCGCGACCCCCTGGCCCTGCGCCTGCGGGAGGAGATCCTCGCGCGGGCCGCCGCCGGCCCCGGACGGCTCGAGAGCGACGCCGCCGCCTGGCTCTTCGAGAACGGCCGCGTCCGCGAGGCCACCGCGCGCATGGAGGCGGCCCTGGCCCTGGCCCCGCGCGACCCCGACCTGCTCGTCAACGCCGCCATCATCGACGCGACGGCCGGCCGCCGGGAGCGCGCGCGCGAGCGGCTGACGCTCGCGCTGCGCCTCTCCCCCGGCCGCGCCAACGCCGCCGCCGCTTTGGCCCGCCTCGACGAGCTGGAGCGCCGATGAAGAAGCTCGCCCCCTGGCTGCCCCCGCTGGCCGTGTTCGCCGCCTTCTGGCCGTGCCTCGACGCGTCGTTCGTCAACTGGGACGACCCCGGCAACATCGTCTCCAACCCCTGGCTGGCGACGCCCGCCGTGCTGCGCCACGCCTTCACCAGCACGCACTACGGCCACTTCCAGCCTCTGTCCTGGCTGTCGTTGTCCCTGGACGCGCTCATCGGCGGCGGCCGCCCCGCCGTCTTCCACCTGAGCGCCGTCCTGCTGCACGCGGCGGCCGCGCTGGCGCTGTTCCTCCTCCTCAAGACCCTGCTGCGCCCGCTGCCCGCGCCCGACGGGCGCAAGGCGCTCGCCGCCGCGCTCGCCGCCTGCCTCTGGGCGGTCCATCCCCTGCGGGTCGAGGCCGTGGCCTGGGCCACCGAGCGCCGCGAGCTGCTGGCCGTGTTGTTCCTGCTCGTCTCGGCGCGCGCCTACGCCGCGGGGCGCCGTCGCGCCGCCTTCCTGGCCTTCGTCGCCGCCGCGCTGTCGAAGGTGACCGCCGCCGTCTTCCCGCTCGTCCTGCTCGCCTGGGACCACTGGACGGACGGCCCGCTCGACCGCGCGTCGCTGGCGCGGCGCGTCCGCGAGAAGGCGCCGTATCTCGCGGTCTCCGCCGTCGCGCTGCTGCTGGGCGTGCGCGCCCAGGCCGTCTCCGGCACCGCCGTCCCCTTCTCCGTCTTCGGGCCGCTCGAGCGACTCGCCCAAGCCGCGTTCGGGCCCGGCTACTACCTGTGGAAAACCGTCTGGCCCGCGAACCTCTCGCCCTTCGTCTTCGTGGACTGCCGCGACGAGCCGGGGCGCTGGCTGCCCTACGCCGCGCTGACCGCGGCGTTCCTGGCGTGGGCGTGGCTGACGCGCCGCTCCCGGGCGCAGAGCGCGCTCCACGCCGCCATGCTCCTGTTCCTCCTGCCGTCGCTCGGCTTCTTCAAGTCCGGCCCGCAGACCGCCGCCGACCGCTTCTTCCACATGGCGTCTTTGCCTCTCTCCGTCGCCGCCGCCTTCGCGCTGGCGCGCGCCGGCGGCCGCGCCGGCCTGGCCGCCGCCCTGGCCGTGTTCGCCTTCATCCCGTTGACCCGCGCGCAGTCGCTGGTCTGGCAGGACTCCGTGTCGCTGTGGGCGCGCGCCTACGACAGCGTCGAGCGCCCCACGCCCCTCGTCGTCCAGAACCTCGCCGTCGCGCTGCGCGAGGCCGGGCGCGAGGAGGAGGCCGTCGCCCTGCTCACCCGCCTCATCGCCGACGCCCCGGGCAGCCCGGCCTCCCACGCGGTGCAGGCCGACGGGCTCTACGAGGCCGGCGACTTCGCGGGCGCCGAGCGGCTCTACGCCCGGGCGCTGGCCCTCAACGACGACCTGCCCGCCGTGCGCATCAACCACGGCCTGTCGCTCTACAAACTCGGCCGCCTGGCCGAGGCCGAAGCCGCCTTCGCCCGCGCCGTGGCCCAGGACCCGCGCAACTCCGACGCCTGGCACAACCTGGGCGTCATCACCGCCCGCCGCGGCGCCTACGACGAAGCCGACGCCCACCTCGCCCGGGCCCTGGAGTTGTCCCCCGGCCGCGCCGATTCCCTTCGGGTGCGCGCCCTCCTGCGCGGGGCGAAATGATAAAATACCCTGATTGGCGCACGACATTCTCGTCATCCGGCTCTCCTCGTTGGGCGACGTCGCCCTCACCGGGCCCGTCTATAGGAACCTCAAGGCCCACTGGCCCGACGCCCGGGTCACGGTCCTGGTCAAACCCGCCTTCGCGGCGGTCCTGACCGGGCACCCGGACATAGACGAGGTCCTCCCCTTCACCGGGCTCCTCGACGCCCTGCGCGTCATCCGCGCCCGCCGCTTCACGCACCTGCTCGACCTTCACGCCACCTTCCGGACCTGGCTGCTGCGGACCTTGGCGCGCGTGCCGCTGACCACGGTGTACCGCAAGGACGCGCTCGCGCGCCGGCTGTTCGTGGCCTTCGGCGTCTCGACGCCCGCGCTGCAGCGCCACGTGGCCGAGCGTTACCTCGACGCGCTCGCGGCCTGGGGCGTGCCCACGCCCGCGCGTTCGGTCAGCTCGGCGCATTGGCGCGGCGCGCCCGACAAAACCCCCGCCCGGCGCGTGCTCGTCGTCCAAAGCGCTTTTTTGGGCGACAGCCTGCTGACCGTGCCGCTCCTGCGCCGCCTGCGCGAGCTGCTCCCGGGGACGAGGCTCTCCGTGCTCACCTTGCCCGGCACCGTCGAGATCTTCAAGGGCCCGTGGGTGGACGAGGTGCTCGTGGACGACAAACGCGGCGCCGACGGCGGGCTGCTCGGCCCATGGCGCGTGGCGGCCAGGCTCAAGGCCGAGCGTTTCGACCTCGCGGTCATCCCGCACCGCTCGCTGCGCTCCGCGCTCGTCGCGAAACTCGCCGGCATCCCGCGGCGCGTGGGTTTCTCCACCAGCGCGGGGCGTTTCCTGCTCACCGACACGGTGCCCTTCACCTGGCTCATGCACGACCTGGAGCGCAACCTGGCCTTGCTCCTGCCCTTGGGCGGCGGCGCCGCGCCCGAACGCGGCGAGTCGCGCTACCTCGACGCCCCGCCCATGACGAAGTCGCTCGCCCAACGCCTGCTCGACGCGGGCGTGGACCCCGGCGCGCGCCTGGCCGGCGTGCACCCCGGCGCGGCCTGGGCCACGAAACGCTGGCTGCCCGAGCGTTACGCCGCCTTGTGCGCGGCCCTGCGCGGCGAGGGGCTCGTGCCCGTGCTCGTGGGCGGGCCCGCCGACGCGGCGCTGGCCAAGGGCATCGCCGAGGCCGGCGGCGCGGCCGACCTCACGGGCAAAACCGACCTGGCCGACCTCAAGGCGCTGATGGGGCGGCTGTCCTTGTTCGTGACCAACGACTCGGGGCCCATGCACCTGGCCGCGGCCGCGGGCGTGCCCGTGGTCGCCGTTTTCGGCGCCACCACGCGCGAGCTGGGCTTCTTCCCCTACGGCCCCGGCCACCGCGTGGTCGAAGCCGAGCTGGCGTGCCGCCCGTGCGGTCTGCACGGCGGGCGCGACTGTCCCGAGGGGCACTTCCTCTGCATGAAGCTGGTCACCGTGCCGCAGGTGCTCGCAGCCTGCCGCGAAGCGCTGGCCGCGGTGGCCGCCCGGTGAACGCGGCGCCGCTGACCGTCGTGCACCTCGAAGACGAGCCCTGGGACTCGGGCATCGCCCACTACGCGGTGACCTTGGCCGTCGAGCAGAAGCGCCGCGGCTGGGGCGTGGAGTTCTGGGGGCGGGCCGACTCGCCCGCGCTCAAAGCCGCCGAGGCCGGCGGCGTGGCCGTGCGCGGCTTCGACGGCGGCGCGCACGCCTGGCTGCGCCTGCCCGTCCTGCGCCGCCTGACGCGCGAGAGGCGCGTGGACCTGCTCGACGCGCACACCGGCTCGTCGCACGCGCTCGCCTTGGCGGTCGCCGCGGGCTCCTCCATCGCGGTGGTGCGCACGCGCGGCGACGCGCGCCCGGCCAAACGCGGCCCGTTGGGCGCGCTCGTGGGCGCGCGCACCGCGGCCTTCATCGCCGCCAACGAGTCGCTCGCCGCCTCGCTGCGAGGGGCCTACCCCGGCCGCCCGGTGAGCGTGGTGGCGCAGGGCGTGGCCGGCCCGCGTTCGGCCCCGCCGCTGCCCGACGCGCCGGTGGTCGGTCTGCTCGCGCGCCTGGACCCGGTGAAGGGACACGACGCGCTGCTCGACGCGGCCGTCGCGCTCAAGGCGACGGTCCCGGGGCTGCGCGTGGTCTGCGCGGGCGAGGGCGCCCAGCGCGACCGCCTGCGCTGGCAGCTCAAGCCCGTGGGGCTGGAGGGCGTGGTGTCCTTCCCCGGCTTCGTCGCCGACAAAGACGCCTTCATCGCCTCCTGCCGCGTCGGCGTCGTGCCGTCCTTGGGCTCGGAGGCCGTCAGCCGCGCCGCGTTGGAATGGATGGCGGCGGGGCGCCCGGTCGTGGCCTCCGCGGTCGGCGGGCTGCCCGACCTCGTCGAACACGGGGTCTCGGGCCTGCTCGTCGCCCCCGGCGACGGCAAAGCCTTGGCCGAGGCGCTGGCCCACCTGCTCAAGGACCCGGCGCGCGCCGCGGCCTACGGCCGCGCGGGCCACGAGCGCTGGCGGCGCCTGTTCTCGCCCGAGCCGTTCTTCCAAAACACCGCGAAGGTTTTCCATGAGGCGCTTCACCGTCCTGCACCTTGACGGCGAGCTCGGCCTGCGCGGCGGGGAGCGCCAGCTCCTGAGCCTCGTCGGGGCCCTGGCCGCGCGCGGCCACCGCGGCGTCGTGTGCTGCCGCGAGGGCGGCGAGCTCGCCGCCGAGGCGCGCCGCCGCGGGCTGGAGGCCGCGACCTTCCCCCTGCGCGGCGAGCTCGACTTCCTCTCCGTCGTGCGCCTGGTCGCGCTCGCGCGGCGCGAGGGCGCGGTGGTGCACGCGCACACGGGCCACACCTGCGGCACCGCGGCCTTGGTCGCTTTGGCCGGCGTGCCGGTGGTGATGCACCGCCGCGTGGACTTCGCCGTCTCGCCGCTGAGCGCGCGCTGGAAATACGGCCTGGCGGGCAAGGTGGTCGCGGTGTCTCGCGCCATCGGCACGCTCCTCGAGCGCGCCGGCCTGCCCGCCTCCAAGCTCGCCGTGGTCCCCGACGCGGTGCCCGTCACCGTCGAAGAGGCGCGTTGGGCGGGGCACGACGCCCTGCCCTACCGGTCCGCCGCCCCGGGTGAGCGCGAGGCGCTTCGCGCCGCGTTGGCTCGCGAGTTCGCCATCCCCCCCGACGCGCCCTTGGTGGGCAACCTGGCGGCCTTGGTGCCCCACAAGGACCACGACACCTTGGTCGCGGCCGCGGTCATCGTCTGCCTCAAGCGTCCCGACGCGCGTTTCCTCATCGCGGGCTCGGGCCCCGAAGAGGCGCGGCTGCGCGAGTCTCTGTCACGCATGGGCCTCAAGGACAAGGTCGTGCTCGCCGGGCAACGCGCCGACGGCGCCGCCTTGCTGCGGGCCTTCGACGCGTATTGCCAGTCGTCCTGGGGCGAAGGCATGGGTTCGGTGCTGCTCGAGGCGCAGGCGAGCGCCGTGCCCATCGCCGCGACTTCGGCCGGCGGGATCCCCGAGGTGGTCGAAGACGGCGCCACGGGCCTGCTCGCGCCGCCGCGCGACCCGGAGGCGCTGGCCGGCGCCATCTTGCGCCTGCTGGATGACCCCGCCTTGGGCCGGCGCCTGGCCGCCGAGGCGCTGCGCCGCCTGCCCGCGTTCGGCTGGGCCGCGGCCGCCGAAAAAATGGAGAGAGTCTATGAAGCCGTCGCTTAGCGCCATCCTCATCGCCAAAGACGAGGAGCATGACCTGCCGGGCTGCCTCGCCAGCCTCGAAGGCGTCGCCGACGAGGTGGTCGTGGTCGTGGACGAGTCCACGACCGACGCCACCGAACGCGTCGCCAAAGACGCCGGCGCGAAGGTCCTGCGCCGCCGCTTCGACGACTACGCCCAGCAGCGCCAGGCCAGCCTCGACGCGGCGACGGGCACCTGGTGCCTGTGGATCGACGCCGACGAACGCGTGACGCCCGGCCTGGCCGTCCAGCTGCGCGCCACGGTTAAATCCTCGGGCGGCGCCGACGGCTT
>JANRKA010000020.1:0-21599 GCA_033875325.1 Elusimicrobiota bacterium | reverse complement strand
CCGGCGGCGAGCCTCGGCGTCGCGTTCGGCGGCCGCGGCGGCGTCGGCCGCGGTGCGCAGGCGGGCCAACTCGGTCGTCGCCGCGGGGCCGTCTCGCAGGGCGCGGCGGGCGACCTCGGTGCCGAGGTGCTCGACGAGCTCGGAGCGGTACTTGTCCATGATGCCGGAGACGACCCGCTTCGTGTACCAGGACAGGCGGCCGTCGTCGTCGAGGCTCTCCTGGACCGAAGCGAGGTAGTCGCGCAAAGTCTCGTAGGCCTCCTGGAGGCGCCGGTCCCCGGCGGCGCCGCGCTCGCGCAGGAAGCGCATGCGCCGCGCCAGATAGGCGCGGATCTGCGGGCTGAGCATCTCCGGGTAGGTGCGGTAGGTGCCTTCCAGGTTCGGGTTGGCCGCGTTGCGCTGCGCCTGGGCGTTCTGCACGATGCGCAGGCGCCACTTGGCCGTGGCGGCGGCGAGGCTGGCGGCGTCGCGCTGAGCCTGGCGCATGTCGGCGGTGAACTCGGCGTCCATGGCCGGGTCGGTGAGGACCGAGGCCAGGATGGCGACCTCGAGCGGCTCCAGGTGGCGCTCGAAGGCGGCGAGCAGGGCCGGGTCGGTCGCGCGGGCGGGCGCAACGGCGCCACCCAGGAGGGAGGCGAGGACGGCCGCGAAGACGAAGGCGCGGGACCGCATCTATGAAGGAGGATATCACGGCCCCCGACGGCCGTCTAGGCGCATAAGTCCTAGGAGGCCGGGGGTCGTTGGGCCTAGCGAATTAGTATCATTGCGCCGATGAAAACGACGCTTTTCGCGCTCCTGGCGGCGCTGCTGCTCGCCGCGGGCTGCGGCGGGGGCGGCGAGCGCCGCCGGGCGCCCCGCCCCGTGCCGGCCAAGGCCAAGGCCGTGGTCCGCACCGCGCGCTCCTGGCTGCCCGAGGAGGAGGCGAAGCGTCCCCCGCCGAAGGACTGCTCCGACTTCGTGGCCAAGGTGTTCCGTGAGCACGGCCTGAAGCTGCCGCGCACCGCTCAGGACATGGCCGAGGAAGGCGAGGCGTTGGCGTCCTCCAAGGAGCTGCGCATGAGCGACCTGGTCTTCTTCTCGGGGAAGGACGCGGGCCGCTCCATCGGGCACGTGGGCATCTACGTCAACAACGGCATCTTCATCCACCAGGCCAACCCCGGCGAGGGCGTGCGCATGGAGAGCCTCTACAGCGACTATTACCGCAAGCGCTACAAGACCGCGCGGCGGATCATCGAGGACTGACATGAGCGCCAAGAAACCCGTCTACTACGCCGAATACCTGGGCCTGGAGCGCCTGCTCTCCTCGCAGAAGCCCCTGTCGCGCGTGAAGGGCAAGCCCGCGCACGACGAGATGCTCTTCATCGTCACCCACCAGGCTTATGAGCTGTGGTTCAAGCAGATACTCCACGAGCTCGACGCCGTGTTGGCCGACTTCTCGGGCGCCGCGGTGCGCGAGGATCGCGTGCCGGCGGCCGTCGCCCACCTCACGCGCGTGGTGAGGATACAGAACCTGCTCGTGGACCAGCTCGACGTCCTCGAGACCATGACGCCGCTCGACTTCCTGGACTTCCGCGACGCGCTCACGCCCGCCTCCGGGTTCCAGAGCTTCCAGTTCCGGCTCATCGAGCTCAAGCTCGGCCTGGCCGACACGCGCCGCGTGCGCTACGAGGAGACGCCTTACTTCAACCGCCTCAAGCCCGGGCACCGCAAGCTCGTCCTCGACGCGGCGAAGGCCCCGTCCCTGTTCAGTCTCGTCGAGCGCTGGCTCGAGCGCACGCCCTTCACCCGCTTCGAGGGCTTCGACTTCTGGCGCGACTACCGCGGCGCGGTGAAGGCCATGCTCGCCCGCGACGCCGAGACCATCCGCCTCAACCCCTCGCTCTCGCCGGCCGAGCGCGCGCGCGAGCTGGAGGCCCTGGAGGGCACGCGCGGGAGCTTCGAGGCCGTGCTCGACCCCGCGCGTTACGAGCGCCTGCGCGCCGAGGCCGGCTGGCGCCTGTCGCACAAGGCCCTGCTCTCGGCGCTGCTCATCCAGCTCTACCGCGACCGGCCCATCCTGCACGCGCCTTTCCGGCTGCTCGAGAAGCTCGTCGAGGTGGACGAGCAGTTCGGCATCTGGCGCCACCGTCACGCCATCATGGTCCTGCGCATGATCGGGACCAAGATCGGCACGGGCGGCTCCTCGGGGCACCAGTACCTGGCCAAGGCCGCGTCGTCGCACCGGGTGTTCGGCGACCTGTTCAACCTGTCCACCTTCCTCATCCCGCGCTCGGCGCTGCCGCCCCTGCCCGCCAAGGCGGCGCGCCGGCTGGGCTTCGCGCACGAGGCGGCGTGAGCCACAAGGCGCATTACGGGCGCTTCCTCTCCTGGCTGGGGGAGCGCCTGCACTTCGCCGCGCACAGCCATCACCCGTGGCCGGACCTCACGCGCGACGCGCATCTCGCGGCGTGGGACGACGCCGCGGCCCTGCGCGACGACAAATGGAAGGTGGTCTTCGCCAAGGTCGTGCCCGAGGCTCAGCGTTGGATCGCCGAGACCCTGCGGCTGCCGGACCCCGAGGCCATCGCGTTCGCGCCCAACACGCACGAGTTCGTCGCGCGGCTGCTCTCCTGCCTGCCGCAGGACCGGCCGCCGCGCGTGCTCACCACCGACTCCGAGTTCCACTCCTTCGCGCGTCAGCTCGCGCGCCTGGAGGAGGACGGCGCCAAGGTCGAGCGCGTGCCCGTCGAGCCGTTCCACTCCTTCGTGCCGCGTTTCCGCGCCGCGGCGGGAAAAGGCGGGCACGACCTGGTGTATTTCAGCCAGTGTTTCTTCAACTCCGGGCTGCGCCTGAGCGACGACGGCCTGGCCGAGTTGTCCCAGGCCGCGCCGAGCCCCGCTCTCGTGGTCATCGACGGCTACCACGGCTTCATGGCCGCGCCCACCGACTTGTCGAAGGCTTGCGGCCGCGCCTTCTACCTCGCGGGCGGCTACAAATACGCGCAGGCGGGCGAGGGCGCCTGCTTCATGGTCGTGCCGCCGGGTTCCTCGCAGCGGCCCCGCGACACGGGTTGGTTCGCGGACTTCGCCGCGCTCGAGGGCGAGATCCGGGCGCCCGTGGGCTACGGCGAGGGCGGCCGGCGCTTCTGGGGCGCGACCTTCGACCCGTCGGGGCTGTACCGCCTCAACGCGGTGATGCGCTGGCGAGCGGAGACGGGGCTGACCGTCGAGAAGTCCGACTCGCACGCGCGCACGCTGCAGCGGCGTTTCCTCACCAAACTCTCCGAGCGGCCGCGCGGGCCGCTCTCCAAGGAGGCCCTGGTGTCGGCCGACCTCTCGCAGGTGGGGCACTTCCTGACCTTCCGCGTGCCCGGAGCGCCGGCTCTCTGCGAGCGGCTCGCCCGCGACTGCCGCGTGCTGGCCGACGCGCGCGCGGACCGGCTGCGCTTCGGCTTCGGGCTCTACCAGGACGGCGCCGACGTGGACGAGTTGTTCCGGCGGCTGGACGCGCTCGGCTAGCGGGCGACCGGGCCGCCGTCGCGGATGACGAGGCGGTCGTCGGCGGTCTTGAGCAGGAACAGGGCGCGGTTCGCGACGACCACGCGGTAGGCGCGGCCGGGCTCCAACGCGGTCTCGCGCGCGGCCCACGCGCGCGTGCGGGTGCCGGCGACGCGCACCAGGAAGAAGGAGCGCTCCGGGTTCAGGCCCGCCCCGCCGGCGGCCGCGGTCGGCATCACGAAGAGATGGAACTCCTCCGCGCCGACGGTGAAGCGGCGGCCGGTCGCCTTGAACGCGTCGACGAACTCGCCCACGGTGAAGGAGTCCCGCCCGATGCGGCGCCCGCCGTCGGCGTCCACGGCCACGATGGAGGTCCAGTTGAGCGGGTTGAGGATGTTGATGCGCGCGTTGAGGCGCAGGCCCGGGCCGTCACCGTCGGAGACCACGACGCCGCCGTCCTCCAGGAACCGGCCCAGCGGCGCCAACGCCTCGACGAAGAGGTCGCCGCCGGAGCGCGCCACCAGGTAGAAGGCGTCGTAGGCGGCGTCGGTCACGACGCCCAGGGTCCAGTCGCGTCCGGCGACGGTCGCGGTCATCGCGTCGAGCGGGCGGTCGCGCAGCGGGGCCAACGGTGCGTCGAGGAGCATGGCCGAGGAGGCGGGGGCGACGGGCGTCAGCGCCAGCGGGAACACGCGGCGCTGGGGCGCCTTGGCCGCGGCGAGGTGGCGGGTCGTCAGGCCGGACAACGCGGCGCGCGCGGCCGTCAAGGCGGGGTCGGCGGAGGCCGGCACGGCGGCGAGGAGCAGGAGGAGCGCGTATCTCACGCGCTTAGCATACCGCGGACGCCGCCCGCGGCCCGTGGGCCTTAGGGCCCCCGGGCGCGGCGGCAAGAGTCCTACCGGTTGAGCTTGAGGCCCCGCGGCCCGACGTATTCGGACTGCGGGCGGATGAGGCGGTCCTGCGCGTGCTGCTCCATGACGTGCGCGCACCAGCCGACGACGCGGCCGCAGGCGAACATGGAGACGAACTGGTCGGGCTGAAGGCCCACGGACTGGAGCACGAGCGCGGTGTAGAACTCGACGTTGGTCTTGAGGTTGCGTCCGGGCTTGAGCTCCTCGAGCACGCGGATGGCGGTCTGCTCGACGGAGCAGGCCAGGTCGTAGAGCTTCTTGTTCTGCAGGTGGGCGCCGGCCATCTCCTTGGCGGTTTTGGCGAGCACCTCGGCGCGGGGGTCGCGCACCTTGTAGACGCGGTGGCCGAAACCCATGATGCGCCGGCCTTCCTTGATCTCCTTGCGCAGCCAGGCCTCGGCCTTGTCCGCGGTCTTGATGTCCACGAGCATGTCGAGCACGGGGCCCGGGGCGCCGCCGTGCAGCGGGCCCTTGAGCGCGCCGACCGCGCCGGTCACGGCGCTGACCATGTCGGAGCGGGTGGACGCGATGACGCGGCCGGTGAAGGTGGAGGCGTTCATCCCGTGGTCGGAGACGGTGACCCAGTAGGTCTCCAGCGCCTTGGCCGCGGCGGGGTGCGGCTCCTGGCCGAACACCATGTAGAGGAAGTTGGCCGCCAGCGACAGGTCGGAGCGCGGCGCGATGGGGTCCAGGCCCTGGCGCAGGCGCGCGTGCGCGGCGATGACGGTGGGGAACCGCGCGAGCAAACGCTTGGCCAGCGCGAGGTCGGCGGCCGGCGAGATGTCGTTGGGGTTCGAGACGTCCAGGGAGAGCGTGGCGCAGGCCATCCGCAGCGCGTCGATGGGCGGGGCCGAGCGCGCGGTCTTGATGATCTCGATGGTCTCGGGCCGCAGCGCGCGGTAGCCCGCCAGCTCCGTCTGCACGCCGGGGGCCTCTTCCTTGCTCGGCAACTGGCCGGTCCAGAGGAGCATCGCGGCCTCCTCGATGGAGACCTTGCCCGCGAACTCCTCGATGGGGTAGCCGGCGATGATGAGCACGCCGTTGTTGCCGTCGACCATGGACAGCTTGGTCTCGGTGGCGACGACGCCCTCGAGTCCGGGTTTGACCTGCGAAGAGGGGGCGGTGGGGGCGGCCATGTCGGGTGTTCCTCCGGAGTTTTATGCGACGGGTGAAAGATACCTCTTGTCGACGGGGAGCGTCAATCCGCGGCGCCGCCGCGTGGTCCCAGGCGGCGTGGGTCCTTGGGCTCAGGACGACGCGGGGCGGTTCCTTTATACTGGCGGCATGAGGCTGCTGCTGGTCCTGTGCCTGCTGCCGATGGACGCCGTCGCCGCGCCCGCGACGCGCGCGGGCGCGACGGGCGCCGCCGCGGCGGCGCGCCCGGTGCCCGGCGTCATCGTCATGGCGGGATTGACGGCCACGGGCTCGCTGCTGACCCCGACGCCCGCACCGTCGCTCATCCTGCCCGAGCGCGGCCGTCTCATCATCCCCGCGTCCCCCAAGATCGTCACCGAGGCGCCGTCGCTCATCGTGCCCGCCGCGCGCTCGCTCACCGAGGCGGAGGCCGCCGCCGACAAGCCGGTCAGCGGCGAAGAGCTGCGCCGACTGGCCGACTCGCTGGCCGGCGGTGACGCGCAGGCGCCGCAGGCCGCCGCCGGCGACGAAGGCGCCGGCGACGCCGCGTTGGCGAAGACCTTCGACGGCGCCTCAGCCCGCGACGGCCGCCGCGACGGGGCCGCGGCCGTGGTCGCGGCCTACTTCGCCGCGCCCGCCGAGGGCCCCGCGCTCGACCGCGTCGCCGCCGCCGCGACCGTCGCGTACGGGCGGCTGCTGCGCCGGCTCGACCGCCCGGTGAAGACGGCCGTGGTCTTCGACCGCTCGCGCACGCCCTCCACCGGGCATCTCTGGTCGAAGGAGGGCGGCCATCGCATCGAGATACTGCCGGAGCCCGCCGACGGGCGCGGCGAGGTGGCGAGCGCCTTCGGTCTCGACGGGCAGACGCGCGTGCAGCGCAAGGTGGAACGCTTCATGCTCGTCGGCCACGAGCGCGCGCACGCGGTCTTCGATGACGCCGTGGGTCGCCGCGGCGACCACCCCATGGATTCCGCCTACGCGGCGATGACCGAGGGATTCGCGGTGACCGCGGAGCGGCTGCTCATCGACCGCCTGCTCGCCGACCCGTTCGCCTGGGGGCTGGGACCTCGCGACGCGGCCGACCTGCTCGCCATCCACCGCGCGCGCGAGCAGTGGCTGTCGGCCGTGGACACGCATTACTCCGAGGGTTTCCTGCCGTGGTCGCGGGCGCTCGCGTCGGGCGGCGAGGACGGGGTGCTCGCCTTCCTCGCGCGGCTGTCGGCCTCGCGCATGGCCGAGGTGCCGCGAGCGGACCCGGCCTACCAGCTCGCCTCCGGCGACCCGGAGCTGCTCGCCGCCTATCTCGGCCGCGACCCGTCGCATCCGCTGCGCCGCGGCCTGGAGGCCTACGCGAAGGCCGCCGCCGGCGAGGAGCTGACGCCGGCCGAGGCCGAGGCGGCCGCCTCCGTCATCGAGCGCGCCGGCCCCGAGGGCCGAGCCCGCGTCTTCGACCGCACGCTGCGCGTGGACCGCGCGCTGCCCGAGCGCGGCGCCGTCTCGGCTCCCGGCGGCCGGTGGTGGGAGTCCCCGGGCGCGTCCCTGCCGGACCTGCGGCGAGCCTTCGCCGTCGCGGCGTTGAGCCCCGCCGGCGCCGCCGAGCTGGCGGCCTATCTCGCCGAGCGCGCTTCGCGCGGCGAGCTCGACCGGGTGATGGGCTCGCGCGGCCCCGGCGCCCGCCTCGACGAGTTGGTGAAGGGCGCCGAGACCTTGCCCTTCGACGAGGCCGGCCGCAAGTCCTGGCTCGACGGCCTCATGGACTGGCTCACCCGCCGGGTCTAGGCATAACTTAGGTGCCTGTCCCCTTTGTTATGGGTCAGGCGCCTTCGGGCCAGACGCGCTCGAGCTCTTCGTCGTCGAAGCCGAAGTGGTGGGCGAGCTCGTGGCGCAGGGTGAGGCGGACCTCCTTCTGGAGCTGCTCGACGGACTCCACGGCGTCGAGCAGGTTGAGGCGGTAGAGGTAGACCTTGGCGGGCAGGAAGCCGTGGGCGTCGGAGCCGAGCATCTCCTCGCGGGTCGGCCCGTCGTAGAGGCCGAGCAGGTCGGGGCCGTCCTCGAGGTCCTCGGCCTCCAGGCCGGGCTCGTCCTTGGCCTCGATGGTCACGTTGATGAGCAGGTCGCGCAGCTCCTTGGGGATGCGGGCGAGCTCGGCCTCGCACATGAGGCGGAACTGCGCGAGGGTGGGCTCCTTCACGCGACGGCGCCCGCCTTGCGCAGCAGGTCCAGGCAGGCGGCGTTGGCGTCGGCGGCGACCTTGCGCTCGTCGGCGTTGACGAGCCGGCCGTTCTCGACGACGACCTTGCCGTCCACGATGGTCCACTTCGCGCGGTGGGAGGAGCCGCAGAACAGCAGCGCCGCGACCGGGTCGCCGGCCGCGCCCGCGTAGTCGAGCCCGCTCACGTCGAAGACCGCGAGGTCGGCGGCGCAGCCGTGGACGAGCCGGCCGACGTCGTCGCGGCCGAGCACGGAGGCGCCGCCGCGCGTGGCCATGCGCAGCGCGTCGCGCGCGGGCATGGAGCCGACGCCGGACTTCACGCGCGCGGCCAGCATCGCCATGCGCGCCTCGGCCAACATGTCGCCGCTGTCGTTGGAGGCGGAGCCGTCCACGCCCAGGCCGACCTTGACGCCCGCGTCGAGGTACTTGCGGATGGGCGGCACGCCCGAGCCCAGGCGGAAGTTCGACGAGGGGCAATGCGCGACGCCCACGCCGGCCGCGCCGAGCCTGCGGATCTCCTCGTCGTTGACGTGCACCATGTGCGCGAGCCAGACCGAGTCGTTCATCCAGTCGAGGCTCTCGATGAAGTCGATGGGGCGCTTGTGATAGCGCTCGAGGCAGTACGCCTCCTCGTCGAGCGTCTCGCAGAGGTGAGTGTGCAGGCGCACGCCCCAGGCCTTGGCCTGCGCCGCCGTCTCCTTCATGAGCTCGGGCGACACGGAGAAAGGCGCGCACGGGGCCAGGCCCACGCGCGTCATCGCGTAGCGGCCGGCGTCGTGGAAGGACTTCACGAGCCGCTCGCCGTCGCGCAGGATCTCCTCCTCGGCCTGCGTGCAGTCGTCGGGGGGCAGTCCGCCTTTGGAGACGCCCACCGACATCGAGCCGCGCGTGGCGTGGAAGCGGATGCCCAGCGCGCGGGCCGCCTCGATCTGGGCGTCCACCAGGCCCGTCTGCCCGCGCGGGTACAGGTAGGTATGGTCGGAGGCCGTGGTGCAGCCGGTGAGCAGCAGCTCGCCCAGGCCCACCGTGGCGCCGAGCGCCGCGGTCTCGGGCGTGAGGTGGCGCCACACGGTGTAGTGGTAGACGAGCCAATCGAAGAGTTTGGCGTCCTGCGCCGCGGGCGTGGCGCGCGTCAGGGTCTGGACCAGGTGATGATGGGTGTTGACCATCCCCGGGATGACCACGCAGCCGCGCGCGTCGAGCACGACGGCGCCGGGCTCCTCGAGGCCCCGGCCGACGGCGGCGATGACGCGCCCCCGCACCAGGACGTCGGCGTCCGCGAGCTCGGTGCCGGCGTCGTCCATGGTGACGACGCGCAGGGCGTTCTTGAGGAGGAGGGGCGGCCGCATCGGCCACAGTTTAGCAATAGCAAGGGCGGCTCAAAGAGCTAGAATCTCCCTCATGGAGCCGCTCTGGGCCGCCGATCTCGCGGGCGACCTGCCCCGCCCGGGCGTCTTGTGCACGCTCGCCAAGGTCGTCGGCTCCGCCCCGCAGGCGCCCGGCGCCAAGATGTGGGTGTGGGCCGACGGGTTCAAGGGCACCATCGGCGGGGGCAAGTTCGAGTCCGAGGTCCTCGCCGAGGCGCGCCGCCTGCTCGGCGCCGCGCGCCCCGAGGCCGTCCTGAAGGAATACACCTTGTGCCGCGAGATGGGCCAGTGCTGCGGCGGCCGGTGCGTCGTGCTCTTCGAGCCCGCGCCGCGCCGCCGCGCGGTGCACGTCTTCGGCGCGGGGCACGTGGGCCGCGCGTTGGCGTCGGCCCTGCACGGCATGGAGCTCGAGGTCGTGGTGGTCGACGCGCGCGCCGAGTGGGCCGACCCCGCCGCCTTCCCGCCGGGGACGAAGGTCCTCGTCGCCGACCCCGTCGCGGTGGCGGCCGCCGCGGGTTACGGCGAGAGCGACGCGGCGTGCGTGCTCACGCACGACCACGCGCTGGACTTCAAGCTCGTCGACCTCCTGCTGCAGAAGCCGCTCGGCTACCTCGGCCTCATCGGCTCGGAGCACAAGGCGAGGACCTTCCGCGCGCGACTGCCCGCGCCCCGGCGCGAGGCCTGGGACGAGCGCATGTACTGCCCGATGGGCCGGCGCGTGCCGTCGAAGAACCCCAAGGCCATCGCGGTGGCCATCGCGGCGCAGCTGCTCGAGGAGTGGGCGTTCCGCGCCCCGCGCGAGCCAGAGAAGGCGGCCCGGTGAAGGACCTCCACGTCTATCTGCTGGCCGCGGGCAAGGGCGAGCGCGCGGGCGGCCCCAAGGCCTGGCTCGAGGCGGGGGGCAAGCCGCTGCTGCAGCGCCACATCGAGTTCCTCTCCGAGCGCGCCAACCTCTCGCAGGTCTTCATCGCCGTGCAGGAGACCTGGCTCAAGCGCTGCCTCGAGCTCGACCTGCACGTGGGCTGGATATCGACGGACCCCGAGGGCACGCCGCTGGCCTCGCTCAAGCGTCTCCTGGCGGTGAGCGAGCGCGCGGCGGGTTTCGTCTATCACGTGGACATGCCGCTGTGGGACCCGCCCGCCGAGGCGGTGTTCAAGGCCCTGCGCGACGGCATCGGCAGCGCGGCCGCGGCCGTCCCGACCCACGGCGGCAAACGCGGCCACCCGGTGCTGCTGTCCAAGGCGGCCGCGGCCGACGTGTCGCGGATGGACGCGGCCTCCGGGCGCCTGGACGCCTTCCTGCGCGAGTGCCACGTCGCCGAGGTGCCGGTCAAGACGCCTCTCATCCACGCCAATTGGAACGAGGGCGCGCCTTGAGCCGTTGGGCGGTGCGCGGACGGCGCGTGTACCTGCCGGACGGGCCGCGCCCCGCGTCGGTCATCATCGAGGGCGAGCGCATCATCGCCGTCGCGCGCCCCGACGACGTCCCCGCGGGCATGCCGGTCGAGGAAGCCGGCGACCTCGCGGTCATCCCCGCGCTGGTGGATTGCCACGTGCACGTCAACGAGCCCGGCCGCACCGAGTGGGAGGGCTTCGCCACGGCGACCGCGGCGGCGGCGGCCGGCGGCATCGGCGCCATCGTGGACATGCCGCTGAACTGCTCCCCGGTCACCACGACGCGCCGGGCGCTCGACGCGAAGCTCGCGGCCCTCGACGGGAAGCTCAAGACGGACGTCGCCTTCTGGGGCGGCCTGGTGCCGGGCAACCTCGGCGACCTCGAAGGCCTGGCGGACGCCGGCGTGGTCGGCTTCAAGTGTTTCCTGACGCACTCGGGCATCGACGACTTCCCGAACGTGACCGAGGCCGACCTCGACGCGGCCATGCCGGTCATCGCCGCCCTGGGCCTGCCGCTCATCGTCCACGCCGAGCTGGACCCCTGCGCCGCGGCGGGGGCCGACGCCCGCGACTTCCGGTCGTACCTCGCGTCGCGGCCCGCCGACATGGAGCTGCGCGCCATCCGCCTGCTCATCGACAAATGCCGCAAGACGCGCTGCCGGGTCCACGTCGTGCACCTGTCCGCGGCCGAGGCCCTCCCCGTCGTCGAGGCGGCCAAGGCCGAGGGCCTGCCCTTCACCGCCGAGACCTGCCCGCATTACCTGACCTTCGCCGCCGAGGAGGTCCCGCCGGGCGCGACCGAGTTCAAGTGCGCCCCGCCCATCCGCTCCGCCGAGAACCGGGAGGCGCTGTGGAAGGGGCTGGGCCGCGGCGTCATCGACTTCGTCGTGTCCGACCACTCCCCGTGCGTCCCCGAGCTCAAGAAGCGCGACGCCGGCGACTTCCTCGGGGCCTGGGGCGGCATCGCGGGGCTCCAGTTCGTGCTGCCCGGGACCTGGACCGAGGCCAAGCGGCGCGGTTTCGAGCTCGAGGATGTCCTGCGCTGGACCGCGGAGCGCACCGCGGCCTTCGTCGGCCTCAAGAAGGGCCGCCTCGAGGCGGGTTATGACGCCGACCTCGCCGTCTTCGACGACGCCGCGCTCTTCGACCTCACCCCCGACCGCGTCCTGCACCGCCACCGGCTCACGCCCTACTCCGGCCGCCGCCTGCTCGGCGAGGTCCGCGGGTCGTGGCTGCGCGGAGGCCGGGGCCCGGGGCGCCCGCTGCTCAAAAGGAGCCATGCATGGACTTCACCTCACTGATCGACCTGGCGGCCGCGCGCACCGGCGGCAAGGCGCTCGCCGCGAGCGACGACTTCTTCGCGCCGAAGGAGAACCTGCTCAAGCCGGAGAAGGCGGTGTGGATCGCGGACAAGTACACCAGCCGCGGCAAGTGGATGGACGGCTGGGAGTCGCGGCGCAAACGGGTCCCGGGCCATGACTGGTGCGTGGTCAAGCTCGGCCTGCGCGGCATCATCCGCGGCGTCAACATCGACACGGCGTTTTTCACCGGGAACTTCCCGTCCCACGCCTCGCTCGAGGCGCGCGACGGCAAGGGCGAGTGGGTGGAGATCCTCCCCAAGTCCGAGCTCAAGGGCGGGTCCGACAACCTCTTCCCCATCGCGTCCGACCAGCCCTACGACGCGGTGCGGCTGAACATCTTCCCCGACGGCGGGGTGGCGCGACTGCGCGTGTACGGCGCGGTCGTCCCCGACTGGTCGAAGAAGCCCCGCAAGGCGCTCGTGGACCTCGCCGCGGTCGAGAACGGCGGCCTGCCGCTGCTCTCCAGCGACCAGTACTACTCGCACCCGCAGAACCTCATCATGCCGGGCCGGGCCAAGAACATGGGCGACGGCTGGGAGACCAAGCGCCGCCGCGGGCCGGGGCACGACTGGGTCATCCTGCGCCTGGGCGCCGCCGGCACGCTCTCGCGCGTCGAGGTGGACACCAACTGGTTCAAGGGCAACTACCCGGACTCCTGCCTGCTCGAGGGCGTGCACATGCCCGCCGCCTCGCCCGAGCGCCTCGCCGACGAGTTCACGGCCTGGGTGACCATCCTCCCCAGGACCAAGCTCAAGGCGCACGCGCGCCAGGTCTTCGAGAAGGAGCTGGCGCCGCACGGGCCGGTCACCCACGCGCGGCTCAACATCTATCCCGACGGCGGCGTGTCGCGCCTGAGGTTGTGGGGGCGACGCGCCTGACGCTCGCCGAGTTCAACGCGCTGCCGCCGGAGCGGGCCGCAGAGGAGCTGCTGCGCTGCTGCGGCTGCGCGCGCTGGGCCCGGGCCGTCGCCGCGCAGCGCCCCTTCGCCTCGCGCGACGCGCTCGTCGCCGCCGCCGACCGCGAGTGGTCGCGCACCAGCCGCGACGAGTGGCGCGAGACGATGGCCCATCACCCGCGCATCGGCGGCAAGGACGCGCTGCGCGCCAAGTTCGCCGCGACCAAGGGGTGGTCGCAGGGCGAGCAGGCGTCGGTCGCCGCGGCCGACGAGGCGACGCTCGACGCCCTGGCCGCGGGCAACGCCGAATACGAGAAGAGGCACGGCTTCATCTTCATCGTCTGCGCCACCGGCCGGTCCGCGGACGAGATGCTCGCCCTCTTGACGGCGCGCCTTCCCAACACGACGGAGCAGGAACTGGCCATCGCCGCCGGCGAGCAGGCCAAGATCACGCGGATCCGCCTGGAGAAACTCATCCCATGAGCCTGAGCACACACGTACTCGACACCGCGCTGGGCCGCCCCGCGGCCGGCGTGCCGCTGCTGCTGGAGCGCTCGGCCTCGGGCTGGAAGCCCGCGGGCCGCGGCGTCACCGACGCCGATGGCCGCTGCAAGACCTTGCTCAAGGGCCCGCTCAAGAAGGGCACCTACCGCCTGACCTTCGGCACCGCGGCCTACTTCAAGAAGACGCGCCAGGCGGGCTTCTACCCGTCGGTGTCCGTCATCTTCGCGGTGCGCGACGGCCGGCACCACCACGTGCCCCTGCTGCTGAGCCCCTGGGGCTACTCGACCTACCGCGGCAGCTGAACGCCGCCGCTAAGGCCGGCGGCTGGCCACGCCCGCGCGGGAGGTCGCCGGCAAGGTCGCGGCGATGGCCGCGGCGAGCGCGGGGTCGACGCTCGCGGCGCGTCCGGTGCCGTAGAGCTGGTCGGCGATGCCGGCGTAGATGGCTTGCCGCTGCTCTGGGGTCGTGATCACCGGCAGGTCGGGCACGACGCCGCCGCTGCCCGGTATCACGCGCCCCGTCTGCGGGTCGTAGCGGCCCCCGATGTTGCGGTCGAGCGGCGTGTTCCAGCGGCCGGAGTTGATCTGCGCCGCCCGGCCGTCGGGGCCGGAGTGCACCGTCTGGAAGCTGCCCTTGCCGTAGCTCTGAGAGCCGACGATGAGAGCGCGGCCCCATTCCTGCAGGCTGGCCGCGAGGACCTCGCTGGCGGAGGCGGAGTTGCCGTCGATGAGCACCGCCAAGGGCAGGTCCTCGTGGAACCGCCCGTCGCCGTGGGTCACGGCGGTGTCGCTGCCGTCGGGTCCGTGCATGTAGTTGATGCGGCTGCCGTCGCGCAGGAACTCCGAGACGAGCAGGCGCACCTCGGCCACGTCGCCGCCGAGGTTGCCGCGCACGTCGAGCACGATGCGCCGCGCGCCTTGGCGGAGCAGGTCGGCGATGAGCCCGCCCGAGCGCGGGAGCACGCCCAGCCCGCGGCGGCCGACGATGGTCTCGGCGATGCCCTGGTCGAAGCCGTTGAAGAAGACGTAGCCGACGTCGGTGCCGCGGATGAGGCGGGAGAAGTGGTTCGGCGTCGCCACCGCGCGGCGCGTGAGCGTGAGCTCGTCGCCGCGGGCGAGACGCACGCGCACGGTCGTGCCCGCCTCCCCTTTCAGGAGCTTGACGGCGTTGGCGGCCGAGAGCTCCGACAGAGGCTGGTCGTCCACGTGGGTGATGACGTCGCCGCGGACCATGCCCGCCTCGGCGGCGGGACCGCCCGGGACGGCGCGCTCGACCATCAGTCCCGCGGGGTCCGGCGCGTAGTTGATGCCGATGCCGATGAGGCCGGCGTTGCGCAGCTCGCGCTGCAGTTCCTCGTACTCCTCCTGGTCGTAGAAGCGCGTGTACGGGTCGCCGTCGATGGAGAGCAGGGAGGCGGACAACATGTCCGCGCCGTCGCTCCACGCCTGCCGGCTGACGGCGCGCCCGGCCGGGAAGAGCACCTGGTAGCGGCGGCTCATCTCGCCGAGCTTGCGGTCCCAGTCGGCGCCGGTCAGCGGAGGGTTGTGCGAGTCGAGGCGGCGGACGCTGAAGCTCACGATGCGGGCGAACTCGTCCGGCATCGCGCTCGCCGAGCCGGGACGCGGGTCGGCGCCGTCGAGGATGCGATCCATCCGCTCCAGGCGCGCGGCGGTGAGCTGAGAGGAGGCGGCCCGGCCGGTCACCGGCCGCACGACGAAATCGGCGTCCTGCCAGCGCGGGTCGCGAGCCGGCGGGAGCGCCTCGAAAGTCGGCCCGCCGCGCGTCACGGTATCGAGGATGGAGCCCAGGTCCGGCCGCACGCGCGTCGTCGCGGCCGCGGGCGTCGCGGCCGCGGTCAGCAGCACGGCGATGAGCGTCCTCATGTTCGGCCTCCTGGCGGCGCGGGCGTCCTTCATCTCCCGATAAGGTAGCGCGCCGGGACGGACGGGGATAGGGTCGAGGAGCCCAGCCGGGGCGGGGTCGACTGCTCCAGAAACGCGCCGGACGGCCGCGCCTCGTGTTGTGAACCATGCTTTCTTACCGGCCTATGGCGAGACGGCGCGACCGGGTCTATACTGGGGCGAGGACCATGAAACCCCTGTTCGTCGCCCTTTTGGCGGGTCTCGCGCTCCCGGCCACGGCCAACGACCCGCCGCGCACCTTCGAGGACACGACGAGCTCGCCGGAGCTCAACAGGCGCATCCGCGAGAACAGCGAGGAGATGCGCCGGGCCGTCTCGCGCTGGGAGGCGGAGTTCCTCGAGCGCGTGGCGCGCGTGGAGTCGGCGTGCCTGGCCTCGCCGGCGTTGAGCGGGAAAAGCTGCGAGCGCGCGGGCGGGCCTCCGCCGCACAGCCCCAGCTTCGCCTACGACCCCGACCGCGCTTTCGACCGCGCCGAGCGTCTGTACCCGGCGGCGGAGCTCATGAGAACCACCCGCCACGCGCGCGCGACGATGGCTCAGCCGGGCTTCTGGGGCGCCGTCATCGACGTGGCGGTGCGCTCGCTCATCACGGACCCGGAGGGCGCCAACGCCGACTACAGGCAGTTCGCCGGAGTGCAGCAGGACGAGGCGCTGGAGCGCGCGCGCCAGCGCTACGAGGCGCTCAAGCGCCGCGCGCGGGAGACCGCGGACTCCCGCGGCCTCGACGCGCAGGGCCGCGTCGCGTTGGCGACCTGCGTGTCGGCCAACGGCTTCTCCGACTACAACCAGGCCGAGGCCGACGCGGTCAAGGACGGCACGGCCGACCCGCTCGTCGCGGCCCGCCTTCCCTGGCAGTCGTTCGCCACCAACTTCGCGCCGCGACAGACGGGACGGGGCGTGTGCCGCGATTACGCGGCCGTCGCGCGCGACTTCCTGCGCGAGATGGGGGTGGCGTCGCGCGTGGTGGGCTCCGTCGGGCACGCCATGACCGAGGTGAGCCTGCCCGGCGAAGAGGCGCTCATCGTCGAGCCGCAGTTCGACAACCTCAACGGCGACTGCCGTCTGTTCCGCTACGCGCGCTGACGCGCGAGCTTCTTGCGGCCCTCGAGTATCTTCAGGAAGGAGCGCGAGGCGTATTCCTCCGGCGTCAGGCCGGTGGCCGCGGCCTCCTCGGCCGTGATGGCGCCGCAGGAGCGGGCGCGCAGGAAATAGTTCAGAAGGCCCTGGCCGGTGGCGGCGTCGTCGAACACGTCGCCGACCAAGGTGGCCTGCGCGGCCTTGTCGATGAAGTTCTTCAGCCGCGCCGTGGCCTGGGGCAGGCCCTCGATGAAGAAGGAGTAGACCGCGGCGTAGCGCGAGGGCAGTTGGGCGGGGTGCAGGTCCCAGCCCTGGTAGATGCCGGTCTCCAGCGAATGGCGCGCGTCGTCGAAGTGCAGCTTCCAGGCGCGCCGCACGGCCTCCACGTTCTCGCGGTCCTGCTGCGGCGTGAGTTGGGCGCCGGGCACGGCGCGGTGCGGGCCCACGGGCATGATGTTGGTCGCGCCGTCGGAGAGCATGACGCCGGTGCCCGCCAGCGTGACCTGCATGAAGTTCTTGGCGAAGTCGCAGGCGGGGTGGCTCATCTTCTGGTGCGCGGCCGTGATGGAGCAGGACGCGGTGTAGTCGTAGGTGCCCAGGTGGGCCGCGACGCAGCGGCCTTCCAGCGCGTCGACGATGGCGCGCATGGGCGCGACGCCGCGGTGGTCGATGATGTGCTGGGTGGTCTCGACCATGATCTCGACCTTGAGGCTGCCGGGAGCGAGCTTCTTGCGGCGCTCGAAGGCGGCGAGCAGCTTGGCCAGCGCCGCGGCCTGGCCGGGGTGAACGATCTTGGGCAAGGTGATGAAGAAGCCGGAGGGGAGTTTCCCCTTGGTCAGGCGCACGAGCGTCGTCAGGAAGATGTCCATGGTGCGCGCCGAACGCGCGGCCAGCTCGTCGGAGTAGGTCTTCACGCGGATGCCGATGAAGGGCGGCAGAGTCCCGTCCGCCAGGCCCTTGGCGACCTCGGCCGCGGCGGAGGCGGCGTGGCCGTCCTCCTCGGCGTCGGGCCGGTTGCCGTAGCCGTCCTCGAAGTCGATGCGGAAGTCCTCCACGGGCTCCCTCTTCAGCTTCTCGACCACGCGGTCGTAGACCTTGCGCGAGACGGCCTCGCTCAGGCCGAGGGCGCGGCCGAAGGTGAACGCGTCGGGGCCGTAGCGCGAGAGCGCCGCGAGCGCCTTCTCGCCGAGCTTCGCGGCGGAGTCGGACTTGAACAGGTGGGCCCCGCCGTAGACGACGTGCACGGGTTGGCGGCCCGCGGCGTCTCCGGGGTAACGCTGGAGGTGCAGGGCGTTCTGCCGGCGCAGCGGCGCGAGCGCGCTCTTGAGGGTCTTGGGGTCGAGGGTGGTCAGGGGCTTCATCGGGCGGCTCCTTCCAGGAAGCGGCGGAGGATGTTGCGCGAGGCCGCCAGGCGGTACTCGCGGGTGGAACGGACATCGTCGATGGGGGAGACGTCGGCGTCGAGCAGGTCCGCGGCGGCGGCGGCGGCCGCCGCGTCGAGGCGGCGGCCCTTGAGGGAGGCCTCGGCCGCGCGCAGGCGCCGGACCGTCGGGGCCAGGCTGCCGAAGGACAGCCGCGCCTCCTCGACGACGCCGTCGGCGTCGAGCCACAGCAGGCCGGCGAACATCGTCTTGGAGATGGCCTGGGCCAGGCGCGTGCCGACCTTGCGGAAGAGCGCGGCGGACGGCGCCTTCTCGGGGAAGGGGAGCTCCACGGACGCGATGAGCTCGCCGGGGCGCAGGCGGGTCTTCTTGACGCCCGCGAACAGCTCCAGAACCGGCAGCTCGCGCGGGCCCGATGGGCCCGTCAGGCGCACCGAGGCCTCGTAGACGGCCAGCGCGGGGAAGGTGTCGGCGGCGGGCGAGGCGTTGGCGAGGTTTCCGCCGAGGGTGCCGCGGTTCTGTATCTGGGCGGCGCCGACGGTGGCGCAGGCCGCCGAGAGCAGCGGGAAGCGTTTCGAGACGACGGGGTGGCGGCGCAGCGCCGCGTGGGTGACGAGCGCGCCCACGCTCACGCCCCCGCGCGCGGCCTTCACGCGGCGCCACGCGTCGAGGCGGGAGAGGTCGAGCACGACGCGCCCGTTGAGCAGGCCCATGTTCCAGCCCACCATCAGGTCCGTGCCCCCGGCCAGAGGCAGGGCCCCGGGGTCGCGCGAGAGCAGGGCGACCGCCTCCGCGGGGGTGGCGGGCGTGAGCACCGTCATGGACTTCGCGTCGCCCCTCATCGCTTCCTCTTCGCGGTCTTGCGCGCCGCGCACAACACCGAGTCCACGATGTGCTGGTAGCCGGTGCAGCGGCACAGGTTGCCGGAGATGGCCTCGCGCACGGAGGCGTCGTCGGCCTTCGCGCCCTTCGCCTTGAGGTGGGCGTGGGCGCTCATCAGCATGCCGGGCGTGCAGATGCCGCACTGGGCGCCCGCGCAGTCGAGGAAGCCCTGCTGGAGGCGCGAGAGCTTCTCCGGGGCGCCGAGGGATTCCACGGTCTCGACCTTCGCGCCCGCGACCGAGCACACCGGCACGAGGCAGGAGTTGACCGGCGCGCCGTCGATGAGCACGGTGCACGCGCCGCATTCGCCTTCCCCGCAGCCTTCCTTGGTGCCGGTCAGGCGCAGGGTCTCGCGCAGGAAGTCGATGAGGCGGGTGAAGGCCGGCCCCCCGAAGGAGCGCCGCTTGCCGTTGACGGTCAGGACGATGGGGCTCACGAGAGGGCCTTCGCGATGCGTTCCGGGGTGATGGGCAGGACCGGGATGAGCCGGCCCACGGCCTGCTTGATGGCCGCGGCCACGGCGGGTCCGGGCACGTCCATGGGCAGCTCGCCCACGCCTTTGGCGCCGAAGGGCCCGCGCGAGTAGGGCTTCTCGATGACCACGACGTCGAACGGCGGCGTGTCGAGGCTCGTGGGGATGACGTAGTTGGTGAGCTGGGCGTTGACCATCACGCCGTCCTTGTAGACCGGCTCCTCGAGCAGCGCCCAGCCCAGCCCCTGCGTGCAGCCGCCGATGATCTGTCCTTCGGCGAAGAGGGGGTGGATGGCCTTGCCGATGTCCTGGGCGGTGGTCGCCTTGAGCACGCGGACCTCGTAGGTGGTCTTGTCCACCTCCAGGTCGGCGGCGAAGGCGCCGTAGGAGTACACGCCGTAGGCGTCGCCTCGGTAGGTGGCGTCGTCCCAGGTCACTTCCTTGGGCTTCTCGAACTCCATCTCCACGCGGTGCGCGGCGCGCCCGGCGCACAGCGCCGCCGCGGCGGCCTTGAGCTCCGCGCGCGTGCGCGGCAGGTGGCCGTACGCGGCCTCGAGGTCGGCCTTCAGGCGCGTCGCGGCGCGCTGGACGAGACCGCCCACGACCATGCAGGTGCGCGAGGCCACGGTGGGGCCGGAGTCGGGGACCTTGTGCGTGTCGGGGGTCTCGACCTGGATCCAGTCCATGGGCAGGCCCAGCGCGTCGGAGGCGACCTGGGCGAACATGGTGTTGGTGCCCTGGCCGATCTCGGTGGACGCGGCGAGCACGAACAGCCCGCCGTCGCGGGTGAGGGCGACGCCCGCCCGGCTGGCGAGGTACACCTCTCCGGAGCCGGTGAAGCCGGCGCCGTGGTGCACGACCGACAGGCCGATGCCGCGCCAGGTGGGTTTCTTGGGGTCCTTGTTCCAGGCGTCGTAAGCGCGGCGCTTCTTGGCGTAGTCGGAGCGTTTGACGACCGTCTCCAGGCAGTCCGAGGCGCCGACGGATTCACGGAGGAGCTGTCCCGTGGCCGTCACAGACCCGACTTTGAACAGATTGACGCGGCGGAGCTGCAGCGCGTCGACGTTCATGGCGGCCGCTATCTTCTCCCAGTGCAGTTCCACCGCGTGCAACGTCTGCGGCGCGCCGAAGCCGCGGAAGGCGCCGTTGGGCGGCGTGTTCGTGGCCACCGCGCGCGAGCGCACGCGGACGTTCGGGCACTCGTAGGGCCCGGCGGCGTGCAGCGTGCCGCGGGAGAGCACGACGGAGGTGAGCGTGGCGTAGGCGCCGCCGTCCATGACGACCTCGATGTCCTGGGCGACGAGGCGGCCGTCCTTGGTCAGCCCGGTTTTGTGGCGCACGAGCGCGGGGTGGCGCTTGGTGGTGGCGGCCATGTCCTCGTGCCGGTCGTAGACCATCTTCACGGGACGCTTGGCCTTCAGCGCGAGCAGGGCGCAGTGCCCCGCGAGCATGGAGGGGTACTCCTCCTTGCCGCCGAAGCCGCCGCCGGTGACGGTCTGCACGACGCGGATCTTGTCCGCGGGGCGGGCGAGGATCTCCTTCATCGCCTTGAGGACGTAGTAGGGGCATTGCAGGGAGCCGGTGACGACCATCACCCCGTCCTCCTCCCAGGCGGCCATCGCGTTGTTCTCGATGTAGGCCTGCTCCTGCGCGGGCACCCGGTACTCGCCCTCGACGACGAAGTCGGCGCGCGCGAAGCCCTCCTCGACGCTGCCGCGCTCGATGAGGTACGACTTGATGACGTTGTCCTTCTTGTAGACGACCTGCTTGAGCGCGGCGCTCTCGTCGAGCGTGAGCACCGCCGGCAGCGGCTCGTATTCGACGGTGACGCGTTTGAGCGCCTCGTAGGCGCGCGCCCGGTCGGCGTGAGCGATCAGCGCGATGGGCTCCTCGCGGTGGTTGACGACGCCGTCGGCCAACAGGGGCTGGTCGGGCTCGATGAGGGCGACGAGGTTGCGGCCGGGGATGTCCTTGGCCGTGACCACGACGCACTCCTCCCACGGGAAGGCGGGGTCGAAGTGCACGGCTTTGACGCGGCCGCGGGGGATGGAGGAGCGCACGGTGACCCCGTGCAGGCAGCCCGGGATGGAGTGGTCGTCGAGGTACAAGGCGCGCCCGGTCAGCTTCTCCGGGCCCTCGCGGCGGCGCTCGTTGCGTCCCACGCTCGGCATGGGCGCATATTACCAATTTCACCGCGGCCCGCCCGCCGGGCCATACGGCCCGGGGCGGCGGGGCCCGTGCGGCCCAGGCGTCCGCGCCGGGCATTCCTTATACTTGCCTCATGAGGCGTCCCCTCGCCGTCCCCCTCGCCCTGCTCGTCCTGGCCGCGTCATTGCCGGCGGACGCGGCCGTGGCGTGGGGCCGGGCCGCCGCCGCGTCGGCGTCGCGCGCGAGCCTGGTCACGGGCGTGCCGAGGCTCGCCTCGACTCCGGTGTCGGCCGCCTTCACCCCGACCCGGCTCTCGCCGGTCCCGCTCGCCGCGCCATTGCCTTCTCTCGACGCGGCGCCGCGTCCGGCCGCGCTCGCCGACGCGCTCGCCGCCGACGCGCCCGCCCGCGCGGCCGCCGCCGCCGACGCGCCGAAACCCGTCTTCGCGGCGTTGGCCGCCG
>JANRKA010000019.1:0-2639 GCA_033875325.1 Elusimicrobiota bacterium | reverse complement strand
CTTCGGTCTCAAAGGTCCGAAGCTCCACATCCTGGAGGGCGAAGGCGGCATGACCGCCGGGCGCGTGCACGAAGCCATCGCGACGGCCGCGACGACCGGCCTGTCCCACACCGTCATGCACATCGACTGGAACCAGTCCTCCATCGACTCCGACCGCGTCACCGCCGAAGGCGACAAGCCCGGCGACTACGTGCAGTGGGACCCGCGCGAGCTCATGTACCTCAACGACTGGAACCTCGTCGAGGCCGGCGACGGCTCCGACTTCCGGCGCGTGTTGGCCTGCCAGAAGGCCGCGCTCGAGCTCGACAACGGGCAGCCCACGGCCATCGTCTACCGCACCACCAAGGGCTGGCGCTACGGCATCGAGGGCAAGGCCTCGCACGGCGCGGGCCACGCCTTCTGCTCGCCCGAGTTCTACAAGTCCGTCGAGGTGTTCGAGCAGGCCTGGGACACCAAGCTGCCGCGCTTCAGCGGCGAGAAGACGCCGGCCGGCGTCGAGGCCGCGTATTGGGAGTGCCTGCTCGCCATGCGCAAGGCCTTCGAGACCAAGCGCCCCGACGTCTTGAAGTTCGTCGGCGAGCAGGTCGCCGCCGCGGCCAAGGCCACTCCTCGCGGTCGGCCCATCAGGGAGAACGGTCCGGACCTCGAGGCCTTCTATAAAGCGGGGCTCAAGCCCTCCGAGACCCCGGCCGAGCTCAAGCCCGTCCCCGGCAAAGCCGCGACCTTGCGCGGGGCGCTGGGCGAGACGCTGGGCTACATCAACAAGCTCACCAAAGGCGCCATCCTCGCCTGCGCGGCCGACCTCTCCGAGTCCACGAGCATCGCGCCCATCAACAAGGCGTTCGGCAAGGGCTGGTGGCACGCCCAGGCCAACCCGGCCTCGCGCCTGGTCCCCGTGGGCGGCATCTGCGAGGACGCGATGGGCGGCGTCATGTCCGGGGTGTCGAGCCTCGGCCTGCACATCGGCGTGTCCTCGTCTTATTCCGCCTTCATCGCCGCGCTCGAGCACGTGCCCGCGCGCCTGCACTGCATCGGCCAGCAGATGCGCCACGAGGCCACCGGCGAGCCCTACCGCGCCTGGATCATGGTCAACGCGCACGCGGGACCCATGACGGGCGAGGACGGGCCGACCCACGCGTGCCCGCAGCACCTCCAGCTCCTCCAGGACAACTTCGCCAAAGGCTCCGCCATCACGCTCACGCCTTTCGACCCGGCGGAGATGTGGCCGCTGGTCGTGCACTCCCTGCAGCAGCGTCCGGCCTTGCTGGCGCCCTTCGTCACGCGTCCCGCCATCCCCGTGCCCGACCGCGACGCGCTGCGGCTGCCCCCGGCGACCGAGGCGGTCAAGGGCGTGTACCGGCTGCGCGCGGGCGGCAAGGCGGCCATCGTGCTCCAAGGCCACGGCGTGGCGACCTTCTTCACGCGCGACGTCCTGCCCAAGCTCGACGCGATGGGCGTCAAGCCCACGGTTTATTACGTGACCAGCGCCGAGCTCTACGAGCGCCTCTCCGATGACGAGAAGCGGCTGGCCTTCGCGCCCGAACACGCCTTCACCTCCATGGGCATCACGGACTTCACCTTGCCGACCTTGTGGCGCTGGGTGCGCTCCGACGCGGGGTTGGCCGCCTCGCTCTACCCGCTCAAGCGCCAGGGTTACCTCGGCTCCGGCGCCTGGGACAAGGTGCTCGAGCAGGCCGGCCTCGACGGCAAGGGGCAGCTCGAAGCCGTCTTGGACTGGGTGCGGTCCGTCGAAGCGAAGGCTTAACCCCGGCGACGCAGGAAGGGGAGCGCGACCGCCGCCGCGAAGGCGAGCAGGCCCGCCAGCAGGGCTCCGCGTCCGGCGGGAGTCTTCGCGGCCGAGGGGGAGACGGCGACCACGGCTTTGGCCCAGGCGCGCCGCAAAGTCGTGGGCAGCAGCGCGGGCGCGGCCGCGAACGCGGCCGCCTCGTCTTCGGCGAGGGTCACCGTCCGCGTCGCGGAGACGGACGCCGCGACCTCCGCGGCCTCCTCGGCCTGGAGCGGGGGACGGCTCTCGCCGCGTCCGGGCGCCGCGCCGTCCGGCTCGGCCTCCGCCTCGGCCGCGGCGAGTTCCTCCGAGAGAGCCTGGAACATCCGCTCGAGGTCCTCGGGCGAGACGTGTTCGCCTTTCTTGTAGAAGGCGCGCGTCGTGTTCTCGTTGCAGTCTCCCGACACTTTCTCGCAGGAGCGCGTATGGATGAAGTCCCGCTGCTTCTCGGTGGCGCCCACGTCCTTGTACACGGACGGCGAGCGGTCCTCGCGGCGATAACCTGACTGCAGCGCGGCGAAGTGCTCGGGCGGCACCTTCTGGTGGAAATCGGGCCGCCGGGCGATGGCCGCGGGCATCGCGACCACCGCGGCGCGCAGCCGCTCGAGGTCCTCGGCCGAGGCCGGCTTGCCGTCGGCGACGCGGACGAACCCTTTGCCGTCGGCGGACAATCGCAGGCCGGCTTTCTCCAGCGCGGACGAATAACCCGAACGCGCGGCCAGCAGCAGGTCTTCGGGCGTGCGCGGGTCGGCGGGATTCCCGGACGGCGCCGGGCCGGCGCTCGCGGAGGGCGGCGCCGGCGCGTCGGCGCCCGTCCTCGCGGCGGCGGAAGGGCCGCGCGCGCCCGCGCTCG
>JANRKA010000018.1:0-16937 GCA_033875325.1 Elusimicrobiota bacterium | reverse complement strand
GCGGGCGCGGCGGCGGCGACGCCGCGCGCGAGCCGCTCGCCGGCCGCGCGCTCCTCGTCGGCGCTCAGCGGGAAGACGACGGCGGAGGCGCGGTCGACCCCCTTGAGCTGGTCGCCGGCGGCGCGCGAGAGCGGCACCAGGCTCTCCCGGCTGGGGGAGCCCCCGCGCGCGAGCAGGACGGCCGCGCCGACCGCGGCGCTAAGCGTCGCCAGAGGCAGGAGGGTCTTCCTCATTCTCCAATCTCACGTACAGGCTCGAGCCGCCGAGAAGGACCACGCCCAGGCCCACGAAGGTCGCGACGCGGTAAGGCAGCGGCATCCGGGAGGTGTCGAGCAGCAGCGCCTTGCCCACGCAGACGCCCAACAAGGCGAGGGCCGGCATGCGCAGCTCGCGCCAGCCCAGCGTCAGGCCGGCGAGGAGGTAGGCCGTGCCCAACGCGGTCCAGGCCATCGTCAGCTTCACCGCGTCGAGCTCCTTGCCGCAATACGCCGCCATCAAGACGAGCGAGACCACGGACAACAGGGTCGCGGACTGCTCGTCGAGCCCGGTGGGAGCCCCCCAGCGCCGGTCCTTGGCCACGGCGACCATCCCGAGCAGCGCCAGGCACGAGAGCCAGTAGAACGCGGTCTGGCCGCCGGTCGGCCCCCCGCCCAGCACGGAGGGCGCGGTCACGTAGGTCAACACCGCTTCGGCCGCCGTGCCCAGCGCGAGCGCGAGTCCCTGCTGCTTGAAATGCGTCGCCCGCGTCGAGCGCCCCGCCAGATACAAGGCGGCGCTGCCGAAGGCCCAGATGGGCAGGCGCAGGAAGCCGTCGAACTCCTTGTACGCCGCGAAGGACACCGCCGCGAGCGCGACCCAGGTCATGAGCCGGCGCTGCTCGGCGCGCGACCAGCGCTTCCACTTCGAGGAGAGCGCCTCGTCCATGGGGTCCTCGAGATAGAGGTACGCCCACCCGGCGACCATCACCGCGGTCACCAGCAGGCGCGCGCTCACCCCCGCCACCGGGAGGTTCGTCCCGTAGTCCACGAACAAGGAATAGACGCCCAGGCCCAGCTCCAGCACGGAGGCCTGCACCCACAGGTGCAGCCGCGGCAGCTTGACGGCCAGCAGCTCGCCGGCGACGCACAGCGCCACCAGCGCGCAGACGAACGGCGCCGCGTCGAGCACGCCCCACAGGCCGAGCAGCAAGGCGGCCGTGCCGGCGTAGAGCCAGGCCTCGCCCGCCGGCTTCTCCCACTCGTCGGCATCACCCAGCCACACGCGGTAGAAACGCGCGTAGAGATACGACAGCCCGGAGAAGACGAACATCGCCGCCGACGCGGCCGTGCGCTCCACCGGCCCGCGCGCGGCGAGGTTGAAGTAGAAGCCGAAGGTGAGCAGCGCCATCAAGAGGCCCGCCGCCCGCCACACCGGCGCGTCGAAGAACAGGCCCAGCCACACCCAGCCGCAGGAGATGCCCGCCCAGGCCACGAGTTTCCAGGTCGGGTCGGGCATGTCGAAGGCCGCCGCGGCGAGCACGGCCAATCCGAGCGCCCCGCACAGGCCCGCGGCGGTGGAGCGCTTCGGCAGCAGCTTCAGATAGAACAGGCCGGGCACGGTGTAACACGCCGACAGCACGGCGGCTCGCGCGAGCGACACCGTCCCGAAGTAGGCGCGGCCCAAAGTCGCGCCGAAGAAGCCGAAGGCCAGGCCGTTGAGCGTGAGCGCGGCGTCGAAGAGCTTCTCCTGGCCCGATGACAGGAGGTTCCCGCGCGCCTTCGGCACGAACGGCAGCGCCGCGACGAGGGCGTAGGCCGCGCCCTGCCACGCCATGACGCGCATGAACTCGGAGAGCGCGTGGCTCTGCGGCGCGCGCATGAAGTCGAAGTACACGGGCAGGTAGCTGGCGTGGAAGCCCGCGAGGCTCACGAGCAGGACGTCCGCCTCCCCGGTCTCGGCCGCGACGAGCACGCAGGCGGCGTGCAGGAGCAGGAACAGGTCGAAACTCGTGACCTCCTCGCGGCAGAAGAAGAACACGAAGTAGGTGAGCCCGAAGGCGTAGAGCCGGAACGGCCTCGACCCCGTGGACAAGGCGTGGCCCACCATCCCGAAAGCGACGACGCCCAACACGCCCAGCCCGACGGCGGCGCTGTCGAGGATCTTCGTCGGCGGGAAGTGATAAGCGGCGTAAGCCGTGACGTAGAGCACGGTCCAGCCGCCCCCCACGAGGGTCTGGGCGAACTCGCGGAAGCGGGCGTCGTCGCGCAGGCGCAGGCCGAGCCCGATGAGCGCCGCGCCCGCGACGCTCGCCATGAACACGCGCTCGGCCGGCCCGGTGTGCGCCGCGCGCCAGACGAGGAAGAAGGCCACGCCCAACGCGAGCACCACCATGCCCGCGTACTGCAGCACCTTCTCGCCCACGAACTTCTCGTCGAGGGTCCAGGACGCGGCGGGTTTGGCCGGCGGCGCCGGCTCCGCCTTCTTGGCCAGGGGCCCGGCCTTCACGGCGGGGTTCTTCGGCGGGGCCATCGGCGCCGACTCGAGCAGCCAGCCGGTGAGCAAGGAGTAAGTCTTCGCGGCGAGGGACTTCTCCGGGGCGGCCGGTCCGGCGGGAGCGGGGGCCGGGGCCGCGGAAGCGACCTTGGCCCCCTTGAGCGCGGCGACCTCGTCGCGCAGCCCGCGCAGCTCCGCGCGCAACTCCCGCACGGCCGCCCGAAGGTCTTCTTCGCTTTCTTCCATCAGCCCCGAAGTATAAGAGCCCCCCCCGGCCGTGACAAGGGGGGCCGCGGCAGACCGGATGGTCGTAAAAGAATATAATCGGCCCATGGCCGAAGGCGAGAAAGTCGAATTCAAGCCGTTGTTGGACGCGGGCAGCCTCCCTCTCACGGAGACCAGCGACATCCGCTTCTACGTCGACGAGTTCAAGGGGCACAAATACGCCTCGGTGCGCACCTTCGTCAAAGGCGACGCCTACTCCGGCCCCACCAAGTCGGGCGTGACCCTCAACGCGCGCGTGCTCGAGGAGGTGCTCAAGGTCCTCGAGAAGCTCCCCGCCGAACCCACCGCCCTCGAGGACGTCGAGCTCCTGCGCGTCCCCAAGAAGGCCGGCGTCGAATTGGTCGTGCGCATCACCCTTTTCAAGGACACCACCGGCGTGGACCTGCGCGAGTGGGTGGACGAGCCCGAATACAAAGGCTGGTCCAAGAAAGGCGTCCGTCTTCCTTATAAAGACCTGGCCAAGGCCCTCGACTTCCTCCGGAAGATGAAGGCGGCCGTCGCCAAGGCCTGACGCGCCCGCCCTGGCGCGCTCCCGGAAGACCTGTTATAGTGATGAAATCATGAGGCTGCTGCTCCTCGTCCTTTTGGCCGTTCCGGCGTCCGCCAACCGCAAGGTGGAAGTCGCGCCCGTCGAGGTCCGCGCGACCCCGGGCGCGATGGCCGGCGCGACCGCGGCCGCCGGCGCCAACGCCATGATGTCGACGCGCATCGACCTCAACGGCTCCATCTCGCCGCTCACGGGCGGCCATGCCCCGGTCCTGCGCCCGGACGCGGCGCGCTCCCTCTCCTCGCCCGCCCCGGCGCCCGCCCCCGGCCTCGTGCCCGCCGCCATGCCGGCTCCGGCCGACGCGCCGCGGGGCCCCGTCGCGATCGACTCCGCGCGCCTCATCGCCGCCGACGCGCCCGCCGTCGGGGAGCCGACGGCTTCCGCCGAGTCCGCCGCGGGGACCGCGGGCAGCCGCTTCGAAGGGTCGAAGAGCGCCGCCGGCTCCGCGGCCGACCCGGTGTCCGGCGCGTACTCCGCCCCGTCCAACGGTCTGCTCCCCTCCGACGGCGCCGCTCGCCGCGCCCCCGCGTCCGAGCCGCGCCGCCCGCTGCGCGCGCTGGCGCTCGACGCCGCCGAGGTCGGCGCGGTGGCGGCCGGCATCCAACTGGTGGCGGCCATCCTCTTCGCCGCGTTGGCCTGGCACGCCGCTCACCCCGCGTTGGCGGGGGCGCTGTGGGGACTCGGCGCCTCGGAGATGATCAAGCACCTGGCGCGCCTGCACGGCCGCGTCACGGGCGGCTGGCAAGCCTCCCACGACCAGAAGATGCGTCACGACTACGGCACCGGCCAGCTCAAGGACATCCGCGGGCGCGCGTACGGTTCCGACCGCTACGACGAGTGGACCCCCGGCGCGGTCTCGCCGCGCGCGCGCGCCGTCATCGACGCCGTCGCCGTGCTCATGGGCCTGCCCTGGGTCATCGGCGCGGGCTGGCCGGCCGTCGCCCTCTATCTCGCCGCCGCCGGCGGCTCCATCGCCCTGCGCCGCTTCCTCGAATCGCGCCGTCCCGCTCCGCCGCCCGACGACGGGCGCCCCTTCGAATACGACCGCTGACCTGAGAGACCCCCCATGAACCGAACCCTCCGACTCCTCCTCGTCCTCCTTCTGGCCGGCGCCGCCCCCGCGAGCGCTCTGGAGCGCTACGCCGGCGGCCCCATCGTCGCCGAGCTCGTCTCGGGCATCCTCGAGCGCACGCACTACAACCGCAAGCCCATCGACGACGAGGCGTCGAAGACCTTCCTCAAGAACTACCTCGACGCCTTCGACTACAACCACATGATCCTGGAGAAGTCCGACGTGGACGAGTTCCAGGCGCGTTTCGGCACGACCCTCGACGACCGGGTCAAGGGCGGGGACGTGGACGCGGCCTACGAGATCTACGACCGGGTGCTCAAGCGCCTCGAAGAGCGCGTCGAGTTGGTCAAGAAGCTCACCGCCGTCGAGCACGACTTCTCCAAGAACGAGTCCGTCGTGCTCGACCGCCACGAGGCCGCGTGGCCCAAGGACCGCGCCGAGGCCGAGGAGTTGTGGCGCCTGCGCATCAAACACGAGGTCCTGCTCGAGCGCCTCGCCCGCGCCCGCGCCGAGGAGGCCAAAGCCGCCGCCAAAGCCAAGGAGACCGCGAAGGCCGCCGAGAAGCCCGGCGACAAGGCCCCCGCCGACCCCAAGGCGCCCAAGCCCGACGCGCCTCGCCCGTCGGCCGCCAACCCCGACGCGCCGAAGGAAGCCATCACGGGCACGACGCCCTCCGCCCCAAAGAAGGAGGACAAGCCCCAGACCATCAAGGAGGTCGTGGACACCCGCTACGAGCGCCTGCTGCGCAGCTACAAGGAGTACGAGGGCGTGGACGTCATCCAGACCTTCCTCAACGCGCTCACCCAGGTCATCGACCCGCACACCGACTACCTGGCCGCGGCCCAGAAGGAGAACTTCGACATCAGCATGCGCCTGTCGCTGGTGGGCATCGGCGCGGTGCTGCGCTCCGAGGACGGCTACGCGAAGATCGTCTCGCTCGTGCCCGGCGGTCCCGCCGACTCCGACAAGCGCCTCAAGCCCGACGACAAGGTCGAGGCCGTGGCCCAGGGCGACGGGCCCTTCGTCGAGGTCACGGGCATGAAGCTCGACAAGGTCGTCGGCATGATCCGCGGCGAGAAGGGCACCATCGTGCGCCTGCGCGTCATCCCGGCCTCCGCCATCGACCCGGCCGACCGACAGATCATCGCGCTCAAGCGCGAGGAGATCAAGCTCACCGACCAGGAGGCGAAGGCCAAGCTCATCACCGTGCCCGGCGCGAGCGGCAAGAACGCGAAGGTCGGCGTCATCGACCTGCCGTCCTTCTACGCCGACATGCAGGGCGGCGCCGACGGCAAAAGCGCCACGCGCGACGTCGAGCGCCTGCTCGGCGAGCTCAAGAAGCGCGGGGCCGAGTCCATCATCATCGACCTGCGCCGCGACGGCGGCGGCTCGCTGTCCGAAGCCGTCTCCTTGTCCGGCCTTTTCATAAAGGAGGGGCCGGTGGTGCAGGTGAAGGACCACCGCGGCACCATCAAGATCCTGCGCGACGTGGACCCGACCGCCGCCTACGACGGGCCGCTGGTGGTGCTGACCTCGCGCGCCTCGGCGTCGGCCGCGGAGATCTTCGCGGCGGCCATCCAGGACTACAAGCGCGGCCTCGTCGTCGGCGAGAAGAGCACCTTCGGCAAGGGCACGGTCCAGTCCGTGCTCGAGCTCAACCAGTACCTGCCGCCGGCCTACCGCGCCTACAAGCCCGGCGCGCTCAAGCTCACCATCCAGAAGTTCTACCGCGTCTCCGGCGGGTCCACCCAGCACAAGGGCGTGTTGCCCGACATCCACCTCCCGTCCATCGGCGACGTGGCCTACAACACGGAGTCCTCCTACAAGAACGCGCTGCCCTACGACGAGGTGGAGCCCGCGCCGCACGAGCCCGGCGTCACCCTGCCCGTGGCGCGCCTGGCCGTCGCCTCGGCCCAGCGCGTGGCCGCCGACCGCGAGTTCCGCTGGATGAAGCAGGACATCGAGCGCTACGAGAAGGAGAAGAAGGAGAAGGAAGTCTCCCTCAACGAGAAGACGCGCGTGGCCGAGAACAAGGCCTCCGAGGAACGCGTCGCCGCGCGCAAGAAGGAGCGCGCCGCGCAGAAGGTCAAGCCTCTGGAGTCGGAGGACATCTCGCTGGCCTCGCTGGACGGCAAGGCGCCCGCCGTCGCGAAGTCCACGGCGTCCGCCGCGCCTCCCGCCGACGCCGGCGAAGACGGGGAGTTCGAGCGGGCCCCCGACGCGCCCGATGCCGTGCTTGAGGAATGCGCGCGCGTGGCCATGGACCTCGCGTCGGGCTCCTCCGACCCGGTCGCCGAGCGCCGCGACAGCCGGTCCGTGACGCAGTAGTTGAACGCGGCCGCCCTCGCCGTCCTGCTCGCTATCCCCGCGCGCGCGGCGGACCCGCCGTTCCGCGTCGCGGTCATCGAGGACGAGCCGACCGTCATGACGGCGATGCTCGCCCAACCGCTGGAGCGCGTCCTGCGGGAGAGCCCGGGCGCCTCGCTCTCGGGCGCCGAGAACGTCCCCTGCGAGTTCGGCGGCGCGGACTTCCGCTTCATCCTGCCGGGCTCGCTGGGCGCGCCCGCCACCGAGGACGCCTCCGCGGCCGCGGCGCTGGAGACCGACGCCGAGGTCGCGGTCGTTTATCCGCCGCTGCCGAGCCTCGTCGCGGCGCTGACCAAGGCCGCCGCCGACCCGCGCACCTTCCGCCGGCCCGGCTCCCTGCGCCTGCAGGAGCGCGAAGCCGAGGCCGCGCGCGCGGTCCTTCCGTCGGGGGAGGTCGCGCTCAACGTCCGCGCCCGGCTCGCCCGCCGCCCCACCATGCGGCGGCGCATGAGCATGGCCGTGTATTACCGCCTGACCTGGGAGGGACGCGACGCCGCCGTGCTCGTGGTCGGCCGGACCTTCGGCGGGCTGGGGCGCCTGGGCACGGCCGCCGCCCGCGAGGCGGCCCGCGGCCCCTTCCTCGGCGTGTCGCGCGGCGGCGCCTTCGGGCGCGCGTCCTCCGACGCGCAAGGTCGCGCGGCGCTCGACGCGCTCGAGCGCGCGGGACTGCGTTTGTCCGCCGTGGACGCGTCCATGGCCGAGCGCTGGAACGAGCTGGAGGCCTACCGACGCGAGCGCCCCGACGGCGTGCGTTTCCTCTCCGCCAACCTGACGCGCGGCGACGCGCCCGTCCTGCCCGCCTACGAGGTCGTCGCCTCCTCGGGGCTGCGCGTCGCCTTCATCGGCTTGACCGCGCCGTCGGCGGCGGCCGCGCTGCGCGAGGCCGCGGGCGCGGGCTGGGCCGTCGGGGACCCGGTCGCCGCGGTGGAATCACGCATCGCCGAGCTGCGCGAGAAGGCCGACGTGGTCGTCGCGCTGGGCGACCTGTCCTCCTCCGACCTGGCGCGCCTCTCCCAGGCCATGCGCGGGCTCGACCTCGTCATCGGCGACGACGACGCCTACCTCACCGTCGGGCCGGCGCCGCAGAGCGTGCTGGAGCAGGACGACCGCCCGGGCTTCGCCAACGCCTTCCCGCCCGTGCGCCTGCATTCGCCGGCGCTCGACGTCCTGTCGGTGACGCGCGTGCCCGACGACGACCACTTCGACTGGCGGGTCGTCCATGAGGCGACGACGCTCGACGACTCGCTCAACCCGTCCGAAGGCTACCCCGAGCCCGGGCTCGATTCCTTCGCCGTGCGCTCCGCCAGCGGCGCGGCGCTGCTGCCGCCCGCGCGCGCGGTTTTCCCGGCCGCCGCGCGGCCCGGCGGCATCCCCGCCTACGAGGCGCGCGACGTCTGGACCGTCGCGGCCGCCGCGTTGGCCGAACGCGCCCGGTCCGAGGCCGCCTTGCTGCCCGTCTCACCTCTGGGCGTGCAGACCGTCGGCGAGGTGCGCGAGCCCTATCTGCGCGAGTGGTTGGGCCGCGGCGGGCCCGTCTCGGTCGTGACGGTGAGCGGCGCGCGCCTGCGCCAGCTGGCCGACTCCGCTTCCGACCAGGTCCGGCGCGAGGCCGAAGGCCGCCCCATCGCCGGGCCGCTGCGTTTCGTCCTCTCGGGCGTGGACGCCAAAGGACGCGTGCGCGGCGCCCCGCTCGACGCCTCCGCGCGTTACCGCCTGGCCGTCGCCAACCGCGCCGCCGACCTGCTCGGCCTGGGCGGGCCTGGTGACCCGGTGCCGGGCTCCCCGACGGCGGCCGACGCCGCCCTCGAAGAGCTGCGCCGCCGCGCCGGCTCGCCCCCGGAGGCCTACCGCTCCTGGATGACGGGCGAGCCCCTGAGCGCCCCCGGGCTCTGGCGCGTGAACTTCCGCGACGTGGGGCTCAACCTGCGCCAGACGCGCGTCGTGCGCTCCGACGAGTTCGACGCGGTCCCCAACTCGCGCGTGCAGGGCTTCAACGAGCTGCTCGTCGGCGGCGTGTTCAAGACCGACGTCGATTACCTCAAAGGCGAGTACAAGTGGACCAACACCGTGGAGGCCGAATACGCCAAGAGCCGCATCGAGCCGCGGCGCGGTCCCGCGACCACCAACCTCGCGGCCAACCGCCTCATGCTGCTCACCTTGGGCACGCGGCGCGCCGGCGGCATCCCTTACGCCTGGCTCGCGCGCTCCTGGGGTCCCTCTCTGGGCCTGCAGTACGACGGCGAGTTCGCGGCCGCGCCGGGCCTGCGCCGCAAGAACATCTACTCGGCCTTCCCCGGCGTCGAGCTCTTCGACGGCTCCGTGGTCAACAGCTTCATCCTCGCGGGCATCGTCAAGCGCGACCTTTCGCGCGACCCGCCCGACACGCAGTCCGGCGCGCGCCTGCGCACCTTGTTCTCGGCCCCCATCGGGCCGGGAACGGCCACCTTGCAGGGCGAGGTCTGGAACAACTACTTCTTCCTCACGAAGCGGGACTCCCCCACCGACCTGCGCATGGAAGGCGACGCCAACGTCAAGCTCATCGTGCCCGTGTACAAACACCTCTCCGTCTCGCCCTACCTCGACTTCTACTGGTTCCAGCTCAAGACCCGCCCCGACTGGGGCTACAGCTTCATGATGGGCGTGACCATCGGCTTCTCCCGCCTCTGGAAGCCCCAATACGAGCCCTTTTAACTGAGAAAGGGGACAGGTACCTAACTCAGTTTTCAGAGACGCCGCGCGAAAACTGAGTTAGGTACCTGTCCCCTTTCTCAGTTCCCGAGGGGCGCTTCGCTCAGGATCTCGTAGGCGTGGCCGAAGGGGGCCGGCCGGCTGGCGTAGAGGCTGAGTTTGGTGACGGGGCGCCGGAGCGCGAGCGGCGGGTGGGCCTTGAGCGCGCCGACGAACCCGGGCGGGGCGCTCTCGCGGCGGTTGCGGCCGATGGTGAGATGCGGGGTGTAGGGCCGCGGCTCGTCGCGCGCGAGCGCGGCGGCGAGAGCCTCCAACGCCGCGACGCCTTCGCTCAGCCCGAGCCACACCACGCGCGGCGCCTCCAGCGAGTCGAAGGCGCCCAACGGCCCGTAGGCCAGCTCGAAGGGACGGGCCGCCGACGCGGCGCGGCGCATCAAGCTCTCGACCTCAGGCAGCTTCTCGTCGGGCGTCTCGCCCAGGTAGCGCAGGGTCAGGTGCATGTCGCGCGGGTCCACCCACCGGAAGTCGCCCGGCGCGGCCTTCAGCCGCGCGACCACCCCCGCGGCTTCGGCGCGGGTCTCCTCGTCGGCGGCGACGGCGATGAACAGGCGCATTGTCGGACCGGGTCCCAAAGATAGACAATCGTCCCATGACGGTCAAGGAACCTCGATGAAGGCGGTCGCCACGCGCGTGACGCGCGCCGGCGTCGTCATCGACGGCGGCGAGCGCCGCGAGACCGGCCCCGGCCTGCTCGTGCTCGTGGGCGTGGGCCCGGCCGACGGCGAGGAGCAGGCCAAGAAACTCGCCGACAAGCTCCTGAACCTGCGGGTCTTCTCAAACGCCGAGGGCAAGTTCGACCGCTCCGTGCTCGACGAGAAGGGCGAGCTGCTCGTCGTCTCGCAGTTCACGCTGTTCGGCTCGGTCAAGGGCGGCCGCCGCCCGGATTTCACCGGCGCGGCCCGGCCCGAGCTCGCCAAGCCGCTTTACGAGCGCTTCGCCGCGCTGCTCGCGGCCTCCGGCCTGCGCGTCGCCACCGGCGAGTTCGGCGCCCGCATGGCCGTCGAGTCCGTCAACGACGGACCCGTCACCCTCCTCCTCGACACCGACGCGTTCTGACGCGTTGACCTGCCTCAACTGAGGGGAATCAACGCCCCTCGTTGACCTTCCTCCTGAGACGCCGGACCCCTCCGGCGTTAGGCTGTAGGTGCCGTCTTCGTGAAGGAGGGATCGCCATGAAACTCAGCATCCTCACCGGCCTCCTCGCCCCCGCGCTGCTCGCCAGCGCGGCGGCCTCGCAGACCATCCTCGCCGTGCGGCCGCTCCCGTTCACCGGGATCCCCCGCATCCTGCCGTTGCCCGTCATGCACCTGCCGCTGACTCCCGTGAACCTGCCCTCGCCGCTGCGCATGCCTCGGGCGGAGCTCTCCATGATTCCCCTCGCCCCGGCCCCGCGCCTCGCCGCCACCATCGACGTCGCCGGGCTCGCCGCGGAGGCCCCGAGAGGCCTCCCGGCCATCTCCATGGACGGGAGCCAGGAGCTGCCTTTCGTCTTCCGCCGCTATCAGCAGGTGGAGCGGCACCTGGGAACCGCGGCCCCGGCCGTGGAACGCCCCGCCAAGGCGCCGGCAGCCCGACCCGCCGGGCCCGCGCCGCTGCCCAAGGTCGTCCCGCAGAAGAAACACCGCGACCTCGAGCGCATCTTCGACGGGCGCAGCCTCACCTTGCCCGAGGACGACCTCGAGCGGGAGCTCGGCCTGCGTTAGGCCGCGCACGCGCCCGGGGGCCTTATGGTCCCCGGGCGCCTGGGCCCTTCGTCCTTTGACTTACATCAATCACAAGGATTGACCGGCTTCTTAGGCCCTCGGACCCGGCGGGCGTATCCTATAGGCACAAGAAAAGGATATCGCCATGAACGCCCTCAAACTCGCCGGAAGCCTCCTCCCTCTCCTGCTCGCGCTCGACGCCGCCGCCGCCGTGGTCCGCGTCTCCCCCGTGCCCGTGCGCATCAACCCGTTGGTCGGCCTGCCGACCCTCCTGCCCTCGCCCCTCACCGGCCCGCTCGCCGGCCACGGCGTGACCCTTCCCTCCCCCGTGATGAACCAGCCGCTCATCCAGACGCCCCAGTTGCCCGCCCCGCGCGTGCAGGTCGGCCTGACGGCCGCCGACCTCGCCGCCGCCATGCCCATGGGCATGGACGCCCGCCGCGAGAACGTCGCCATGCCCGCCCTCCTGCCGGAGTCGGTGCTGCGCTTCGCCGCCGCGGCGGATTCCCGCAAGGCCGCTCCACGCGCCGCCGTCGCCCCCCGCAACGCCGACGACTTGCGCAACCTCTTCGACGGCTCGCGCCAGCCCTCGGACATGGGCTGGGAGCCCATCAACCCGCGCCGCCGCAACGCCCGCGGCGACCGGCGCCACGGCCTGCCCGAAGACGAGCTCGAGCGCGAGCTCGGCGTCGAGCCCCAGTTCTAAAGCGGCCTGCATCGTTTTGAAGCCCTCCGAAAGGAGGGCTTTCTTTTTCCCGGCGCCGCCGCGCCCCACCCCTTGAAATCGGACAGTTGTTCGATTATCCTGTAGGGGCATGTTCGTCGCCCCCGAAGACTACGCCGACTCCGGCCTGAGCCTCGACAAGCGGCTCATCACCCGCCCCGCCGCCACCTTCTTCCTGCGCGCCCGCGGCTCGTCCCCCGACGCGGGGGTGCGCGACGGCGACCTGCTCGTGGTGGACCGCGCCGAGCCTCCCGCGCCCGGCCGCGTCATCGTGGCCGTGGTGCGCGGCGAGCTGGTGGTGCGCCGCCTGCCTCCCGGTTGGCGCGAGGACGACGGCGTGGAGCTGTGGGGCGTGGTCGCGTGGGTCATCGGCCGCCCATGAGCGTCGTCGCGCTCGTCGACTGCAACAACTTCTTCGTCTCCTGCGAGCGGGTGTTCCGCCCCGAGCTCGAAGGCCGGCCCGTCGTCGTGATGTCGGGCAACGACGGCTGCGTCATCTCGCGCTCGGAGGAGGCCAAGGCGCTCGACATCCCCATGGGCGCGCCCATCTTCGAGGTGCGCCCCACCCTCGTGGAGCACAAGGTCGAGTGCATCTCGGCCAACCACGAGCTGTACGTGGACTTCTCGCGCCGCGTCGGCGAGGTGCTGGCGCGCCACTCGCCCGTCATCGAGAACTACTCCATCGACGAATCCTTCCTGACCTGGACCGAGCCCGAGGACCCCCTGGCGCGCGCGCGCCGCCTGCGCGAGGAGGTCATCCGCTGGACGGGCGTGCCCGTGTCCGTGGGACTGGCCCCGACCAAGACCTTGGCCAAACTCGCCGCGGACAAGGCCAAGAAGGCGGGCGGCGCGCTCTCTTTGCTCGACCCGGTGGAGCGCGACCTCGTCCTGCACGGGACGCCCGCGGGCGGGGTGTGGGGCATCGGCCGGCGCCTCGCCGACAGATTGTCCTCCTACGGCGTGCGCTCCGCGCTCGACCTCGCCTCCATGCCCGACGCCCGCGCCCGCAAGGCGCTGGGCATCGGCGGCCTCAAGCTCGCCTGGGAGCTGCGCGGCACGCCCTGCCTGGCCTTGGCCGAGGCCCCGCCCGCGCGCCAGTCCGTCACCGTCTCGCGTTCCTTCGGCGAGGCCGTCCTGTCGGTGGAGCCGCTGCGCGCCGCCGTCGCGGGCTTCGCCTCTCAGGCGGCCGAGCGCCTGCGCCGCCACGGCCTGGCCGCCGGCGGCCTGCGCGTCTACACGGGCTGGCGCGAGGAGGGCGTCGAGGACTTCGCCTCCGCCGACCGCCGCATCCCGCCCACCAACGACGGTGCCGCGCTCGTGAAGGCGGCCGTGGGGCTGCTCGAGACCTTGTTCGTGGAGGGCCGCCGCCACAAGAAAGCCGGCATCGTGCTGAGCTGGCTCTCGCCGGCCGACGCGCCGCAGAACGAGCTGTTCGACGACGGGAGCGCGCAGCGCGCCGCGCGGCGTAACCGGGCCGTGGACCGCGTCAACGCGGCGCTGGGCGCGGGGACCTTGCGCTACGCCGCGACCGCCGGTTGGCGGACCTGGGTCCCCAAGTCGGAGAGACGCTCCCCGTGCTGGACGACGCGCTGGGAGGACCTGCCGGCCGCGAAGGCCTAGCGGGGACCGGCCGCGTAGAGGTTGCGGCGCACGGGGCAGGCGCGAGGGGCGTGTTTGCGGAGCATCGCGGCGCTGAAGACGAGAAGGGTGGCTCCGATCACGGCGAGGGCGGCGAGCACGACCAGGCCGTCATTGCCCAGGGCGAAGGGCACTCGAGAGACCGTCCCGGCGACGAGTATCACGTTCATGTTGTGGGGACCTCCGGCTCCGTCCCCCACAGCATGCTCGGATCGTGTTACAGCCGTATCTCAGGAAACGCGCGTTTCGCTCATCTGCGGCGTTTCGGGCCTTTGGGACGGAAAACGGGCTTTTGGGGCCCGCGCCGCTCCGGCGTCACGCGCAGGCCGCCGGGCAACCCCGCTCCGCGCACGGGCTCAAACTCGAGCCGGCCGGCGGTCTGGTCCACGGCGACGAGGCGCGCGGTGACGCGCTGGCCCATGGTCGCGTGCCCTCCGCGCCACAACCCGACCGCGCCGGTGTCGGGCAGGCCGAGGAACACGCCCGCCGCGGTGGTATTGACCACCACGGTCTCGAAGGTCTCCCCCACGCGCGCGGCGTAGAGCTTGGCGCGCGCCAGGTCCACGGCCCGGCGCTCGGCCTCCTGCGCCACGCGCTCGCGCTCCGAGCAGCGCACGCACAGCCCCGCGAGGTCCAAACCCTCGGCGTGGCCGCGCGGCTTGCCGTGCAGCAGCGACTTCACCGCGCGGTGCACGAGCAGGTCCGGGTAGCGGCGGATGGGCGAGGTGAAGTGGCAATACTCCTTGGACGCCAGGCCGAAGTGCCCGCCGGGCACGGCGTCGTAGCGGGCGAGCTTGAGGCTGCGCACGAGCTGGACGCTCGCGGTCTCCTCGAAGGGGTGGCCCTTGGCCGCCTGCAGCAGGCTTTGCAGGCCTTTGACCGGATGGGCGACCAAAGAGGTCACGGCCTTGATGCCGAGCTTGCCCAACTCCTCTTGCAGTTCGGCCAGGCGCGCGGGGTCGGGGTCCTCATGGATGCGCCACGGGAAAGGGGAGCGCGCCTTGTGGAGCGTGCGCGCCACGGCCTCGTTGGCCGCGAGCATGAACTCCTCGATGAGGCGGTGGCTGTCGAGGCGGTCGCGCTTGATGATGGCGACGGGTTCGCCGTCGGGACCGAGCTCGACCTTGAACTCGGGCGCGTCGAGGTCCAGGGCGCCGCGGCGCAGGCGCACGCGATGCAAAGCCTTGGCCAGGCGCCCCATCGCCAGGACCGCGGCATGGGTCGGGCCGTCCACGCGCTCGACCTGACGGCCCTCGAGGATTTCCTGCACCTCCTCGTAGGTGAAGCGGCGGCGGGAGCGGATGACGGTCTCCTCGAGCTTGACCGCTCCGACCTCGCCCTCCGATGTCACGGTGAGCCAGGCGCTGACGGTCAAGCGCGGGACCTCGGGGCGCAGGGAGCACAGGTGGTCCGAGAGGTTGGGCGGCAACATCGGGATGACGGTGCCGGGCAGGTACACGCTCGTGCCGCGGCGCACCGCTTCCTTGTCGAGCGGGGAGGCCGGCCGCACGTAATGCGCCACGTCGGCGATGTGCACGCCCAGGCGCCAGCTCCCGCCGCCCAGGTCCTCGAGCGAGACCGCGTCGTCGAAGTCCTTGGCGTCGGCGCCGTCGATGGTCATCACGGGCAGGTCGAAGAGCTCGGGCCGGCCCTCCCAGTCGGACGGCGCCGGGTCCCGGGGCAGGCGCGCGGCCTCCTCGAGAGCGGCCTCGGGGAACTCGGTGGGGATGTCCTTGGAGGCGAGCAGGGCCAGGCGACGGACCTTGGGGTCGTCCGGACGCCCCAGCACCTCGGTCACCACGCCGCCGGCGACGCGGTCCTCGGTGGGCCAACGGTCGATGCGCAGGGACGCGAGGCACCCCTCGCGCGGCTCCACGCCCTTGGCGAAGGCCAGGACGTGCAGGGCGTCGCGCTCGTCGCCGCCTTCGGGCAGCAGCGCCCAGAACTTGCCCGCGCGGCGCAGCACGCCCACCTCGACCGTCCGCCCGCGCGACACGATGCCGACGATCTCCCCGGCGCGTTTTCCGCCGCGCTCCTCATGGACGCGCACGCGCACGCGGTCCCCGTCGCGCGCCAGGCGCAGGGAAGGCCCCTTGATGAATATGTCGGGCAGGCCGGGCTGCTCCGAGACGACGAAGCCGAAGTGGCCCTTGTGCTGGATCTTGCCTTCGACGACGCCGGGACGGCTCACCAGGGCGAGCCGGGCGCGGGCACCGCGCCCTCGGGCGCGAACTCGGCGTGTTCGAGCGACGCGTCGTCGGGCTCCACGGCCTGGTCCCAGATGCGCTCGTAGTAGGCCGCGTAAGCCGCGGCGTCGTCGGGCGCGTCGAGGAACAGCACGTTCTCGTAGTTGTTCTTGTGGGCGTTGGTCGTCCAGTTGTAGGAGCCGGTCTGCACCAGCCGGCCGTCGAGCACGGCCATCTTGTTGTGCTGGACGCCGCGTTCGCCGTTTTTGCCGCGCGAGAGCCGCGCGTCGAAGCCCAGGCGGACGAGCTCGCGCATCTCGGCGAGGTACTTGAACTGGTTGGCGTCGAGGACGATGCGCACCGTCACGCCGCGGTCGCGGGCGCGCAGCAGCGCCTCGCGCAGCGGCATCGAGGTGAAGGAGAAGTTCGCCACGTCGATGGAGACGCGCGCCGCGTCGAGCGCGGCCACGATGGACGCCTCCGCGCTCCACGGCGAGAAGACCTGGGCGGGCAGCGCGGTCCCGTTGAAATCGACGGTCCGGCCGGGCACGGCGGGCGCGGCGGGCAGGTCGGGCAGGCGCGGACGCTCCTCGCCGGGCGGGGTCGGCACGGGGCGCGCGGGCGGGCGGCGCTCGTCGATGGGCGAGGAACGCTCCCACAACCAGCGCCAGTAGGCGCCGAAGGCCGCGAGGCGGTCGGCCTCGTCGGTGAACAGCGCGTTCTCGTAGTGCTGCCGGTCGGCGGCGGCCGTCCAGTTGAAGGAGCCGGTCTCGAGAACGGCTCCATCGAAGACCGCGAACTTGTTGTGCATGGCGCCGTGCATGTCGCCGCCGCGCAGCATCTTCATCTCGAAGCCCTCGTCGAGCAGCAGCTGGACCTCGGCCTCGCGTCGGTCGCGCTCCTTCTCCGGGAAAACGTGGGTCTGGTTCATCACGATGCGCACGCGCACGCCGCGGTCCTTGGCGCGCTTGAGCGCGGCGGCCACGTCGCGCAGCGCCAGGCCGTGGATGGCGATCTCGATCGAGGTCCGGCTGGCGTCGATGGCCGCGATGAGCGACGCCGATATCTGGGTCTGGTCCGAGAACAGCCGCGCCGGCAGCGCGACGCCGTTGAGCCGGACGGAGGCGCCGCGCGGGGCCGTCGGCGCGGCCGCGGCGACGGGGCCGCGGGCGGGCGCGGCCGCGGCGAAGCCGAG
>JANRKA010000017.1:0-3313 GCA_033875325.1 Elusimicrobiota bacterium | reverse complement strand
CCGGCGGCGCCCGCCCCCGCGGCCGCGCCCGCGGCCCCTCCGCCGGCCGCGGTCATCAAGCCCAAGGCGCCGTCCGGCGACCCGCGCGACGTGGAGCGCCTCTACCAGAAGGGCGTCGAGCACTACGCCCGCGGCGAGTACCTGCAGGCGACCGCGATGTTCATCCGCATCATCCAGATCGACCCGGAGAACGCGCAGGCGCGCAAGGCGCTCGAGCGCATCGACCGCCGCCGCCCGCGCCGCTGAGACCGCCATGAGCATCCGCGTCAAGCTCGCCCTCATCCTCTCTCTGGCGGTGGCGGCGGCGACGGGCACCGCCGCGGCGACCTTCGTCGCCATCGAGCGCCGCTCCCTGCGCCGGGCCGAGGACGAGAAGGTGCGCCTGCTCATGCAGAACGTGCGGGCCATGGCCGAGGAGTCCCAGCTCGCCCGCGACCCGTTGATGCTGCTGGACTACCTGGCGTTCCTGGATAGGGACCGCGAGGAGGTCCTGTTCACCCGCGCGCGCCTGGGCGGGCGCTGGGAGAGCCACCGCGACGCGATCGCGCCGCCTTCCAGCGAGCCCGTGCGCCTGGAGACCGCGGTGGCGCCCGCCCGCGGCGACGCGCCCGAGGCGGCGGCCGAGGTCGTCTTCTCGCGGCGCGTGCTCGACCGCCGGCTGCAGCAGGCCTACCGCCTGATGGCCCGCGACCTCGGGAGCGCGGCGGCGGTCGTGCTGCTGCTGGGCATCCTCGTCAGCGTGCCGCTGGGCTGGACGCTCTCCTCGCGCCTCGTCGCCATGGAGCGCGCGCTCGCGGAGATCGGCGCCGGCAAACTCACCGTGCGCGTCCCCGACGACGGGTCCGACGAGGTCGCGCGCTTGGCGCGCGGGCTCAACGACATGTCGGCGCGCCTGCGCGAGCTCGACGAGCTCAAGCGGACCTTCGTGGCCTCCGTGACGCACGAGCTGCGCTCGCCGCTGGGCGCCATCGAGAGCTACGTCAAGGCGCTTCTGCGCGACGCGCGCGGCCTCAGCGAGGACGAGCGGCGCCAGCTCGAGCGCGTGCGCGAGAACGCCGCGCGCCTCGCCCATTTCGTGACCAGCCTGCTCGACATGGCCAAGATCGAGCGCGGCAAGCTCGATTTCCACCCGCGCATGACCGACCTCTCGCGCGTCGTCGAGGACACGGTCCTCTTCCTGCGCACGCGCGCCCAGGAGGACGGCAAGACCCTGGACTTCAAGGCCGAGTCCGGCCTGCCGTCGCTGCCGGCCGACGCCGACCTCGTGACCCAGGTGGTCACCAACCTCGTCTCCAACGCCGTCAAGTTCACGCGCGCCGGCGGCCGCGTGGACGTGTCGGTGAGGCGCGTCCCGGACGGCCTGGAGGTCTCCGTCGCCGACAACGGCGTGGGCATCCCGCCCGAGGCGCTCTCGCGCATCTTCGCGCCGTTCGAGCGCGTGCGCAACCCGCTGAAGGCCGGCGGCGCGGGCCTGGGCCTGGCCATCTCGAAGGCGATCGTGGAGATGCACAAGGGCCGCATCGGGGTAGCGTCCGAGCCGGGCCGCGGCTCCCGGTTCCACTTCGTCCTGCCGGTGGGCCCTCCCCCCTCCCCGACCCCGCCCGCGGATAACAAATCCTTAATAGGGAAGCCGGGCTGATAGGTTATCCTTAAAGAGCCATATGCGCTGGCTCTGGCTGGCTGTCTCGATGGCGGCGCTCCCCGTCGGAGCCGCCGCGGCCGTCGACGCTGAGGAGGCTCAGGTCTCCGAGCGGCTCGCCGCGCGCGCCCGCGAGACCCTCGACTCCATCCTCGGGCCCGGGCGCTCCAAGGTCCTCATCGAGGTCAAAGGCGAACGCTCCTCCATCCGTACCGAGACGACCATCGTCTCCCCCCTGGACCGCACGGCGATGACCGGCGGCGAGGCCGCCCGCATCCTGGACCTGCCGGGCTACTCCAAGAACAAGGCCGTGGACCCGGTGATGCCCGGCGGGCTCGGCGAGAAGGCCGAGGAGAAGCCGGCGGAGCCGCAGTTCACGCAGAAGGACCACGAGCAGAGCGAGCGCGACAACGGGTTCGAGATCAAGCAGATCGCCGCGACCGTCGTGCTCGACACCACTCTGCCCGAGGAGGCGGTGCGCGAGGTGGCCCAGCTCCTGCCGCAGCTGCTGCGCATCGACGGCTCGCGCGGCGACAGCCTGGCCATCCTGCGCGCCCCCATCCAGCCCGCCTGGAAGGTCGCCTTCGCCTCGCCCGAGAGCGTGCGTTCCGCGTCCTACGTCGGCGCGGGGGTCGCCGCGACGCTGCTGGCCATCATCATCTTCTCCCTCGCCTTCGTGCGCGCGGCGCGCGTGTTCGCGACCGAGCTGGGCAAACGCGCCGGCGGCGGCGCCGGTGAGGACGAGGGGTTCCTGCCCGCCGAGCCGCTGCCCGAGCTGGTGCCCGGCGCCCCCGCCGGGATGCTGGAGGCCGGCGGCGAGGGTCAGCCCGCGGGCGAAGGCGGTCCGCTGCCCGCCCTCGGCCGCCGCTTCGACTTCCTCGCGGACCGGGAGCCCGCCGACTCCGCGCGCGCCCTGGCGGCCGAGAAGCCCGAGGACGTGGCCGTCGTGTTCAGCTACCTCGCGCAGGCGATGCCCGACGTGGCGTCGCGCCTGTTCTCGGCGCTGCCGGCCGACCTGCAGGCGGAGGCGTCCTCGGCCCTCCTGCGTCTGCGCGTCGCGGACCCGGACCGCCTGTCGGACGTCGAGGAAAGGCTCAAACGCGCGGTGGAGCACGGGGTGGAGGGCTCGGAGCGGCTCGGCCGCATCCTCAGCCGCGTGCCCATCGACACCCGCTCCGACCTGCTCGGGCGGTTGACCCTGCGGGACCACGACGCCGTGGCCGACGTGGAGCGCCACCTCTTCACCATCGAGGACCTCGAGACGCTGTCGGCCGTGGAGCTGCGCCGCCTCATCGCGGCCGTGCCCTACGAGGCCTGGGGCTTCGCCCTGCGCGGCGTGCCGGCGGGCGTGGTGGACCGCGTGTTGGCCGAGCTGCCGGAGGGCCCGCGCGAGCTGGTGCGCGACACGCTGTCGGCGCCGCAGCCGCGCGACAAGGTGCTCGACGCCCGCTCGAAGGTCCTCGACGCGCGCGCCGACCTGGCGGCCAAAGGCGAGATCAAGCTGGGCGCCGCCGAGGCGGGCAGCGAGCTCCTGTGAGCGAGGAACGGCGCCGCAGGGCGCGCAGAGGGCTCGACGAGGCGGCGGGGCTGCTCGACGCCTTCCGGCGCGAGGCCGGCGTGGAGCCGGCGCCCGACCTCAGCGAGGCGGCGCGCGGCGCGGCCGAGGCGTCCCTG
>JANRKA010000016.1:0-4066 GCA_033875325.1 Elusimicrobiota bacterium | reverse complement strand
CCCGACGCGCCCGCCGAGACGCAGGCCGCGGCCGCCGCCGAGCGCTTCGATCTCGCCGCGCCGCGGGCCGCCGCGGGACTCGCCGTCCCGGCCGACGCTCCCGCCCCCGGGACGCCCGAGCCCTCGGGTCTCGCGCCGGCCCGAGGCGCCGTCGCGCCGGCGCCGCGCGCGCGGCCGCTGCCGGAGGTCGTCAACGAGCGCCCGTTCCTCCTGCGCCATTACGCGGCGGTCAAGGCGCTGGTGTCGCCGCTGCTCAAGCTCGTCTACCCGGTGGCCGTCGCCGACGCCGCGCGCGTGCCCGCGACCGGGCCGGTCATCCTCGTGGCCAACCACGCCGGCTACATCGACCCGCTGCTGTTGGCCTACGCCGCGGGCCGTCCGGTGCGCTTCATGATGTTCCGCGGCATCTACGAGACGCCCGGCTTCAAGTGGCTGTTCCGCAGCTTCGGCGCCATCCCCGTGGCGGCGGGGGAGTCGCGCGAGGCGGTGGACGCCGCGCTGGCCGCGGCGCGCGCGGCGCTGCGCGACGGGGAGGTCGTCGTCATCTTCCCCGAGGGCAAGCTCACGCACACGGGCGGGCTCGACAAGTTCAAGCGCGGGTTCGAGACGCTCGCCCGCGAGACCGGGGCCCCCGTCGTGCCCGCGCACATCGACGGCGTGTGGGGGTCGCTGTTCTCCCGCCGCGAGGACCCGCGCTCCCTGCCCGCGCGCGTGCTCGCCGAGGTGCGCCGGCCGACGGCGGTGCGCTTCGGCGCCCCGCTGCCCTCGGCCGACGCGGCGACGGCGCGCCAGGCGGTGCTCGAGTTGGGCGCGGAGGCGATGGAGGCGCGGGTGCGGCGGCGCGGCCGCACCTTGGGCCGGGAGTTCTTCGCGTCGGCCAAGCGCCGCTGGTCGCGCCCCGCGTTGTCCGACCGCGGCGGCGCGCGCCGCACCTACGGCGAGGCGCTGGCCGACGCGCTCCTGCTGGGCGCGGAGCTCGAGCGCCGTTTGGGCGCCGGCGCGCGCGTGGGCGTGCGCCTGCCCGCCACGGTCGACGGCGCCTTGGCCCGCCTGGCGCTGACCCTGTCGGGCCGAGTCCCCGTGGAGCTCGACCCGTCGGCTCCGGCCGAGGACCTGGCGCACGCCGCGGCGACGGCGGGATTCGAAGCCATGCTCGTCTCTCGCCGCTTGGAGGGCGGGGTCGGCGTGTTGGCGCCGCCGCCCGCCGGCGAGAGACTCGTCTTCGTCGAGGACGCGTTGGCGGCCGTGCCGGGGTGGAAACGCGCCAGCCTGCGCGCGCTGCTGCGCCTGCTGCCGCGCGCGCTCGCGGAGGCTTTGTTCGCGCGGCGCGCGGCGCGCGGCCTCGACGAGACGGCGGCCGTGCTCTTCACCGCGGGCTCGGGCGCGCGCCCCAAGGGCGTGGAGCTGTCGCACCTGAGCCTGCGCGCGGGCTCCGAGATGGCCCGCGAGGCGTTCGCCTTCCGGGCCGACGACGCGGTGCTGGGCGTGCTGCCGCTGCACCAGGCGTACGCGCTGAACATGACGCTGTGGACGCCGCTCCTCAAGGGCCTGCGCGTCGCCTTCCACGACGACCCCTACGCGCACGCCTCGGTGGGCGACTGGGCGCGCGATGCCGGCGCCACCGTCCTGCCCGCGACGCCGTCGCTGCTGCGCCGCTACCGCCTGGGCGTCCCGGCCGACCGCTTCCGGCGCCTGCGCCTGGTGACGACGGCGGGCGAGCGGCTGCCGGGCGACCTCGCGGCCGAGTTCGAGAAACGCTTCGGCGTGCGGCCGCTGGAAGGTTACGGCGCCACCGAGCTCGCCGGCCTGGCGGCGGCCGGCGTGCCCGACCGGCTCAAGCAGAAGGGTTGGCAGGAGGGGGCGGTCGGCCTGCCTTTGCCGGGCCAGGCCCTGCGCGTGGCCGACCCCGTGACCTTGGCCCCGCTGCCGCCGGGCGTCGAGGGCGTCCTGCTGGCCAAGGGTCCCAACTCCTTCAAGGGCTACCTCGGCGGCGCCGCGCCCGCGGCGGCGACGCGCGACGGCTGGTACATCACCGGCGACCTGGCCACGATGTCGCGCGAGGGTTTCGTGCGGGTCACCGGCCGCTCCGCGTCCTTCAGCAAGGTGGGCGGCGTCTCGGTGAGCCACGCGGCCGTGGCCGAGCGCCTGCGGCGCGCCGCGCCCGGCGGCCGCTTCGCCGTGACGGGCGTGCCCGACGCGCGGCGCGGGGAGCGCCTGGTCGTGCTCTACGAGGGGTGGGACGGCGACCCGGCCGCGCTGCGCGCGGCGCTGCGCCGCGGCGTCCCGCACTCCTGGATCCCCGACGCGGCGTCCTTCCACCGCGTGGACGCCTTGCCGCGCCTGACGGGCGAGCGCCTCGACGCCGAGGCGCTGCGCGCGCGGGCGCTGGAGCTGGAGGCCGGGCGCCCGTGAAGGACCGGGCCTATCTCTTCTTCGTCGTCAACTACCTGGCCCAGGGCCTGGCCGGCTTGGCGTACGAGCCGGTATCGTATTTCCTCAAGGACGGGTTGGGCCTGGGGCCGGCGCAGGCCGCGGCCTTCGTGTCCTGGATGACCTTGCCGTTGACGGTCAAGCCGCTGTTCGGCCCGCTGACCGACCTCCTGCCGTGGCGGGGCCGGCGGCGCGCGCCGCACCTGCTCGCCGCCGCCCTGCTCACCTCGGCGTGTTGGCTCGCGCTGGCCGCGCTCGGCGTCCCGTCCTACGCCGCCGCGTTGGCGCTCCTGGTCCTCGTCAACGTCGGCACCGTGACGACCGACGTGGTCTGCGACGGCGTGATGGTCGAGCGCGGGCGCGCGCTGGGCAAAACCGCGGCCTATCAGGCGACGCAGATCGGCGCGTTGTACCTGACCTTGGTGGTCACGGGGCTGGGCGGGGGCTGGCTGTCGCAGCACGCGAGCTGGCGCGCCGCCTTCCTCCTCGCGGCCGTTTTCCCGCTGCTCAGCGCGGCCTCCGTCCTGTGGGTGGAGGAGCCGGTCGCCGCGTCGCCCGGCGAGGCCGTGGCGCGCGGACGGCTGGCGTTGGCCCGCCTCGCCGCGGATCCCGCGGCCCGCGCCACGGCGCTGGGCATCTTCCTCTTCAGCTTCACGCCCTTCCTCGGCACGGCGCAGTTCTATTATCAGGCCGAACATCTCGGGCTCTCGCCGCTGTTCATCGGCGGGCTGGCCACGGCGGGCGGCTTCGCGGGGCTGGCCGGCGCCGGGTTGTTCGGGGCTTTGACGGCGCGCGGCTGGGACAGCGGGCGGCTGGCGCGTCTCTCCGTGTTGGCCGGAGCCCCGTTGAGCCTGCTGTACCTCTTCTATACCGGCCCCGTCGCGGCGCTCGCCTTGACCGTGGTCTTCGGCCTGAGCGGCGTCGCGTTCCGCCTCGCCTGGATGGACCTGGCGGCGCGCGTCTGCCCGGAGGGCGCGGAGGCCACGAGCTACGCCGCCTTCATGTCCGTCTTCAACCTGGCCGCGCTCGCGTCCAACGCGCTGGGCGGGGCGCTGTACGCCTCTCTCTCGGCGCGCCACGGCCCGTGGTCCGCGATGGTCGCGCTGACCTTGATCGGGTCGGCGGCGACCCTCGCCTGCTGGCCGCTGATTCCCTTGGGCGCTCAGGGGACGACGCGGCGGGCGCCCAGGTAGCGCTGGGCGTAGTACTTCTTGCCGAGGTCGTCGATGACGACGCCGCGCGAGGAGGACGCGTGCATGAAGCGGCGCGTCTTGGGGTCGATGACCAGCCCGACGTGCGAGACGCCGACGCCCATGGTGTTGAAGAACACGAGGTCGCCTTCGCGCAGCGCGCCGCCCACCTTGGCTCCGGTGACCCACTGCTGGCGGCTCACGCGCGGGAGGCGCACGCGGTTCTCGCCGTAGGAGTTCTGCGTCAACGCGGAGCAATCGATGCCTTTGTGCGTGGTGCCGCCCCAGACGTAGGGCACGCCGAGGTAGGAGTTGGCCGAGGCGTTGACGCCGGGCCAGACCTGGGCGAGCTCGGGCGTGTGGGGGGCCGACGGCGCCTCGGGCGCGGCCTCGGGGCGAGCGCCGGGCTTGGCGGCGGGGACGCGCGGCGACGCGACGGCGGGTCC
>JANRKA010000015.1:0-22224 GCA_033875325.1 Elusimicrobiota bacterium | reverse complement strand
GAGGAGTTGCGCCGCCTGCGCTCCGACCTGTCGGGACGCGTCACGGCCCGCGTGAAAGCGCGCGCCGCGGCCATCCGCGCGCGCCGCTCCGGCGCCCGGGCCCGGCGCGAGCTCGCGGCGCTGCGTGAAGCGCTCGCCCGGGAGACGCAGGAGCTCGAGAAGGACCGGGCGCGAGCGTTCTCCGAGTACCTCAAGGCGCCCGAAGGCTCGCCCGAGCAGGAGGGTTGGCGCGTGGCCGCCGCCGCCGGGACCGTGATGCTCGAAGACTGCGCCGCGGCCCGCGCGGCCTTGGACGCCGCGGCCCGTTAGTCGTCTTCGCGCGCGGGGCGCGCGGCGCCGTCGACGATGGGCAAAGTCTTCATGTCGCCCGTCACGGGGTCGCGCATCTGGATGGCGCGGGGCGGGCCGTCATCCGACGAACTCGTGCCGGCCCGCGCCTTGGCGCGCTTCATCGAGAGGTGGACGACCGTCGCCATGACGACCACCCAGGCGCCGACGATGGCCAGCGCGAGATGACGCGTCCGCCGCGGGTCGGGCGGCGCGGGAGGGGCGGGGGCGTCGAGCAGCGCCGCGTGCGCCTTGGCCTGCGCGCGCTCCTTCTCCAGGCGCGCGGCGAGTTTGGCGAAGATGACGCCGCAGGAGGGGCATTCGGTCGCGCCGTCCGGGGCGGCGGCCGCGCAGCCGGGGCATTTCATGGGGCCCATTATAACAGCCGCGGCCCGGGGCCCGCCAGCCGTCTGCGGGCTTGCCCTGGAACGGCTCATTTGCTACGATTTACCTCTACCCACCTGCAGGCCACTATAGAGGTTCATCCATGTACGCGATCATCGAGACGGGCGGACGGCAATTTTGGGTCGTTCCGGGCGAGACCATCAAGGTCGAGAAGCTCGAAGCGGAGAAAGGCGCGAAGCTGACCTTCCCCGCCCTCTGGGCCGTGGCCGACGCCAAAGAAGGCGCCGAGCCCGCCTACAGCCGCACCGCCAAGGTCACCGCGACCGTCGTCAAGCAGGGCCGCGGCCCCAAGATCATCGTCTTCAAGAAGCGCTCCAAGAAGGCCTACAAGAAGACGAAGGGTCACCGGCAGTACCTGACCGACATCAAAATCGAGAGCATCTCCTTCAACTGACATGGCACACACGAAAGCCCAAGGCAGCACCTCCAACGGACGCGACTCCCACGGCAAGCGGCTCGGCACCAAGCGCTACGGCGGCGAGGTCGTGAAGGCCGGCATGGTCATCGTCCGCCAGCGCGGCACGAAGATCCTCCCCGGACAGAACGTCGGCCGCGGCAAGGACGACACCCTCTTCGCGAAGATCGACGGCGTCGTCACCTTCGAGTGGGCGTACAAGGACAAGAAGCAGGCGTCCGTCCTCCCCGCCGCGACGGCGAAGAAGTAATCCCGCCCATTCCGCGCTCCGGCGCGGGTTCGCCGTGAACTTCATCGACAAGGTCCGCGTTCACCTCTCCGCCGGCAACGGGGGGGACGGCAGCCTTTCCTTCCGGCGTGAGGCCTTCCTGGAGTTCGGCGGGCCCAACGGCGGCAACGGGGGAAAGGGCGGCGACGTGTGGCTCGAGGCGCGCTCGCGCCTGACCACGCTGATGGACCTGCATTTCCGCCCGCACGTCGAGGCCCCGGCGGGCAGCCACGGCAAAGGCTCCAACAAGACGGGCGACTCCGGGGCCGACGTGGTCATCCCGGTGCCGGTGGGCACCGTCGTCTACAAGGACGGCGTCCTGGTCGCCGACCTCCACAAGGACGGCATGCGCTGGCGCGCGGCCGAAGGCGGCCGCGGCGGCCGCGGCAACTACTCCTTCAAGACGCAGTTCAACACCGCGCCGCGCCTCGCCGAGAAGGGCGCGCCGGGAGAGAAGGTCAGCCTCGACCTCGAGCTCAAGCTGTTGGCCGACGTGGGGCTGGTGGGCTTCCCCAACGCGGGCAAGTCCAGCTTCCTGGCGCGCGTCACGCGCGCGCGTCCCAAGATCGCGGACTATCCCTTCACCACGCTGACGCCCAACCTGGGCGTGGCCTGGCACAAGAACACCAGCTTCGTCGTCGCCGACATCCCCGGCCTCATCGAGGGCGCGCACGAGGGCAAAGGCCTGGGCGACCAGTTCCTGCGCCACGTCGAGCGCTGCCGCGTGCTCATCCACCTCGTGGACCCGGCCGGCTACATGGACGAGGCGCCGCTGCCGGGCGTCAAGACCATCGAGAAGGAACTCAAGGGCTTCAGCTCGCGCCTGGCCGCCAAGACCAAGATCCTCGTCGTCAACAAGCTCGACCTGCCCGAGGGCGCCGAGGTCCTCAAGGCGTTCAAGAAGAAGTACAAGACGCAGGTGCTGGGCCTGTCCGTCGCCACCGGCGAGGGGCTCGACGCCCTGCTCGACCGCGTCATCGAGGTGCTCGCCAAGTCCGACGGTCCGGTGGACTTCGCCGACCAGGCGCCGCGCGAGGACGTGCGCAAGGTGCCCGTGGGCTTCACCGTCGAGCCTCTGGGCGGCGGGACCTGGCTCTTGAGCGGCAAGTTCGTGGAGCGCGCCTCGGCGATGCTCGACGTCACCCTGCCGGAGGCCGTCTACCGCTTCCAGACCTCCCTCAAACGCATCGGCGTGGACCGCGCCCTCAAGAAGGCCGGCATCAAGAAGGGCGACAAGGTCCGGTGCGGCGACTTCGAGTTCGAATGGTCCGACGCCGTGCTCAAGCGCCCCGCGGAGAAGCGCCGCGACTCGCGCACCCGCATCGGCGTCGGCAAGAGATAACGCGCTCCGGCGCATGGACACGCTCAAGGAATACCAGGCGACGCTCGCGGACCCGGCCGACCTCGCCGGGGCCTTCCGCTTCTGCCAGGACCTCGCCGACCGTCACTACGAGAACTTCCCCGTCGCGTCGCTGCTCGTGCCGGCGCGCCTGCGCAAACACGTCGCGGTGCTCTACGCCTTCGCGCGCATCGCCGACGACTTCTCGGACGAGCCGGAGCACGAGGGGTTCCGGCGCGAGCGCCTTCTCGACTGGCGCGCCCAACTCGCCGAGGTCGGGCAGCTGCCGCCGCGCCACCCCGTGTTCCTCGCCCTGGGCGAGACCTTGCGTGAGCTGGACCTGCCCAAGGAGCCCTTCGACGACCTGCTCTCGGCGTTCCTCCAGGACACGGAGAAGTCGCGTTATGAGACCTTCGACGAGGTGCTCGACTACTGCCGCCGCTCGGCCAACCCGGTGGGACGCATCGTGCTGATGATCCACGGCCTGCGCGACCCCGAGCTGTTCCGCTGGTCCGACGCGGTCTGCACGGGCCTGCAGCTGGCCAACTTCTGGCAGGACGTGTCGGTGGACCTGAAGAAGGACCGCGTCTACCTCCCGCAGGAGGACTTCCGGGCCTTCGGCTACTCCGAGGCCGACCTGCGCATGGGCGTGTGCAACGAGCGCTTCCGCGAGCTCATGAAGTTCCAGGTCTCCCGCGCGCGCTCCCTCTTCGAGCAGGGCAAGCCGCTCCCGTCGCGCCTGCCGTGGCCGTTGTCGCTGGAGATCCGACTCACCTGGCTCGGCGGCATGCAGGTCCTCAAGCTCATCCACAAGCAGGACTTCGACGTGCTGCGCTCGCGCCCCGCGCTCGGCAAGTCCGACTGGATCCCGCTCTTCTTCCGGGCGCTCCTGGGATGAACGACGCGCCCGTCCGCGCCGAGCGCAAGTCGAACTTCTTCCTCGGCTTCCTGCTGCTGCCCAAGGCCAAACGCGACGCGCTCTCCGCCGTCTACGCCTATTGCCGCCTCATCGACGACATCGTGGACGAAGGCGGCCCGGTCGACGAGGCGCGCCGTCGTCTCGATTTCTGGCGCGAGGAGGTCGAGCGCCTCTACGCCGGCAAACCCACCGACCCCGTCGCGCAGGCGTTGCTCAAGCCCGTCGCCGACTACAAGATCCCCAAGGACGAGCTGCACCAGATGATCCGCGGCTGCGCCATGGACCTCGAGGGGACGCGTTACGAGACGCTCGCCGACCTCGAGAGCTACATGCGCGGGGTCGCGGGCTCGGTCGGCGTGATGTGCGTTCACATCTTCGGCTGGGAGCACACCCCCAAGGAACGCATGCACGAGTTCGCGGTCACCTTCGGTCATGCCTTCCAGCTCACCAACATCATCCGCGACGTCGGCGCCGACCTGGAGCTCGGGCGCGTGTACCTGCCCGCCGCCGACATGGCGGAGGCCGGCTACTCGCGCGAGAAACTCGTCGCGCGGGACCACTCGCCCGCCTTCGACCGCCTCATGGAGGCCGAATACAAGCGCGCCAAGAACTACTACGCGCGCGCGCGCAACCTCGTGGACTTCCGCGACCGCCCGGCCCTGCTGCCCGCCGAGGTCATGGCCCACGTCTACGAGGGCCTGCTCGACGAGGTGAAGGCGGGCGGCTACCGCGTGCTCTTCGACAAGACCACCTTGCCCGGCCACCGCAAACTCGTCCTCGCGCTGCGCGCCTGGCTGTATTGCCATGGCCTCTAGGCCCGACGTCCTGGTGTTGGGCGGGGGCTTTGCCGGCCTGTCTTGCGCCAGCGCGCTGGCCGAGAAAGGGGCGAAGGTCCTCGTGCTCGAGAAGAAGCCGCACCTGGGCGGGCGCGCCTACTCCTTCGAGGAAGGCGGTCTCTCCGTGGACAACGGACAACACCTGTTCATGGGCTGTTACGCCGAGACGCGCCGCTTCTTGAAGAGGATCGGCACGCACGACCGTCTCGACCTCTACGACGAGACCGTCGTGCACTACGCCGAGCCAGGCGGCGGACGCGACCTGCTGTCGTGCCCGTCTTGGCTGCCCGCGCCCATGAACCTGGCGGCCGGCCTCGCCGGCCTCAAAGGCCTGACGCTGGGCGACAAGGCGGGACTGCTGTCTTTCGACCGCGCGCTCAAGTCCATGAAGACGGGCCCCATCCCCGACGCCGTCGAGAAGATGACGGTGCGCCAGTGGCTGACGCAGCTGGGCCAGTCCGCCAACGCCCAGACCCGTTTCTTCGACCCCGTCGCCATCGGCATCTTGAACGAGAAGTCCGAGGTCGCCTCGGCCGCGGGCTTCGTGCAGGCCCTGCGCCGCATCTTCCTGGGCTCGGCCGAGGACGCGCGTTTCGGCCTGGCCAAGACCGGGCTCTCTCAGCTGTATTGCGACGCGGCCCGCGACTTCGTCGAGGCGCGCGGCGGGCGCGTCATCTCCACGGCCAAGGCCGCGGGCCTGCTCACCACGGCCGGGCGCGTGAGCGGGGTCGTCACCGACATGGACTCGCGCTTCGAGGCCGGGCTCGTCGTCTCGACCTTGGCGCCGTGGGACCTGAAGAAGCTGTCGTTGCCCACCGCGCTGCGCGGCCCCTGGGAGACTTTGCGTCCCGCGCCCATCGTGGGCGCGACCTTGCGCCTGGACCGCCCGGTGATGAGCGAGCGCTTCATCGGCCTGCTCGGCACGCAGACCCATTGGGTATTCAACAAAACCGCGGTCCATGGGCTGGCGGGGCCGGGGCAGGAGCTGGCCGTCGTCATCTCCGGCGCGCACCAGCAGGTGGGCTGGTCGCCCGAGAGGATACTGCAGGCGGCGCTCAAGGACCTCTCCGACTGCCTGCCGGACTTCTCCGCGGCGAAGGTGCTCGCCTCCAAGGTGGTCAAAGAACCCTACGCCACCCTCTCGCCGCTGCCCGGCGACGAGGCCAAACGCCCCGAGCCCGGCACGGGCATGCCCGGCTTCGCCTTCGCCGGCGATTGGACCCGCACCGGCTTGCCCGCCACCATCGAGTCGGCCTGCGCCTCGGGCCACGCCGCGGCCCTCGCCGCATGAGCGGCCAGGAGCGCGTCGTCGCGCTCGCGCTGGCGGAGCCCGACGCCAAGAACCCGCTGCCCATCGTGCTGGCCAAGGACGGGGTCGTGGTGTTGTCCTACATGGCCTTCATCGCGCTCAAGGACCAGCACATCATCGTGTCCTTCCACACGGCCTACGAGCACCGCTTCGGCCCGCCGCCGGCGCGCGCGCCCAAGGCCCCGGGCGGCTACGAGGTCGAGCGCTCGGCCTGGGTGCGCGAGTCCTTCGGCGGCAAGGGCCGTCACTACCTGTTCGTCTTCCCCGACGGCGTCTTCGAATGCGTCGCCGACGGCTTCGGCGCGGAGACCGTCGCCGAGAACGAGGACGCCGTCCGCCTCATGTCGCGCCGCCTCTACAAATGACGGGACGCGTCCGGCCGAAAATATATAATCGCCGCAGGCCCCAGGAGAACCCATGATCAAATCCGACAAGTGGATCCGCGAGATGTCCCGGACGCAGAAGATGATCGAGCCTTTCGTCGAGCATCTCGACGGCAAGGACAAGATCTCCTACGGGCTCTCCTCCTACGGCTACGACATCCGCGTGGCCGACGAGTACAAGGTGTTCACCAACGTGCACGGCACGGTCGTCGACCCCAAGAAGTTCGACGAGAAGGCCTTCGTGGACATCAAGGCCGACACCTGCGTGGTGCCGCCCAACTCCTTCGCGCTGGCGCGCTCGCTCGAGAAGTTCAAGATCCCGCGCGAGGTGTTGGCCGTCTGCCTGGGCAAGTCCACCTACGCGCGCTGCGGCATCATCATCAACGTGACGCCGCTCGAGCCGGGATGGGAGGGGTACCTCACCATCGAGATCTCCAACACCACGCCGCTGCCCGCCAAGATCTACTCCAACGAGGGCATCGCCCAGCTGTTGTTCTTCGGGGGCGACCAGCTCTGCGAGACCTCGTACTCCGACCGCAAGGGCAAATACATGGACCAGGTCGGCGTGGTCCTGCCCCGCATCCTCTCCGCCAAGTGACCGGTCCCGCCGCGCTCCTGCTCGCCGCTCTGGCCGGCGCCGCCGGCCTGGGAGGGCACGAGGCGCCCAAGGCCGCCGAAGAGCCGGTCTTCGACCGCCGGGCGGCCCTCGAGGAGATGTGGCGCCGCCGCCTCGTGTCGCCGGACCAGGGCACCTTCAGCCCCGAGGACCAAGCCCTGCTCGAGCGCATGCGCCGGACCGACGCGGACGGGGTCGAGTACCTGCGCGGCAAGCCGGGCGGCATCCGTCCGTGGACCGTCACCTTGAAGGAGGGCAAGGCCGTGCGGGTCCTGCTCACCAAGGAAGGCTTCGAGCGTTACCGGGCGCTGCTGACCCAGGACGCCATCGCCTATTTCGAGGGCAAGGGCGCCGAGGCCAAATGGGTGCTCAAGTTCACCGACTGGCAGGGCAAGCGCCTCTTCGACCCCCAGGGCGCCATCACGGAGGCCGGCGAGGCGGTCTACCGCCGGGCGTCCCTGAACCTGGAGGTGTATTGGAAGGGGCCCGCCGGGGAGCCCTACGGTACCCGCCGCCCCCCGGCGCCCGGCGACAACTAGTTGTCCCACCGACGGTAATTTGCTACAGTACCTCACTATGCCTCAGAACAGCTACATCCACCCCCCGCGCCAGGCCGCTTCCGAGCGTCGCTGGCATCACATCGACGCCAAGGGCCAGGTCCTCGGCCGCATCGCGACCAAGGCCGCCGTCTGGCTCCGCGGCAAGCACAAGCCCACCTACACGAATTTCGTCGACTGCGGCGACTTTGTCGTCGTGACGAACGCGAAGCACGTGAAGATCACCGGCAAGAAGGACGAGCAGAAGTTCTACTTCTCCCACTCCGGCTACGCCGGCGGCGCCAAGACCATGCCCTACAAGCGGCAGATGGAGCGCGACCCGCGCAAGATCGTCTATCTCGCCGTCCGTCGGATGCTCAACGACAACCGCCTGCGCCGCCAGCAGATGGTGCGCCTGAAGATCTACCCGGGCGACAAGCATCCTCACACCATCCTGAACGCGAAGGCAGCTTAACACCATGGGCAAAAACGACGCCATCCAGGCCACCGGCCGCCGCAAAAACGCCATCGCGCAGGTCCGTCTCCTGCCGAAGGGCGACGGCAAGGTCACCGTCAACAAGAAGCCGATCGACCAGTATTTCCGCGGCCTCCCTCACCAGATCCGCGACGTCATGGCGCCCATCGAGACCATCGACGGCTCCAAGACCCACGACTACGTGGTGAAGGTCGTCGGCGGGGGCATCACCGGCCAGGCCGGCGCCGCCCGTCACGCCATCTCCCGCGCCCTCGTCAAGCTCGACGAGAAGAACAAGAAGGCCCTGAAGGCCGCCGGCTTCCTCACGCGCGACCCCCGCATGGTCGAGCGCAAGAAGTCCGGTCAGCCCAAGGCCCGCAAGCGCTTCCAGTACTCGAAGCGCTGATCCCAATGGTCTCCACCGAGACCATCCGGATCAGAGGACTGGCCCGTCTCGCCGCGGCGTTGTTCGCCGGGTGGGGCGGGCTGGTCGCTTTGAAGGGGCTCTACGACCTGTTCGCCGGCGAGCCCGAGGCCAACCTCTACGCCCCGGCCCCCTGGGCCTTCGTCACCCAGGCGCAATGGCTGCGCTGGGCCGGGTTCGAGCTCGCCTACGGCCTGGCCCTCGTCGGCCTGGCCTGGTTCTGCCTGCGTTGGGGCCGCCGCCTGCCCGAGACCGTCAAGCGCCCCGTGAAGGCGCCCGAGTTCTCGCTCTTCGACTAGGCCCGCGGTCATGATCCGGATCGGCTGCGCGGGTTTCCCGGTGGGTCGCGACCGTTATTGGCGGGAGCTCGACTTCGCCGAGGCGGCCACCGGGGCCGTGATGCCCCGCCCCGCCACCTTGGCCAACTGGAAGGCCGACGTCCCGCAGGGAGGCGAGCTGGCCGTCCAGGCCTACCACCTCGTCACCCACGGTCCGCAGGACGCGGGATTCCCGGCCGCCGGCAAGGCGCTCTCCAAGGCCCGCCAGCCCCTGTGTGGGGCCTTCCGCGAGACCTTGGAGGTCCACGAGGCGTGGCTGGCCACCAAGGCCGCGGCCGAGGCCCTGGGGGCCCGCCTGGTCGTCTTCGAGACCCCGGCGTCCTTCCTTCCCGGGCCGGACCGCCTGCGCGACTTCTACCGCTTCTTCAAGGCCTTCCCGCGCGGCCGCCTGACCCCGGTGTGGGCGCCCCGCGGCGCCGAATGGGAACGCCTGGCCGACAAGGTCTGCGGCGACCTGGGCCTGGAGCGCGCCTTCGACCCGTTGAGGCAGAAGCCGCCCGCCCGGGGCCGGGTGCGCTACCTGCGGCCGGGCGTGCCCCGGGGCCGGTTCCTGGGCGTGGACGATATGTCCACAATCGCCGCCGCCGTCGAGAAGGGCCCGGCTTTCGTCGTGTTCTCGCATCTACACGCCTTCAAGGACGCGCTGCGCCTGAAGGCGCTCGTGGCGGGGCGCGCGTGAGCCGCCGCTTCGTCCCGACCGCCGCCGGCTACGACCGCTGGGCCGCGGTCTACGACACGGACGGCAACCCCGCGACCGCCCTGGAGGAGCGCGCCTTCGCGCGCTGGCGGCGCGGCCGCCGGCTGCGCGGGGCGCGCGTGCTGGACTTGGGCTGCGGCACGGGCCGGCACGCGTTGGCGCTCGCCGCGGCCGGCGCGCGCGTGGCGGGCGTGGACCTCTCGGCGGGCATGCTCGCCGCGGCCCGGGCCAAGGACCGCGCAGGGCAGGTGGACTGGCGCCGCGTCGCGCCCGGTCGCCGGCTGCCCTTCCCGTCCGCGCGCTTCGCGGCCGTGGTCAGCGGCCTGGTGCTCGAGCACGTCCGCGACCTGCGCGGCTTCTTCGCCGAGGCGCGCCGCGTCTGCGCGCCCGGCGGGGAGCTCTTCGTCAGCGCCATGCACCCGGCGATGCTGCTGCGCGGCTCGCGCGCGGCCTTCCACGACCCCGACACGGGCGAGAAGACCTATCCCCGCGGCTTCGACCACGGCATCGCCGATTTCCTCAACGCCGCGGTCGCCGCCGGTCTCGCGCTGGAGTCCATGGAGGAGCTGCCCGTGGACGCGGCTCTGGCGAGGCGCCTGCCGCGCGCGCGCAAGTACCTGGGCTATCCGCTCATCGTGGCCTTCCTTTTCCGGAGGCCGCGGTGAGCCTCCTGTCGCGCCTGCGCGTGGCCTGGCAGGCCTACAAGACCCGCCGCAAGATGCAGCGCCAGTTCGGCCGCCGCCAGGACCCCTTCGGCTACGGGTCCGCGCCGTACGAGACGGCCCGGCTCGACGCCATGGAGGCGGCTCTGCCCCGGCGTCTGGAGTCGGTCCTGGAGTGCGGTTGCGCCGAGGGCCACTTCACCGCTCGCTTGGCCGAGCGCGCGGGGCGGGTGACGAGTGTGGACATTTCGACCACGGCCTTGGGCCGCGCCAAGGCGCGCGCGCCGCAGGCCCGCTACGAGGAGGCGGACCTGCTCGTCTGGGAGCCGGGAGAAGACGGGCCCTACGACGCCGTGGTGCTGGGCGACGTTTTGTACTACCTGGACCGGCCCGGCGTCGCGGCCGAGTTCGCCGCCTTCTTCGGCCGCGCCGCGTCCTGGGTCCGTCCGGGCGGACGCCTCATCCTCGCCCACGGCTTCGCCGGTCCCCGGGAGGAGGCGCACCGCCGATCCTTCCGCGAGCGTTTCGAGGCCGCCGGCCTGCGCCTGGAGTCCGAGTCCGTGCTCGGCGCCGAGCGCGGCGGCGTGCGCTGCCTGCTCTCCGTCCTCGCGCGGCCTTAGAGAGCCGCGCGCGCTCCGCGCACGTCCGGGAAAATTTCGTAGACTGGACCCATGCGCCGCCTCGACGCGCCGGCCGCTCTCGCCGGCCAAGCCGACACCTTCGCCCTCGCGGCCGCGGCCGCGGCGCGTTGGTTCAAGAAACCCGGCGCGGACGCCGTGGCGTCGGCGCGCACGGCGCGGCTGCGCGCGGCGGGCTGGCGCGACGAAGCCGTCAGCGCGCTCAAACCCGCCCGCGGCGCCAAGAAGGGGGACGCCGCCGACCTGTCCTTCGCCCTGCGCGAGGCCGTGGAGCACGCCGCCGCCGCCGTCGTCGAGGCCGCGCGTCAGGAGCTGCCCGCCGACAAAGAGCTCGCCGCCGGCGCCGCCGCGCTCGCCGCGGGCGCCAAGTCCTTGGCCGCCGCGCTCGCCGCGTCGGGCGGGGCCCGCGCGGACGCTCTCGTGGACGCCAAACGCTGGGCCGGGGAGTGCGAGCGCCGCCGCCGCGCGGTCCGCGCCGACGCGCACGAGGACCCCGCCTTCGTCGCGGCGCTCACGCGCGAGAAGGCGGCCGACCGCCTCTCGCGCGCCGCCGAGGCCCTGCAGCGCGCCGTGGACGTCCTTGGAGCCGACCTCTCATGAACCGATTGCTCGTCGCGCTGTTGCTGCTCGCCGCGCCCGCCGCCGCCGTCGAGGTGACGGTGTGGCACACCAACGACGTGCACGGCTGGCTCATGGCCCGGCCCGCCAAGGACGACCCCAAGAAGCTCGTCGGCGGCGCGCCCGCGTTCGCGGCGCTGCTCGCCCGCCACGAAGGCCCGCGCCTGCTGCTCGACGCGGGCGACTGGTGGCAGGGCACGCCGGAAGGCTCGCTGACGCACGGCGCGGTGATGGCGGAGTACTTCAACGCGCTGGGCTACGACGCCGTCGTCGTGGGCAACCACGAATACGACGCGGGCGCCGACAAGCTCAAGGCCCTCATCCCGAGGATCGCGGCGCCCGTGCTCTCGGCCAACACGCGCGACGCGAAGTCCGGCAAACGCGTCGAGTGGGTGAGGCCGTGGGTCGTCAAGGAAGTGGCGGGGGTCAAGTTCGGCATCTTCGGGCTGACCACGACGGGCATGAAGCGCCTCTCCTTCCCGAAGAACATCGCGGGGCTCTCGTTCCGCCGCGAGGCCGACGAGGCGCGCGACGCCGTGGCCGAGCTCAAGAAAGCGGGCGCCGAGGTCATCATCGCGCTCACCCACGTCGGCTTCGAGCAGGACCGCGGCCCGAAGTACGAGGGCGACCAGACCATCGCCCGCGAGGTGCCCGGAATCGACCTCATCGTCGGCGGCCACTCGCACACCTTCCTGCGCGAAGCCTGGCGCGAGCCGAAGAACGGCACGCTCGTGACGCAGGCCGGGCAATACCTCTTCGCCGCCGGCAAGACGACGCTCGTCATCGACGACAAGACGCGCAAAGTCGTCTCCTCTTCCGACGAGCTCATCGACCTCGACCCGGCGAAGGGGGAGGATGAGAAGGTCAAGGCGCTCGTCTCCGCGCGTTCGGCCGAAGTGGACCGGGTCTTCTCCGTCGTGTTGGCCACCGCGGCGGCGGCGTTCAACCGCGAGTCGGACCGCGAGTCCGCGCTCGGCGCGTGGATGACGGACTGCTACCGCTCCCGCTTCTCCGGCGACCTGGCCCTGCAGAACGGCGGCGGCATCCGCGCCGACCTGCCGGCCGGGCCCGTGACGCTGCGCTCCCTCTTCAACGTGATGCCCTTCGACAACTACGTCGTGAAGCTGACCATGAAGGGCGCCGACGTGCGGCAGGTCCTCGATCACGGCGTCGGCCAGGCGCGCATGGCGCAGTTCTCCGGCGCGGCGGTGACGGCGAGGCGCAAGGCGCCCGCCGGAGAGCGCCTGTCCTCCGCGTTCGTCGGAGGCAAGCCCCTCGACGACGCGAAGGAGTACGCGCTGGTCACGCTCGATTTCATCGTCAACGGCGGGGACGGCTTCTCCGTCTTCGACCGCGCCGTGCGTCGCGAGGAGACGGAAGTCCTCGCGCGCGACGCGCTGCGCGCCTGCGCCGAGTCGCAGAAGACCCTCGCGCTCCCGACCATGGGGCGCATCACGCTGTCGGAGGATTGAGCCATGGTGTTCAAGGACACGCGCGCGCAAGTCGAGAAGGCCTGGACCACGACGAAGAAGGTCCTCGCGGCGATGAGCGTCTGGGGGTTGATCTTCAGCCTCGTCACCATCGGCCGCCTATCGGTCGGCTTCGACTATGACGGGACCCTCGTGGACTCGACCAAGGCCTTCGAGAAGGCGTCGCGGCTCTCCCAGCAGGCGGGCGGCGCGGGCTACTGGGGCATCGTCAACAACTCTTACGAGCTGGAGAGCTACAAGTTCGTGGCCTTCACCACGGCGGTGCTGCTGCGCGGGCTGGGATTCCGCATCGTCATCATGGCCGACCGCCAGGGCACCGACGGCGAGGCCCTCCGCAAGGAATGGCGCCGCTTGGCCCCGGGCAGCTTCCTGTTCACCCCCGACCCCGCCGACAAACACCTGCACATGGAGAAGGGCCGCTTCGTCGCCTTCTTCGGCGACGCCGACCTGGACATGCTCGAGGCCAAAAAAGCCGGCGTGCTCGCCATGCGCGTCCAGCACCCGCCGCGCCCCGGCCACCCCGGCCCCTACAGCCCCGGCAAGATGGGCGACTACGTCCTCCCCCTGTCCCGCTTCTAAGTTAGTTGGGGTCAAGTTAAGCTGGGGTCAGACCCTTCTTAACTATCGAATCAGGAGTGTGGAGTTAAGAAGGGTCTGACCCCAGCTTAACTTGACCCCAACTTAACTGTTGACTCGCACCCCGCGGGCTTATAGAATTTACCTGTCGTCGTCGTCGGCTTGTGAGTCAAGATTGTGGACAAAATGTCCACAAGGGGATTGAAAAAATGGCCTCCGCCCTCCGCCGCCCGCTGCTCGCCGGCAACTGGAAGATGCACCTCACCTTGGCCGAATCGGCCGCCCTGGCCAAGGCCGTGGCCGCGGCCGCCCCGTCGGCCTCCGGGGAGGCCGCCGTGTTCGTCCCTTTCACCGCCCTCACGGTCGTCGCCGAGGTGCTCAAGGGCTCCCCGGTGCGCGTGGGCGCGCAGGACTGCTACTGGGAGGAGAAGGGCGCCTTCACCGGCGAGGTCTCCGCGGTCCAGGTCAAGGACGCGGGGGCGTCCATGGTGCTCATCGGCCATTCCGAGCGGCGCAAGCTGTTCAACGACACGGACGAGTGGATCAACAAGAAACTCGCCGCCGCGCTCAAGGCCGGGCTGACCCCGGTGGTGTGCGTGGGGGAGACCTTGGAGGAGCGCGAGTCGCAGAAGACCTGGCGCGTGCTCGAGACCCAGGTGGCGGGCGGCCTCAAGGGTTTCGCTCCCGCCGACCTGTCCAAGCTCGTCATCGCCTACGAGCCCGTCTGGGCCATCGGCACGGGCAAAACCGCCACGCCGCAGCAGGCGCAGGAGGCCCACCTCTTCATCCGCGGCCAGCTCAAAAAGCTGCACGGCGACGGCTTCGCGGCCGGCACGCGCGTCCTCTACGGCGGCTCGGTGACCGCCGAGAACGTGGACTCGCTCATGGCCCAACCCGACGTGGACGGGGCGCTGGTGGGCGGGGCCTCGCTCAAGCCCGACGCCTTCGCCCGCATCATGGGGTTCAAGGGAGCCTGATGCCCGCCGCCGACCTCGCCGCCGGCCTGGCCGCCGAGATCGAGAAGCGCATGAAGCGCTCCCGGCTCGCCATCCCGGTCGGCGTGTCGGTGAGGCACTGCCATCTGACGAAAGAGCACTTCAAGACCCTGTTCGGCGCGCAAGCCGAGCCCAAACGCGTGAAGGACATCAAGCAGCCCGGTTTTTACGCGGCGGAGGAGTGCATCGACGTGCGAGGGCCCAAGGGCGTGCTCAAGAAGATTCGCCTCGTCGCCCCGTACCGCGACCACACCCAGATCGAGCTGGCCGCGACGGACGCCATGGCCATCGGCCTGAAGCCGCCGGTCCGCGAATCCGGCGACGTCAAAGGTTCCGCCGGCGCCGTCCTCGTCGGGCCCGCGGGCTCCGTAGAGATCAAAGAGGGCGTGATCATCGCCCAACGCCACCTCCACTTCCACCCCGACGAGGCCAAGACCATCGGCATCGAGTCGGGCGAGGTGGTGCGCGTGCGCGCCGGCGCGGGCGGCGGCCGCTCCACCGTTTTCGAAGACGTGGTCGTGCGTGTCGGGACCAAGTACAGCCTCGAGTTCCATGTGGACACCGACGAGGCGAACGCCTCCGGCCTCAAGACCGGGGATTTCGTGCACATCGCATAGGAGAACAAGACAAATGAACGCGCTCGGAATGATCGAGACCCGCGGCCTCGTGGCCTGCGTGGAAGCCGCTGACGCCGCCGTGAAGGCCGCGGACGTGCGCATCGTGGGCTACGAGAAGGTCGGCACCGGCCTGGTGACCGTGCTGTTCCGCGGCGAGGTCGCCGCCTGCAAGGCCGCCTGCGACTCCGGCGCCGCCGCCGCCCAGAAGGTCGGCGAGCTCATCGCCGTGCACGTCATCCCGCAGCCGCACCCGGACCTCGAGGGGAAGATGCCCATCTCCTCTCCCGAGACCCTCGCCCGCAAGAAGTAAGAGCCGCACGGAGGCATCGTGATATTCGCCCGAGTCACTGGGTCCGTCGTCTGCACCCAGAAGGACGAGAAGCTGGTCGGCTCGAAGCTGCTCCTGCTGCAGCCCGTCGACGTGTCCGGCGCGCCCAAGGGGACCCCCTTGGTCGCGGTGGATTCCGTCGGCGCCGGCGAGGGGGAGCTGGTGCTCGTCGTGCAGGGCTCCAGCGCGCGGCAGACCTCGCGCACCGAGGGCCGCCCCGTGGACGCCGTCATCTTCGCCATCGTGGACGCGGTGGAGCAGGACGGCAAGAAGGTGTTCCGCAAGGCGGAGGACGCCCATGCAAACTGAGGAGATCGCCCGCATCGTCGCGGAGGTCTTGAAGAAGCTCGACGGTGCGGAAGCGATCTCCTCAGCGCCGTCGGGGAAACCCTGCCCCTCGTCGACGGGCGGGTGCGACGTCCTGCACTCCTCCGTGGACGCCGCCGTGCAGACGGCGAAGAAGGCCCAGGAGGTCTTCCAGGACCAGGGGCTGGAAGTGCGGCGCGAGGTCATCCGCGCCATGCGCAAGGCCGCCATCGCCAACGCCGAGGCCTGGGCGCAGCTCGCCCGCGAGGAGACCGGCATGGGCCGCGTCGCGGACAAGGTGCAGAAGAACCTGGTCTGCGCGACGCGCACGCCCGGCGTCGAGGACCTGGTCAGCCGCGCTTACACCGGCGACAAGGGCCTGACGCTCGTCGAATACGCGCCTTACGGCGTCGTCGCCGCCATCACGCCGTCCACGAACCCGGCCGCCACCATCATCAACAACGCCATCTCCATCATCGCGGCCGGCAACGCCGTGGTCTTCTCGCCGCATCCGGCATCCTTCAAGACGACGCTGGCGGCGATGCGCGCCCTCTCCGCGGCCGCCGTCGCGGCCGGCGCGCCCAAGGGCCTCATCACCACCTACGACAAGCCCTCGCAGGAGAACACCAAGGCGCTGCTCGCGCATCCCGACGCCAAGGTGAACATGGTCACGGGAGGCCCCGCCATCGTGAAGGTCGCGATGACGGTGGGCAAGACCTGCAAGACCATCGCCGCCGGCCCGGGCAACCCGCCGGTCGTGGTGGATGAGACCGCCAATTTCCCGAAATGCGCCCAGGACATCATCTTCGGCGCCTCCTTCGACAACAACGTGCTCTGCACGGCGGAGAAGGAAGTCATCGTCACGCGCGCGGCTTCCGCCAAGTTCCTCGCCGCCATGCGCGAGGACAAACGCGCCTTCGAGCTCACCCCCGCGCAGTGCGAGCAGCTCACGAAGCTCGTCATCAAGGAGGGGGGCAAGGGCTGCAAGGACCCCGTCCTCAACAGGGATTTCGTCGGCAAGGACGCCTCCGTCATCGCCAAAGGCATCAGCCTCACGATTCCCGCCGAAGCGCGCCTGCTCTGGGCGGAAGTGCCCAACGACCACGCGCTGGTCTGGACCGAGCAGCTCATGCCCTTCCTGCCGGTGACCGTCGTGCCCGACGTGGACGCGGCCATCGAGCTCGCCGCGGCCGCCGAGGGCGGGCATCGCCACACGGCGGCCATGCACTCCACGCACGTGGGCAACCTCACCAAGATGGCGCGACGCATGCAGTGCTCCATCTTCGTCAAGAACGCGCCCACGCTCTACGGCCTGGGCCTGGGCGAGGGTTACGCCACCATGTCCATCGGCACGCCCACCGGCGACGGCCTGACCAAGGCCAGCCACTTCGCGCGCCCGCTGCACTGCGCGCTCGTGGGGTACTTCCGAATCGCATGAAGAAGAACGCGAAGACGGCGAAGGCGCCCGCCGTGAAAGGCTTGGAGCATCTCTACCTCCCGACCGGCAAATTCGAGGACGCCTGGCGCTTCTGGACCGAGGTCGCCGGCGGCCAAGGCGGCGAGACCTGGGGCGAAGGCGACCGGAAGTCGGGCATGGTGTCCTTCGCGGGCCAGTCCATCGTGCTGGGGGGCGACGAGGAGCGCGGGGAGGACGAGGAGCTCGGTTATCCCGTGAGGCACGGCATGGCCACGCTGTACTTCTCCACGCCGAACATCGACAAGCTTTATAAGGACCTCGCCAACCGCGGAGCCCAGGTGCTGCGCGGGCCGCTCACGACGCACTGGGGCGCGAAAGTCATGACCGTGAAGGCCGGCGACGCCGTGGTCGCCTTCGTCGAGAACAAGAAGAAGGCCAAGGGGAAAAAATAACATGCTCGCCAACCTCGCCGTCGGATTCCTGGAGTCGTCCTCCATCGCCAAGGGCATCGAAGCCTCGGACGCGATGTGCAAGATGGCCTCGGTCAAGCTCGCCAAGACCGTCATCGTGGCGCGCGGCAAGTACATCATCTTCGTCACCGGCCCCGTCGGCGAGGTCGAGTCCTCCATGCGCGCGGGCCGCGAGGTCCTGGGCAAGACGCTGGTGGACGAGGTGCTCATCCGCAACGTGGCGCAGCAGGTCGTGGATTCTCTTGATAAGCGGCGGCCGGTGGAAGCCCTCGGCGCCCTGGGCATCATCGAGACCAAGGAAGCCGTCGCGGCGGTGCTGGCTTCCGACGCGGCCAGCAAGGCCGCGTCGGTGCACATCCTCGAGACCAAAACCGTGGTCGGCGGCGGCAAGGGCTACGTCACTCTCTGCGGCGATGTGGGCGACGTGCGCACCGCGGTGGCCGCGGGCATCTCCGCGGTCAAGAAGGACCTGCTGGTGTCCCACGTGGTCATCCCGCAGGCCGATCCGCAGCTGCTCGCGACGGTGGGAAAATAAGAGCATGAAAGTGGTGATCGGGTCGGACCACGGCGGCTTCGGCGCCAAAGCCTTCATCAAGAAGGCCGTCCAGGCGCTCGGCCACGAGGTGACCGACTTCGGCTGCCACTCCACCGACGCCGTGGACTATCCCGACGTGGCGCAACTCGTCGCCGAGGCCGTCGTGCGCGGCGAGTTCGACAAGGGCATCCTCATCGACGGTTTCGGCGGCGCGGTCTGCATGGCCGCCAACAAGGTCGCGGGCTGCCGCGCGGTGGCCGCCTACGACTCGGTCTCCGCGCGCATGGCCGCGCAGCACGACGACGCCAACGTCTTGTGCATCGGCGGCAAATCGCACGGCGAGCTCATCCACGGCGAGATCGTGAAGGTGTTCTTCTCGACGCCCTTCGAGGGCGGCCGCCACAGCGGGCGGCTCGCCAAAGTGCACGCCATCGAGGGGTACCGCAAGTGAAGCTCGCCCGCGTCGTGGGCCGCGTCTTCTGCACGCGCCAGGACCCCGCCATCGCGGGCAAGAACCTCCTGCTCATCCAGCCGCTGCGCTGGGAGGACGAGGCCGCTTTGGGCGACCCCATCGTCGCGGCCGACGCGGTCGGCGCGGGCTCTTCCGAGAAGGTGTTCTGGGTGGCGAGCCGCGACGCGGCCGTGGCCTTCCCCGACGCGCCTCCCGTCGACGCCGCCGTGGTGGGCATCGTGGACGGCCATCAGGTCAGGGATTTCCGGGGGACGAACCGATGACGGATGCCGCCGCGCGTTTCCGTCGGCGGGTGTTGTTGACAACACCCGACCTTGTGAATGACGCGGATGAGTCAGCAGGGGGCGACGATGTTCGTCGGTGAAGTGGTCGGCAACGTGTGGGCGACGCGCAAGCACAAGGGGTTGGAGGACCGGCGCATGCTGCTCGTGCGGCCCATCGACCCCATGACGCAGAAGCCGTTGGGCGACGCGCAGATGGCGGTGGAAGGCGGGGTGGGCGCGGGCCCCGGCTCGATCGTTCTCGTGATGGATGAAGGCGGTTCGGCCCGTTCCGTGATGAAGGACGACAAGGCGCCGGTGCGCACCATCGTCGTCGCCATCGTGGACGCGGTATCGTCGGGCGGCAAGGTGACCAAATATGACTGAGGCTCAGCTCAAGAACGTCGTCGAAGAAGTGGTGAAGGCCCTCGCGGCCAAAGGCTTCCTGAAGACCAACCGCTGCGAGTGCGAGTCCGGCCCCAAGGCGCTCAAGGGCGAGGTGAAGACCTCGGTGGGCTCGGCCGGCAAGGTGTTCGGCAACGCGGCCTCCTGGGGCGCGGCGCCCGCCAAGGGCGCCTTCTCCTCGCTGCCGCCCAAGCCCGGCCATGATGACGACGACGAGGACGCGCACGTGGAGGCCACGCTCATCCAGGCCGCCGGCGCGGCCCGCGTGTCCGTCTGCAAGCCGCAGAAGAAGGGCTCCGACACCGCGCGCTACGTGGACCATACCTTGCTCAAGCCCAACGCCACCCAGGCCGAGATCGCCACGCTCTGCGAAGAGGCCCGCAATTACTGCTTCGCCTCCGTCTGCGTGAACCCGTCCTACGTCGCGCTCGCCGCGCAGTACCTGCGCGGCTCGGGGGTGAAGGTGTGCACCGTGGTCGGATTCCCGCTGGGCTCGACGACGCCGACGGTCAAGTCCATCGAGGCGCGCGACGCCATCGCCAACGGCGCCGACGAGATCGACATGGTCATCAACATCGGCGCGCTGAAATCCGGCAACGACGCCTTGGTCTACGACGACATCAAGGCCGTGCGCGAGGCCACGCGGGGCAAGGTGCTCAAGGTCATCCTCGAGACCTCGCTGCTCTCCAACGAGGAGAAGGTGCGCGCCTGCGCCGCGTCCAAGAAGGCCGGCGCCGATTTCGTCAAGACCTCGACCGGCTTCGGCGGCGGCGGCGCCACCGTCGAGGACATCAAGCTCATGCGCGAGACCGTGGGCCCGCTGATGGGCGTGAAGGCCTCGGGCGGCATCCGTGACGCCAAGGCCGCTCACGACATGATCGCCGCGGGCGCCACGCGCCTGGGCACTTCCGCGAGCGTCGCCATCGTCACCGACGCGAAATCTGAAGGAAAGGGTTATTAACGAGGTAAACATGGCGAAGAAGCCCGAGCCGAAATACCGCATCGTCGTGGACCTGCAGTGCGGCGCCTGCGGGGCCATCATGCACACCGTGAAGGACCAGCCGTTCCCGAAGTTCTGCGCCGGCTGCGGGGCGGGCCTGGAGAAGTTCTGCCTCAAGTGCCACAAGAAGGTGGACATGTTCTTCGAGGAGTGGTGGCCCGAGGACGACCAGTGCGTGCGCACCTACAGCACGCCGCGCCGCTGCACCGGCTGCAACGCCGTGCTCGAGACGGGCGCCGAAGAGCGCGGTCATGACCACGGTCACGACCACGATCACGACGAGGAATGACAAAGGGGGATCACATGGCGGAATCGAGAGAAGCGCTGGGATTGGTGGAGACGAAGGGCTTCACGGGCATGATCGAGGCCTCGGACGCGATGGCCAAGTCGGCCAAGGTGCGCCTGCTGGGCTACGAGAAGGTCGGCAACGGCCTGGTGACCACGCTGTGCCGGGGCGAGGTCGGCGCCGTGCGCGCCGCCGTCGACGCGGCCGCCGCCGCGGCCCAGAAGGTCGGCGAGCTGGTCGCGGTGCACGTCATCCCGCGCCCGCACGACGACCTCGAGAAGTACCTCGACCAGATCTCCATCAAGGTCCGCGGTTGAGCGTTGAGCCGGGGGCCTGTCCCCCGGTTCGACGGCGAGCATGCTGACGCGAGACGACCTCATCGACATCGTCATCGCCGGATTGGCGAAAGCCGAGCCGGCGGCGTCCGCTCGTCCCGCGGCCGCCGCCCCGCCGGCGGCCGCGAAGGCCCGCCCGTCCGGCCTGCCGCCGCCGGGGCCCAAGGGACGGCGCTTCTGGTCGGAGTACGACATTAAAAAGGCGTTGACGGCGGGAGGAAAGCGGCTTACACTCCCGGCAGACGCGATCGTGAGCCCCTTGGCGTCGGATTGGCTGACGCTACAAGGAATAGAAATCTCGCGAGCTTAGGGAAAATCATGGCTGTCGACATCAAGAACCTGCTGTCCCTGATGGTCCAGAAGGAGATCTCGGACATCCACTTCAAGGCCGACTCCGTCCCGGCCCTGCGCGTGCACGGCTCGATGATCCTGGCCACCAACCTGCAGAAGATGACGCCCGAGGACATCAAGGGCATCGCCTACCAGCTCATGACCAAGGAACAGGCCGCCGAGTTCGAAAGGGAGATGGAGCTCGACCTGGCCTACGCGCTCGAGGGCATGGCGCGTTTCCGCGTCAACGTGTACCGCCAGCGCGGCAGCATCGGGCTGACGCTGCGCGTCGTGCCCGTCAAGCTGCGCACCTTCGAGGAGCTCAACCTGCCCGTCGACGCGATGACCAAGCTCGGCGCGGAGAGCCGCGGCCTCATCCTCTTCGCGGGCATCACGGGCGCGGGCAAGACCACCACGCTCAACAGCTTCCTGCACCACATCAACTTGAACCACCAGCACCGCGTCATCACCATCGAGGACCCCATCGAGTTCTTCCACACGGACATAAAGTCCACCATCGTCCAGCGCGAGGTGGGCCACGACACCAAGTCCTTCGGCCACGCGCTCAAACACGTCCTGCGCCAGGACCCCGACGTGGTGGTCGTCGGCGAGATGCGCGACCTGGAGACCATGCAGGCCGCCATCTCCGCGGCCGAGACCGGCCACCTCGTGCTCTCCACCATCCACACCATCGACGCGGCGCAGACCGTGGACCGCATCGTGGACGCCCACCCCGCCCATCAGCATTCGCAGGTGCGTCAACAGCTCGCCAACTGCCTCAAAGGCGTCATCGGCCAGCGGCTCGTGCTCGCCAAGGACGGCAAGGGCCGCTACCCCGCCACCGAGATCATGATCGGCAACTCCGTCGTGCGCCGCCATCTCGTCGAGGGCAAGGTCGCCGAGCTGCGCAAGACCATGGAAGCGGGCGAGTATTACGGCATGCACACCTTCGACCAGGACCTCCTGCGGCTGTTCCGCGAGGGCAAGATCGACGACAAGACCGTGCTCGAGGAATCCTCCAACCCCGAGGACATCGCCCTGAAGCTCAAGGGCCTCTCGGTGGCCGGCTCCTGATGGCGGACGACCCGAACAAGAAGGACAAGGAGGAGATCCAGTCCATCCTGTCGGACCTGGACTCCATCCTCAGCGGGATCGGAGGCGCCGCGCCGGCGCCCGAGCCGCCGAAGGCGCCGCCGC
>JANRKA010000014.1:0-6843 GCA_033875325.1 Elusimicrobiota bacterium | reverse complement strand
CCCCATCAATACCAAGGTCGCGGTGCGTCCCAGCGACGACCCTTATAAGAAGTATTGGTGGCTCATCCTGGTGGGATTCGCGTTCACGGCGGGGTGGCTGACCCTGCCGATGATGGAGCCGTCCGTCGGCTCCACGCGCATCGACACCAGCGCGCCGACCGAGAGCATGCCGTTGGGCGAAGGCAGCCTCGACGGCAGCGACAACCCCAACGGCGCGCCGGGCTCGACCCTCGACCTCGCGATGGACGTCCATCGCCCCAAGAAGGCGGACGGGACCGTGATGTCGTCGCTCTATCAGGCCCCCGACGAGCCGGCGGCTCCCGTCGAGGCGCCGACGGCCGGCGCCGCGGCGGCCGGCGGCACGCTCGCCTCCGCGCTCAAGGCGGCGGCCACCTCCGACCCGAGCGGTTGGGGCGGTCAGAAGGCTCAGAAGGGTTTCGCCCAACCCAAGCTAGGCGGGTCCATGCCCGGCCTGGGCGGCGGCGGTTCCGGCGGCTCGGCGCCCAGCTTCAGCGCGGGCGGCCGCGTCGGCGCGTTCGGCTCGCAGAACTCCTCCGTGGGCTCGGTGGGCACGACGGGGCTGCAGGGCAGCGTCTCCGACCTGCCCGAGGCCAAAAACGCGCGCGGCGCGCTGGCCAACGCCGCGCAGAAGGCGCAGGAGGCCGCGAGGCTCACGAGCAACGACGGCAAGGTGTCGAGCCTGTCGGCCCTTTTCGACGGGCGCAAGGGCGGCGGCACCGCCATCGGCGGCGGCCCCGGCGGCCAGGCCTTGGGCGCCGGCGGCGTCTATGAGAGCCTCGATTCGGCCCCGACCAATCTCAAGATGAACGACCCGGAGCTCGACAAACGCGAGTTCAAAGAGCCCCCGGCCCAGGTCGCCAACAGCCAGAACAACATGAGCGACCAGTTCAAGCAACAGATGGCGATGATGATCGTGACGACCGTCGTCGGCGGCATGATTCCAGGGCCCGTCGGAACGGCTTTGACCTCGTTGGGACCCATGTTGGCGCAGATGTACCAGACGCAGCAGCGCGGCAGCGGCACGACCATCGGCAACGAGAGCGGCAGCGGACGCAGCTGAGATTTCAGGAGGCGTTATGAGCAAGATGCCCGACATCAAGACCGAAGTCAACGTCACCAAGGAGCGCGAGAAGAAGCAGAGCGGCCTGCTCGGCCTGCTCTCGCGCCTCACCGGCGGCGGGTCGGGCGCGGGCGGCGCGGCCGGCGGCGTCGGCGGCCTGGGCGGCGCGGCCGCCAGCGGCGGCCTGCTCGCCACCAAGGCGGGCCTCATCGGCCTCGTGCTCGCGGGCACGACGGTGGCCGGCGGCTTGGGCATCGGCGCCTGGTCCGTGTTCGGCCCCGGCCCCAGCGACGGCTCCTCCAACCCGGCCCTTCAGCTTTTCGCCAGCCGCCCCAAAAACGCCGACGCCGGCGCCGCCGGCGGCGTGGCCCCGGTGGCCGCCGACGGTTCTTCCCAGTCCCTGAGCTTCCTGGCCAGCGCCAACGCGCCCAAGGCCGAGGCCGGCGCCCTCGACGGCAGCGCGGCGGCCGCCGCGGCCGACGCCGCGCCCGCCGACGCGACCGCGGCGAGCGCCGCGAACGCCACGCCCAACATGGGCGAGTCCATGGCCGTCAACTCGGCCGCGCCCAAGGTCGGCCTGCAGGGCGCCAAGAAACTCGGCGAGTTGTCCAAGTCCTTCGGCGGCGGCGGCTCCGGCGGCTCGGCCAGCGCGAGCGCGGCCCCGCTCAACAACGCCGGCGCGACCGCGTCCAACGCCGCTAGCGCCCGCGGCGCCCTGGGCGGGGGTTTTGCCCGCGGCAACGCGTCCAACGCCCGCTCCATCGGCCGCAGCGTCAACGGCGCGCGCGGCGGCTCGGCGACGCGCCAGGCCATGGGCGCTTTGCGCGACAACCGCACCGCCTTCTCCAGCCAAGCCGGCGGCCGCACCTACGACGGCGGCTCGGCCTCCGGCGGCGGCATGGCCGGCGTGGACGCCGGCCTGCCCAGCGGCGGTCCCGGCGTCGGCAACGGCGCCGGCTCCCAACCCACGAGCACGCCCAACAAGGCGGCCCAGACCGACGAGTTCGAGCCGCCGCCGACCCCGAGCGGCAAGAACGTGACGCCTTATCAGAAGGCCATCAACATGTCGGCGATGCTGCTCGGAGCGGCAGCGGCGTTGTTGTACGGCGCTTCTATGCTGCTCAAAACGAGCGGTACTCCGCCCACGCCGCTCAGCGCCGGCGTCATCCTGGCGGCCAAAATCATGGCAGGCTTGGCGTTGGTGGTCTCTCTCGCCGTGGTCGCGATGGGGGCGATGGTCTCAGGCGGCAAATACGGTCAGGCGCTGCAAGGCGGCATCCTGGCGACCGGAGGCCTGTTCATGGCTGGCGCTGCAGCCCTATACTTGAAGGACATCTGGGGGCTGACGGCAGACACTCGGACCGCCAGTACCTATGCGCCCATCCTCTCAGGCGACATACCGAAGTTCGTCATGCTGTGCGGCGCGGCCGGGTTGGTCGCGACGGCGGGGGCATTGATGTCGAAGCCCAAGTCGTATCCGACCTCCGAGTTCGATGGCCGCAAGGTTCCGGACCTCGGCTACCACTACCAAGTGAAACCAGCCGAGAGAGCACGCTACACAGTCTGACCGCCGGGGCAGTGAACGGCCGCCGGTCCCCTCACGGGGGCCGGCGGCCTCATTTGTGTACAATCACGGCATGAACCGCTTCCGAGGCGCCGTCATCTTCGCCGCGGCGTTGTCGGCGGGGTGCGTGACGCCGCCCAAGCCGGGCGACTCGGTGACGGCGAAGTTGCCGGACACGCGCGCGTTGTCGCTGTGCGTGACGCCCGATAAGCTGACGCCGAAGTCCGGTCAGGAGATGTCGGTCGTCATGACTCGCGCGACGGCGCGGCTGTGGGGCAAACCCGGCTTCTTCCAGCAGGCGCGTTTCATCTCCGGCCTCGACGACGCGAAGGCGTGCGACGCTGTCATGAAGATCGAGTCGCGCGCGCTGTCGTTCACGAAGCGTCCCGTCGAGCTCTACTCGGCCTACACCAAGCGGCTGTTGGTCGGCTACGAGGCCCACCTCGACGGCGGCGAAAACGACGCCCTGGACGTCGCGGCGCGCTATCTGGCGCCGGGAACCCCGCTGTACGCGCAGTTGTTGAGCGAGGCCGGCCCGACGCGCGCCGCGCAGTTGGGAGCGGCCGGCGGCGCGGCGCCGGCCGGCGGCGGCGCGGCCATCACCGCCGACGAGTTGCGGCGGTTGATGGCCGAGGCCGCCAAGCCCAAGCAGGAGGAAGCGGCCGTCGCGCTCGCGCAGGCGCCGGACGCGAACGCGCCGCGTTACTCGAGCCCGGAAGACGCCACCCGGTTCGCGGTCGTCATCGGCGTGGAGACATACGCCGCCCTGCCGGAGGCCAAACACGCGGAACGCGACGCGCGCGCCGTTTACGACCATCTCGTCGCGTTGGGCTACCCGCGGCGCAACATCTCGCTGCTGACGGGCGCGCAGGCGACGCGCACGGGGCTGGTCAAGAACCTGGAGGCGTGGCTGCCCAAGAACACGGACGACAAGTCCACCGTGTTCTTCTACTTCTCCGGCCACGGCGCGCCGGACCCGGTGTCGGGCAGCGCGTATCTGGTGCCGTCGGACGGCGACGCCCAGTATCTCGAAGAGACCGCCTACCCCGTCAAGCGGCTCTACGAAAAGCTCTCCGCGCTCAAGGCCAAACGCGTGTTGGTCGCGATGGATGCGTGTTTCTCGGGCATGGGCGGACGCTCGGTGCTGGCGCCGGGCACCCGCCCCTTGGTCCAGAAGGTGGATGCCGGCGCGGTCACCGGCAGGCTCGTCGCCCTCACGGCTTCCGCTGAGAATCAGGTCTCCGGCACGCTCGACGAGCAGCGGCACGGCTTGTTCACCTACTACCTGCTCAAGGGACTCAACGGCGCGGCCGCTGACGGCGCCGGTCGCGTCACGGCCAAGTCCCTCCACGCCTACATGACGCCCCGCGTCCAAGACGAGGCCAAACGCGCCAACCGCGACCAGACGCCGCAGTTCCTCGCGCATGACGCAGCGGCCGATTTCGTGCTGCGTTAGCTCCTTGGACCATCCCGGGCGAAGAATGCCGTCATGGCAACGGTCTTTATAGCCTTGTATACTGGACGCATGCGCGAGGCCTGCGTCGTCGCCGGGACCAGATGAAGGTCTTTCTCCCGCTCGTCGTTTTGCTCCTCTCCGGTTGTGTCACCGGCAAGATCCAGGCGACCTCTTCCGAAGGACAACTCCGCACCTTCACCGACGCCGACCTCGAGTCGAAGGCGCGCTGTGGATTGCGCGTGTGTGTGATGAACGACACCAGCGTTTTTCGCGTCGTCTCGAAGGTGTATGGCCGGGAGAACGGCTTCGATGCCAAGATCGCGACGGTCCCCAATGGCGCCGTCTGCGACCTCGGCATCAAATTCACGAACGTCAATGGCGACCACAGCGACGTTTACGACGGCTTCGATGGGAAGCATCTGTTCCGCATCGACGCGCATTTCCGGCGAGCGGCGCGGATCTTATGCGCGCTTTACGGGCCCGGCGAGCCGCTTGGCGAGCAACTCGCGAAGAAACGCGCCGCCGCCGGCGTCGTGGCCGGGGCCGTGGCGGTCCAGTCGCCGTCCGCGGGCGGCGCGGCGGTCGGATCAGCGCCGCCCGTATCGCAGGGGCTGAGCGCCGCCGACATCCAACGCATCGCCCAGGCCGTGCGCGGAGCCGAGCCTGCTCAGCCGGCCTCCGTCGCGGCGCCGTTGGCCACGCCGAGATTCACGGCGACGGAGCGCGCCGATGATTTGGCCGTCATCGTCGGCATCGAGAGCTATTCGGACATCGCGACGAAGGCGCCCTACGCCGAGCGCGACGCCGACGCGTTCAAGGCCCATGTCCGCGCCTTGGGCGTGCCGGAGCGCAACATCGTCCTGCTCAAAGGTCCAAAGGCGGGGCGGGCCGCGCTGCAGAAGAATCTGGAGGCTTGGCTGCCGCGCATGGCCAAGCCGGAGAGCCGCGTCTACTTCTACTTCTCCGGTCACGGCGCGCCCGATGTGAAGACCGGCCATGCCTACCTGGTGCCATGGGATGGCGACCCCAGTTTCCTGTCCGAGACCGCGTACCCGGTGGCGCGGCTCTACGAAAAACTCGCCGCGCTGCCTGCCAAACAGGTCCTTGTCGCCATGGACTCGTGTTTTTCCGGAGCGGGCGGGCGTTCGGTGCTCGCCTCCGGCGCGCGCCCTCTTGTCGGGAAAGTCGACGGCGGCGCCGTTCCGTCGCGCCTGACCGTGCTGTCGGCTTCGGCCGCGAGCGAGATTTCGGGCTCGCTCGATGAGCGTCAGCATGGAGCGTTCACTTGGTTCTTGCTCGAGGGTCTCAACGCCGGGAAGACTACGCCGAAAGCGTTGATCGACTACCTCACGCCGCGCGTTCAAGACGAAGCTCGCCGCCTCAACCGGGACCAGACTCCGCAGCTCCAGGGCGACGGCGCTTGGTCATTGCGCTGACCGGTAGGTCACCGGGCGGCAGGCACTGGCAGGCTGCTGACAAAGCTCCCGCACCCGCTCGACTGACGCTGGAGTCAGTGATTATCAGTAGTAACTCGCGCCGGCGCGAGTTCGATCCCCATCCGCGCGCGGGGTCCGGCGCAGCCTGCTAGCTTCGACTTCCGCACGGCATGGGCCGGCGGTCGTAAAAGTGCGTTTAAACGCGATTTCCTGGATCGGTAAAAAGACGGTAATTACCCTCTCTTTTTCTTGACAGACCCCGGGGGCGGGGCTAAACTCAGTCAGACGGCGCTATAAGTATGGCGCCCGACGATTTCAGACGCACCCCGGAGAAAGTCATGGAAACCACCTCGCAGGTTCCTGAGTTCAAAATCGCCAAGGTCGGCAACGACCGCAAGCGCCGCGGCGCGGGCGTGCCGTGGCTCGGCGGCTCCAACGGCGGCGGCCTTTTCTCCGGCGCCGCCGGCGGCTCGGGCGCCGCGGCGGGCGCGGCGGGCCTCGCCGGGAAGATCGGCGTGCTCGCCCTCATCGGCACGCTCAGCGCGGGCGCGTGGCAGGTCGGCAAGTCGCTGCGCCCCGACGAGACCGGCGCCGCCGCCAAGCCGAAGATCTTCGCGGGCCATGACGGCAAATATTCCGACGCGGACCTGGCCGGCGTCATCAAGGACAACCGGACCACGATGCCCAACTCGCTGGGCTACGTCAGCGGCTCGATGGACGGCATGACGCCCGAGGAGCGCGCGCGCAAGGAGGCCGAGGCGGCCGAGGCGGCGCGTTTGGCCGAGGAAGAGGCCAAGAAGGCGGAGGAGGAGGCCGCCAAGGAGCCCGACACCGTCGCGGGCGCTCCCGCGGGCATGGACCCCAACGCTCTGGTCAAAGGCATGGGCGAGGCCAAGGACGAGAAAACCGGCGCCTTCGGCAAGAAGTTCGGCGCGCTCAGCTCCAGCTTCGGCGGCGGCTCCAGCCTGGCCGGCGGCTCCGGCCTGGCCGGCGGCGTGACGCGCGGCTTCTCCAACGCCAACCTCAAGACCAAAGGCAGCAACGGCAAGATGGCCAGCATGCGCGGCGGCTCCAACCCCACGGTCTCCAAGGGCGCGCGCGCCAAGGCGAGCAACAGCAACACCAAGGGCTTCGCCCGCCGCCAGCTCTCCAACGCCTACGGCCTCTCGCGCCAGGCGGTCAGCGCCGGCAAGGGCGAGACCTCGGCCCAGGCCGCGAGCCAGGCCTTCGACAACAACTCCGGCGCGGGCAACGTCATCTCCGGCCCCGGCGTGGGCGCGGGCACCGGCGGCGCGGGCGTGGACGC
>JANRKA010000013.1:0-4005 GCA_033875325.1 Elusimicrobiota bacterium | reverse complement strand
GCTCGCGCGCGCCGGCGTAGGGCGGCGCGACGGGGGCGCCGGCCGGCAGGGCCAGGGGCGCGCCGACCAGCGAGGCGGACGGCGCCCAGCCCGCCGACGCCATCGCGTCGCGCAGGCCGTCCAAACCGGCGGCCGGCGAGGCGGGGCGGGAGGGGGAGGCGGCGCGGCGGACGGTCGCGGCGGCCGCCGGGGAGGGGGCCAGGAGGCAGACGACGACCGCGCCGGCGTACAGCCGACGGAAGGCCTGGGAAGCTCGGCGAGAGTTTCGACCCATTCGGCCCATCTAGCCCGGCCGGACGACCTATGCCTTACGGAACCGGAGACCCATCCTATCATAGGCCTTCCGTCCCCGTCAAGTGCCGGAGTTGAAATCCCGCTCTCCCGTCGTGATTGAATCTTTTAATGCCTGTCACTCGATGACGGACGCATGACTATCCGCCGACTTATCCACTTGTCCACAACGGGGTTCATTGACGCCGGGGGCCCGGTGTTGCTAACCTTCGTCATGCCCGCCGAGACCCCCGAACCGGTCGCCCGACTCTGGAAGACCGCCCGTCATCTGCCCCAGACGGTGCGCCTGCTCGGCACGCGCTACCGCGCCCTGTTCCTGGCGCACGCCGCCGCCTGCCGCCCGAAAGGCGACGCCCCGGCCGTGGCCGACGCGTTGGCCTTCGCCGACTTCCTGCGGCGCCAGGAACGCGTCGGGCTGCTCGCCAACGAACGCGACGCCGTGCGCCGCGACGAACGCGCCCTGCGCCGTCGCTACCGCCTGCGCCGGGAAGGGGAGAACATCGAGGCCGTGGAGAAGTGGATCGTGCTCCAGTGGATGGGCCTGTGAGCCCGGCCCGCCCCACCGGCGGCCACGCCGCGGCCGGCGACCAGGTCTACCGCGCGCCCGCCCTGCTCGACTTCGTGACCGGTCTCGTCGCCCGAGAGGATGAGACGCTGCGCGCCATCCGCGAAGAGACCCCGCGCCACGGCATCCCCGCCATCAGCGTGGGGCCCGACGAGGGCCGCATCCTCCACTTCCTGGTCACCGTCGTCGGCGCCCGCAAGGTCGTCGAGGTCGGCACGCTCGCGGGCTACTCCGCGGCGTGGATGGCGCGGGCCCTGCCGGCCGGAGGGCGCCTCGACACCGTCGAGTTCGACCCCAAACACGCCGCCGTCGCCCGGGAGAACCTGAAGAAGGCGGGCGTGGCCGACAAGGCGACCGTCCACCTCGGGGCCGGCTCGGCCGTGCTCCCGACCTTGGAGAAACACGCGCCTTACGACCTCTGCTTCATCGACGCGGACAAACCCGGCTACCCCGACTACGCGCGTTGGGCCGCCAAGTGCGTGCGCTCCGGCGGGCTGGTCGTGTGCGACAACGCCTACCTGTTCGGCAAGCTGCACCGCGAGGACTTGCCGCCCTCCGACGAGGACGCGCCCAAGGCCCCGCGCATGCGCGAGTGCCTGCGCCTGTTGACCGACGAGTCCCTGTTCTCCTCCTGCGCGATGCTGCCCACCGGCGAGGGCATGGCCGTCGCCGTGCGGCGGTAAACCCGTGCGCGGCGCCGCCGAGGTCGAAGAGCGGGTCGACGACGGGACGCTGGGCGCCGGCGGCTGGCGCGTCGTGCTCTTCAACTGCGATTGCCACAGCTTCGACGAGGTCGAGCGCCTGGTCATGCAGGCGACCCGCTGCACCCTCTCCCGCGCCCGGGAGCTCTCCCACGAGGTGCACACCAAGGGGAGCGCGGTCGTCTATAAAGGAGTCCGGGAGCGCTGCGAGGCGGTCGCCGACGTCATCGGCTCCACCGGCCTGCAGGTGAAGGTCACGGATTAAAACTGCTATAAAGAGGGCGTGGTCAGCGGCTCCGCGCTGAAGCTCCCGCACCGGACCTTGGGGTCCACGGGCCTTTCCGTCTCCGAGATCGGCTTCGGGGGCTGGGGCATCGGCAAGTCCATGTGGGGCAAAACCGACGACCACGAGTCGCTCGCCGCCCTGCGCGCCGCGCTCGACGCCGGCATCACCTACTTCGACACGGCCTACGCCTACGGCGCCGGCCACTCCGAGCGGCTCATCGCCCGCGCCTTCAAGGACGCCGGCCGCCGCGCCGTGGTCTCGACCAAGGTCGCGCCCAAGAACATGGAATGGCCCGGGCACCCGCGCTCTCGCCTGGGCCTCGTGTTCCCGCCCGACTGGGTGCGGCTGTGCGCGGAGCGTTCGCTGCGCAACCTCGGCGGCGATGGCCTCGACTTGCTGCAGTTCCACGTCTGGCACGACGAGTGGCTCAAGGACCCGCTGTGGCCCGCGCTCGCCGAGGAGATGGCCGCGCTCAAGCGCGAGGGCAAGGTCCGCCACTGGGGCGTGTCCATCAACAACGACGACCCCGAATCCGCGCTCGCGCTCGTGCGCACCGGCCTCGTGGACGCCGCGCAGGTCCTGTTCAACATGTTCGACCAGCGCGCCGCCGACCGCCTCCTGCCCCTGTGCAAGGAGAAGGGCGTGGGCGTCATCGTGCGCTGCCCCTTCGACGAGGGGAGCCTCACCGGCACGCTGACGCGCGAGACCCGCTTCGAGCCCGAGGACTTCCGCTCGCACTACTTCGGCGGAGAGCGCCTGGCCGAGACCTGCCGCCGCGCCGACGACCTCGCGCGGACGGTCATCGGCCCGAAGGCCGAGACCCTCGCCGCGGCCGCGCTCAAGTTCGCGCTGAGCTTCGACGCGGTGTCCACCGTCATCCCGGGCATGCGCCGGGTGTCGCACGTCACCTTCAATGCCCGCGCCGCGGACGGGCGCTACTTCGACGCGGCCGAACTCGCGGCCATCGCCAAGCACCGCTGGGTCCGCGACTTCTACCTTTGACGCCCCGCCGCCGGGACCTGCTCGTGGTCTTCGCCGCGGCGCTGGCCGCGCGCCTGCTCTTCGTGGCCTTCGACGGGCGCGGCGAGGCCGAACGCGTGGGCGACGCGCTCGACTACCACTCCTACGCCGTCAACCTGCTCGACCGGGGCGTCTATGAGAACCACCAGGACGAGCGGGCCTCGCGCATGCCGGGCTACCCGCTGCTGCTGGCCGCGCAGTACGCGACGCTCGGCCGCTCGCCCGCGCTCACCCAGGTCCTCCAGGCGCTGCTCGGCGCCGGGACCTGCGTGCTCGTCTATCTGCTGGCGGCCGCGTTCTCCGGCGGGGCCCTGCCGCTGGCCGCGGGACTGGCCGCGGCGCTCTCCTACGACCTGGTCCAGCCCGCGGCGCGCCTGCTCACCGAGGGACCGGCCGCTTTCCTGCTCGCCCTGACGCTGTGGCTGTTGTCGGAGGACCGCGGCCTGCGCCCGGGCCGCGCCGCGCTCGCGGGCGCGGCCGCGGGGGGGCTGTGCCTCGTGCGCCCCGAGTTCCTGCCCTGGTCCGCGCTGATGGCGGGACTGGCGGGCTGGCGCTCGCGTTGGGTCAACGGCGCGCTCCTGTTGGCGGTGAGCGCCGCCTGCGTCCTGCCCTGGGCCGCGCGCAACGCGCGGACCTTGGGCCGCCCCATCGCGGCGACGAGCGTGGGCGCCTTCAACCTGTACGGCTGGGGCGTGCCGCGCACCGTCGAGGAGAGGCTGGGGGGGCCCGCTTGGGAGCGCGCCCCGGCCGAGCTCTCCGAGGTCGAGAAGTCGGACTTCTACGCCGCGCGCACGAAGCGTTTCTTCCTCATGGAGGGGGCCTACGGACTGGTGCTCAAGGCGCTCCTGCTGAACCTCGCCTTCCTGCATTACCCCTTCTCGCCCGCGCTCGACCCGACCTTCGTGTTCCTCCTGCCGCTGTGGCTCTACGGCCTGTGGGCCGCGCGGCGCGACGGGCGCCGTCGCGCCCTGTGGTGGACCGTGGCCTACCTCACGCCGCTGTACTGCCTGGCCGGCGTGATGATCCCGCGCCACCGCGAGACCTACGCGCCCGTCCTCGTCGTGTTCGCGGCCGCCGGCTTCGAGGCGTTGTCCGCCCGCTTCGGCGCGGCCGCCGCGCGCCGCGCCGCCGCCGGGTGGGGA
>JANRKA010000012.1:0-45836 GCA_033875325.1 Elusimicrobiota bacterium | reverse complement strand
GGGCGCGCGGCGGCGCGGTCGGGGGGCCGTCAACTCGGCGAGCTCGCGCCGCGCGCGCTGCGCCATGTCGAGCATGGGGCCCAGCCAGCCGCCGCCCGAGCCGCTCGCGCCGCGCGCGCGGGGACGGGCGCCGTCGAAGGTCTCGCTGGGCTGGGCCGCGACGGGCGCGGCGGCGGCCAGCAGGAGCAGCGCGAGGCTAACGCGGGACGTAGTCGCCTCCGGCGAGCAGGGCTGCTTCGAGGTAACGCGCCGTGGCGAGGGTCTCCTCTTCGCGGCTGAGACGGCCGAGGCCCAGCGCTTTCTTGGCCGAGCCGTCGAAGACGAACAGCGGCGGAGCGAGGTAGGTCGAGTAGGGGATGCCCCGCATGCCGTGGAAGTCCATCGAGATGGCGCCGTGGTTGCGGATGCGGCCGTCGGCCTTGGCGGCTTCGATGACGGGCGCATCCAACGCGAAGACGTTGAGCACGCTGCCCATGCGGGAGGGCCAGGGCTCGAGGGCCGGGTTCCTCGCGTCGAGGGCCGCGTAGGCGCCGGCGTGCTGGGTCTGGAAGAAGTAGACCTGGTCGGGGCGAGCCTGCCAGTGGATGACGTCTCTGGAACCGTCGTCGGGGATGCCGGCCCTCAAGCCCCCGCCGACGTAATCCTCGCGCCGGCCGCCGTGCAGGTTGTAGTGGAAGCCGACGTTGGTCGTGCCGCGAGCGGCCTTCACGCGCTCGAAGGCGGCCTCCACCTCGGCTTGCACGTGGGCCTTGAGAGCGGCTTTGTCCAAACGCCGGGCCCGCAAAGCGCGGATCTCCGCGGCGGCGGCGGGCGCCACGCGCCCCCACAGATCGAGCTTCATGAATTCGCGGTCCAGGCGTTGGGCTTCGTTGGCGGGCGGAGGCTCCTCGCGCCGGCGGGCGTCGCCGAAGGGGTTGACGATGCGCGCGAGGAAGGCGGCGGTGCGCCGCACGAAGGAAGGCGAGTCGGCCGGAGCGGGCGCAACGGTCGGTCGGACGGCCGCGTTCGAAGCGGCGTCCGCGGCGGCGTCCGCGGCGGGGTCCGCGACGCGCGCCGGTTCCGGCGCCGGCTCGGAGCCGGGCGCCGGGGCGGGGGCCGGGGCGGGCGAAGGGCCGTGGACGGGCGCGTCGGCCGCCGCGAGCGGCGCCAACGGCGTCAGAAGGGGGATGGAGACGGGAGCATCCGCGCGCACGGTCGGGGTGACCGTGTTCCCGAAGGTGGCGGCGTTGAGCGCGACGATGGGAAGCGTCGGGACGACCGTCACGCCGGTCGTGTTGGACCGGGGGGCGACGACGCGGGTCCGGGGGCCGTTGGCCGACGCGGTGAGCGCCAAAGCCAGCAGTAAGGCGTTCATAAGGAAAGCATAACCGTCTGCCGCCCTTTCGCAAGGGGTCTAAAGTCCTATATAATGAACGCGCTTTGACCGGTCTCTACGTCCACATCCCGTTCTGCTCGGTGAAGTGCTTCTACTGCGACTTCGCCGCCTATTCGGGGCAGAAGAAGCAGGTGGAGCGCTACCTCGCGGCGCTCGAGACCGAGGCGGCCTTGCTGCCGCCGCGCGCCCCCAAGACCCTCTACATAGGAGGCGGCACGCCTTCAGAACTGGAGGCCGGGCAGATCGCCGATCTTTTCGTGCGCCTGCGCCGCGCCTACGGCGGCGGCTCCTGGACCGAGGTCACCTTCGAGGGCAACCCGGAGAGCCTCGACGAGGCCAAACTCGCGACGCTCGCGGCCCAGGGCGTGACGCGCCTGTCCATCGGCCTGCAGACCGCGGACGACGCGCTTCTCAAGTCGGTCGGACGGCGGCATACCGCGGCGGACTTCGCCCGGGTGTTCCGCGCCGCGCGAGCGGCCGGCATCCCGGCCCTGTCGGTGGACCTGATGTTCGGTCTGCCGGGGCAGACGCTGGAGAGCCTGGCCGCCACGCTCGACTTCACGCTCGACCTGTCTCCGGAGCACCTCTCCATCTACGGCCTGCAGGTCGAGGACCGCACGCTTTTCGCCAGACGCGGCGTCGAGGAGGACTCCGAGCTCGGCCGCGCGATGTTCGAACGGGTCCTCGACCGGCTCGCTGGCGCCGGCTACGAGCACTACGAGGTCTCCAACTTCGCCAAGCCCGGCTGCCGCTCGGCGCACAACCTCAACTACTGGGCGCGCGGCGAGTACCTCGGCCTGGGCTGCTCGGCCGCGTCGTTCCTGGGCGGCGTGCGCACGACCAACGAGGAGCGCCTGCTCCCCTACCTCGACGCCGTGGAGTCCGGCCGCCGCGCCACCGTGGAGGCCGAGACGCCGTCGGGCCGCGAGCTGCTGGGCGAGGAGGCTTTCCTGGGCCTGCGCCTGGTGGAGGGTTTCGTCCCTTCCCCCGCGCTGCGCGCCGCCTTCGCCGGGGAATGGGCCCTGCTCCTGGCGCGAGGCCTCGTGGAGGAGGCCGCGGGCCGCTGGCGCCTGACCCGCGACGGGTTGTTCGTCGCCAACGACGCGTTCAAAGCTTTCGTGCCGCCGTACGACCGTGAGGAGGCCACCGCGTGAAAACCTTCGTCCTCGACACCAACGTCATCCTGCACGACCCGTACTCGATGTTCGCCTTCGAAGGCTCGCGCGTCGTGCTGCCGCTGACGGTCGTCGAGGAGCTCGACACCTTCAAGCGCAACAACGACGAACGCGGCCGCTCGGCGCGCCTGGTCGCGCGCCAGCTCGACGAGCTGCGCAAGGGCGGCAAGCTCTCGCAGTGGGTCCCGCTGGAGCACGGCGGCAAGCTCAAGGTCGAGATCATGGTCTCCGACGGCCTGCCCAAGGCCTTCTCCGCCCACAGCAAGGACAACGAGATCCTGTCCTGCGCCCTCTACCTCAAGAAGCAGGGCGAGAACATCGTCTTCATCTCCAAGGACATCAACCTGCGCATCAAGGCCGAGGCGCTCGGCCTCGAGACGCAGGACTACGAGAAGGCGAAGGTGGACATCGACGAGCTCTACAAGGGCTGGCGCGAGCTCGCCATCGGCGCCGCCGCCGTGGACCGCTTCTACAAGGACAAACGCCTCGACGCGCCGGTCAACGACCTGGTGCCCAACGAGTTCGTCATCATCAAGGCCGGCGACGGCGGCTCCCAGAGCGCGCTGACGCGTTACGACGTGAAGACGCACTCGCTGGTGCCGCTCCTGCGCGCCGATTCGGCGCCCTGGGGCATCAAGCCGCTCAACACCGAGCAGCGCTTCGCCTTGGAGCTCCTGCTCAACCCCGACATCCAGCTGGTCACGCTCGTGGGCCTGGCGGGCTCGGGCAAGACCATGCTCGCGTTGGCCTGCGCGCTGCAGCAGACGCTCGAGGAGAAGATCTACCGCCGCATCCTGGTCGGCCGTCCCGTCATCGCGGTGGGTCACGACATCGGCTTCCTGCCCGGCACCAAGGAGGAGAAGCTCACGAACTGGATGGGGGCCATCTACGACAACCTGTCCTACCTCCTCGAGAAGCCGAAGGGCTCGCTCGAGACCTCCGACATGGACATCCAGATGCTCATGGAAGAGGGCGTGCTCGAGATCGAGGCGGTGACCTTCCTGCGCGGCCGCTCGCTGCCGAACCTGCTCATCGTCATCGACGACGCGCAGAACCTGACCCCGCACGAGATCAAGACCATCATCTCGCGCGCCGGCAAGGGCGCCAAGATCGTGCTGACCGGAGACCCGCAGCAGGTGGACAACTACTACCTCGACGCGGCGTCCAACGGCTTGACCAACCTGGTCGAACGCTTCAAGAGCCAGCCCCTGTTCGGCCACGTGACCTTCACCAAGAGCGAGCGCTCCGTGCTGGCGGCGCTGGCCTCGGACCTGCTGTGAGCAAGCCGGGCATCGTCGTCGTCGACGACGAGGTGCTCATCCGCGAGACCGTGCGCCTGTCGCTGGAGCACGCGGGCTTCGCCGTGTCCGTCGTCGAGGACCCGGCGCGGGCCTTCGACGCCGTCAAGGCGGCCAAACCCGCGCTCGTGCTCATGGACCTGTACATGCCGGGCCTGGACGGCCGCGACCTGTGCCGGCGCCTGAAGGCCGACGCGGACACCAAGGCCATCCCGGTGGTCCTCTTCACCGGCTCCAACGAGCCCGTGGACGTGGTCACCGGGTTGGACTCCGGCGCGGTGGAGTACCTGGCCAAGCCCATCGACGGCGAGGTGCTCGTCCGCAAGATCCGGGACATCCTCAAGCAGAAGGCATGATAGACAAATACGACCCGAAGCCCGTCGAGGAACGCCGCCTCGCCGCCTGGGACGCGGCGAAGCTGTCGCGCTCCGCCCCGTCGGACAAAAAGGCCTTCACCATCGTCATCCCGCCGCCCAACGTGACGGGGGCGCTGCACATCGGCCACGCCCTCAACAACACTTTGCAGGACGCGTTCATCCGCCACCACCGCATGAAGGGCGAGGAGACCTGCTGGGTCCCCGGCACCGACCACGGCGGCATCGCCACCCAGAACGTGATGGAGAAGCAGCTCAAGGCCGAGAAGGTGGACCGCCACGCGCTGGGCCGCGACGCCTTCCTGGAGCGCATGCAGCAGTGGACGCGCGACTGCAAGAAGACCATCCTCGGCCAGCTCCACCGCCTGGGCGCCTCGCTCGACACCGACCGCGAGGCCTTCACGATGGACGAGGCTCGCGCCGAGGCGGTCTACCAGGCCTTCAAGGCGCTCTGGGAGCGCGGCCTCATCTACCGCGGCGAGCGCCTGGTCAACTGGTGCGTGCGCTGCGGCACCGCGCTCTCCGACATCGAGGTGGAGCGCGAGGAGCGCAAGGGCGGGCTCTGGCACGTCCGGTACAAGGGCGCTGACGGCTCGGAGGGCGCCGTGGTGGCGACGACGCGCCCGGAGACGATGTTCGGCGACACGGCGGTCGCGGTGAACCCGAAAGACGCGCGCTGGGCGCATCTCGTCGGCCAGAAGGTCGTCATCCCGTTCATCGACCGGGCCATCCCGGTCATCGCGGACGATTACGTCGATTTCGAGTTCGGGACCGGCTGCCTCAAGGTCACCCCGGCGCACGACCAGAACGACTGGGACATCGGCCAACGCCACGGGCTGGAGGCCATCAAGGCCATCTCCCCGGACGGCAAGCTCACCGAAGCCGCGGGACCCTACGCCGGGCTGTCGCGCGAGAAGGGCAAGGACCAGGTCGTCGCCGACCTGGAAGCCCAGGGCTTCCTCGTCAAGAAGGAGGACCACAAGAGCGCGGTGCAGACCTGCTACCGCTGCGGCTCGGTCATCGAGCCGCTGCTGTCGCTGCAGTGGTTCGTCAAGCAGACCGAGTTGGCCAAGGCGCCGCTCAAGGCTTTCGACGAGGGACGCTTCAAGATCCATCCCGAGAGCTGGGGCAAGCCTTACCGCGCCTGGCTGGTCGACATCAAGGACTGGTGCGTCTCCCGGCAGATCTGGTGGGGCCACCGCATCCCGGTCTGGTACAAGGACGGCGAGAAGCCCGTCGTCGCCAAGTCCTCGCCCGGCGCCGGCTGGACGCAGGACCCGGACGTGCTCGACACTTGGTTCTCCTCGGCGCTGTGGCCGCTGGCGGTGTTCGGCTGGCCGGAGAAGACCAAGGACCTCGCTTTCTACTATCCGACCTCGGTGCTCGTCACCGGCTACGAGATCCTCTACCTGTGGGTCGCGCGCATGCAGATGATGGGCCTGGCCTTCGAGGGCAAGGTCCCCTTCGCCGACGCGGTCATCCACGGCATCGTGCGCGACAAGGGCGGCAAGAAGATGTCCAAGTCGCTGGGCAACGTCGTGGACCCGCTGCTCATGATGGACAAATACGGCACCGACGCGCTGCGCATGGCGCTGATGGCCCAGGCCTACCCCGGCAAGGACATCGCCTTCGACGAGCAGACCGTCGTGTCCATGCGCAACTTCGTCAACAAGGTCTGGAACTCGGCGCGTTTCGTGCTCATGAACCTCGCGCCGGGCAAGACCTACTCGCTCGACTCGCTCTCGCACTGCTGCCTGGAGCTCTCCGACAAGTGGATCTTGTCCCGCTACCAGGCCGTCCTCAAGGAATCGCGGGCTCGCCTCGACGCCTACGACCCGGCCGGCGCCGCCAACGCCCTTTACGGCTTCCTGTGGGACGAGTTCTGCGCCTGGTACATCGAGCTGGCCAAGGGGCGCCTGACGGGCATCGACGGCGAGGACAAGGAGGCCGCGCGCGCCATCCTCGTCTCGGTGCTGGCGGGCACGCTCAAGGCCCTGCACCCGCTCATGCCCTTCGTCACCGAGGAGCTCTCGGAGGCGCTGCGGCCCTGGTCGGGCGAGACGGAGAGTTTCCTCCTGCGCGCCGGTTACGCCGAGCCCGCCTACGACTGGTCCAACCCCGAGGCCGAGGCCGAGATGCGCCGCGTCATGGGCGCGGTGACCGCCATCCGCTCCCTGCGAGCCCAGCTCAACGTGCCGGTGGACATGACGGTCAAGGCCGTGGTCCAGGGCGAGTTGGCCGACGCCCATCGCCCGTACGTCTCGCGCCTGGCCAAGGTCGAGGGCATGGAGCCCTTCACCGCCCGGCCGCCTCAGAGCGCGACGGCCGTGGCCGACGGCGTCACCTTCTACATCCCGCTGGCCGGCGTCGTGGACTTCGCCAAGGAGAAGGAGCGCCTCACCAAGGAGTTGGCCAAGGCCGAGACCGACATCGCCAAGTGCGACGGCAAGCTCAAGAACCTGAGCGCCGCGACCGGCGTCCCGGCCGAGAAGCTGGCCGAGGCGCGCGAGCAGCGCGACGCCGCCGTCGCCCGCCGCGAGCGCCTCCAGGAGACGCTCGCCGTCCTGTCGTGACGCCGCTCGCGCTGCTCCTGGCGCTGGCCGCGGCCGCGCAGGAGCCCGCCGCGGCCCCCGCGCCCGAGCCCGCCGCCTCCACCGCGCCCGCCCCGGGCGACGGGGTCCATGTCGCCGGCGAGGAGCCGGCCAAACCCAAGCCCGCCCTCAAGCGTCCGATGCGCGCGACCATCCTCAAGCGCTCGAAGGATTGGGAGCCCGTCAGCCTCGCCGAGGGGGGAGACCCTTATCAGGCCGCGACGGGCGCGACCGTCCGCCTCCTCAAGACCGGCAAGGGCTACCGCGGCGTGCGCTCCAAGGCCAAGGCCGCCGCGCGGGCCTACCCCGGCAAACCCGGCGAAGCCTGGCTCGTCGTCACGGTGTCCCCCAAGGAGCTGGAGAAGGCGCGCAAACACTTCGAGGTGCGGCTGCGCGTGGTGGAGGGTTTCGTGGAGAAGGTCGAGGTGGCGCTCGTCACCGTGACCGACCGCCGCGCCTACAAGGAGCTCGACAAGCCGAGCCTGCGCCGCCTGGGCGTGGCCTTCGAGGAGGAGAGCCCGGGCTCCGCCGAGGTCCTCGTCTCCGCTCTCGACCCCCGTCCGGGCAAGTCGTCCTGGAACGCGGGCAAGGTCCGGCTCGCCGCCTTCGCCGACCCTCAGGCCGGCTTCGCCGACTTCAGCTGGTCCGTGAAGGGCGTCGCGACGCCTTAGCGTAGGCCTTCATGTCGGCCTCGACGCCCGCCAGCTCGGCGTCGGTGATGTCCCACAGGTCGAAGGGCTCCAGGCGCTTGGCGATGCGCCGCGACAGCGCGTCGTCGATGAAGGGCGTGACCTTGCCGCGGCGGTACTCGTTCTCCTTCTCGCCGTAAAGGCCCAGGAAGGTCTTGTCGCGGAACCACGCCTGGCGGTTGGTGCCGGCCTCCAGCTGGCGCAGCAGCGCGGGGCTGGGGTCGCGCTGGACGAACTCGAAGAAGGTGGCGGTGGGCTTGGCGCCGGGCAGCATCCACTCGCCGGAGAAGACCTGGATGAGGTCCTCCTCCGCGTCCTTCAAGACGGGCGTGATGAAGTTCACGCCGCGCTCGAGGCAGAAGCGGTGGAAGCCCATGAGGTCGGGCGTGCGCAGCGCGATGTGCTGCCAGTGGCAGGAGCCGCCGCGGTTCTTGAGCATCTGCCGCACGTGCGAGGAGGCGGTCTTGGGCTCGGTGGGCTGCACGACGGCGACGATGGACTGGGCCGTGGCCGCGCGTTTCTCCACGCCGAGCCGCGAGGCGAAGGTCATGGACGCCTGTCCGCCGCCGGGCAGGGGTCGGCGCTTCTCGTAGATGAGGTCGGCCTTGGTCACGCCGAAGATGATGCGGAACAGCGCGTAGGTGGTCTTGTAGAGCGCCGGCTCGACCAGGAAGGTCATGTGGTCGACGACGAAGTTGTGGAAAGGCTGTTTCTTCATGTCAGAGCTCCGGGCGGGGGAGTTCGAACGCGTCGGTGGTGCGCGCGTACCAGGCGCCCTCCATGCGTCCGACGTTCTTCAGGTCCTGATGGCGGATCTTGCCGTCGTTCCACACCGAGTCGTCGCAGTGGAAGTGCACGACCTTGCCGATGACGAGGTTGCCGCCGAGCGGGCCCTCGGCGAGCGTGACGATTTGGATGAGCTCGCACTCCAGCGAGGCGAGCGTCTCCTTGACGCGCGGCGGCTTGACCTTCACCGAGGGCAGGGGCGTGACGCCGGCCTTCTCGAACTCCGACACGCCGTAAGGGAAGGGGGCCGAGGTCCGGTTCATCTTCTCCGCGTTGGCTTCGCCGGCGAGGTTGACCACGAACTGGCGGGTCTTCTCGACGTTGACCAAGGTGTCCTTCTTGCGGCCTTCCCGGTCGTTGACCGGGGCGAAACACACCGACATGGGGTTGGCCGCGATGCCGGTGAAGAAGGAGAACGGGGCGAGGTTGGGGACGCCGTCGGGCGAGACCGTCGAGACCCAGGCGATGGGGCGCGGCAGGATGGTCGAGATGAGCAGCTGGTAGCGCTCGCGGACCGGCAGGCTCAGGGGGTCGAGGTTCACGCGCCGGTGATCCCTTGCGTGTCCTTGTCCCAGCTCTCCGGGTAGGCCTTCTCCGCGATGGGCAGGGCCTGCTTGGCGACCTTGAGCGGCTCGAAGAAGGTGTCGAGCATGACCGCGAGGTAGTCGGAGAGCTTGCCGCGCTCGGCGAAGGAGCGTTTGGCCGCCGCGCCGTGCGGCGAGTGCGGCAGGGAGCCCGGGTGGAAGGTGAAGGAGCCGGGCTCCACCATGCCTTTGCGCGCGCCGTAGCTCGTGTTGGAGAAGAACATCACCTCGTCGGAGTCCACGTTGAAGTGCGCATAGGGCGCCGGCGTGTCGCGCGGCTCCCAACCTTCGATCTGGCCCTTGAAGGTGCACACGGCGAAGCCGTCGTGCGGCGCGGTCCCGGCCTGGAAGGTCTGGCGCGTCGGCGGGGCGGTGTGGATGGAGCGCGCGAGCGGGTGATGGTCGTCGGTGTGGAAGGTCCAGGGGTAGAGAGCGCCTTCCCAGCCGACGAGGTCGAAGGGGTGATGGCCCAGGTAGAGCTCGGTGACGAAGCCGCCGTCGTGTTTCGTCCAGACGCGGAACTCGCCCTCCTCGTCGCGGGCGGGGCGGAACTCGGGCACGCCGACCTCGGTCTCGACGACGGGCGCCATGAGGGTGGCCTGGCCCGCGGGGTTGAGGTAATGCGGCGCGAAGTCGATGGGCTTGCGCGACTCGATGACCAGGAACCAGGCGAACTCGGTCTCGAGCTCGACGCGCCAGGTCGTGCCCTTGGGCACGACGACGTAGTGTCCGGGGCGGAAGGGCAGCAGGCCGAACTCGGAGGCGAGCAGCCCGCGTCCCGCCTGCACGAACCACAACTCGTGGCCGTCCCCGTTGCGGAAGAAGCGGTCGGCGGGGCAGGAACGCTCGAAGCGGGCGCAGTAGACGCGGGTGTTGTCGCCGTACACGAGAGGGGTGCGGCCGCTGACGGCGTCGCCGTGCGGCTTGATGCGCGCGGTGCGCAGGTGCCAGGGCTGCAGGGGCTGGGGCGGCAGCGGGATGGGGCGCAGGTCCACCGGCAGGCGGTGCGCGGGTTTGACCGTCTGCGTCGGATACTTGCGGTAGTGGTACTTGCGGCTGTAGGGGCCGGAGAAGCCCGACGCGCCGTGTATCTCCTCGAGCGCCAATACGCCCGGCTCGGAGTAGAACTCGTTGTGGGGGACCTTGGGCACGCGGCCCCGGGTCAGCAGAAGGCTCATGCGTAGCTCCCGTCGCGGTTGTATTTCAGATGGACCTGGCCCTTGGGGGCGCCCACGATGTTGCGCAGCACGCCCAACGGCCCGGCGTCGAGCTCGAGCAGGTCGCCGGTCTTGAGCCAGCGGTCCTGATCGAGCCCGCAGCCCTTGAAGTAGGTGCCCGAGCCGAGCAGGTCGCCCGGGTAGACGGTCTCGCCCTGGGAGACGTGCGAGAGCATGACCGGGAAGCCCCAATACGGCTGAAGTCCGTCGGAGGCCGACCACTCCTCGCCGTTGACGCGGACCTTGAGCGGAGGGATGGTCCCGTCGCACTCGTCGGCGGTGACGAGGTAGGGGCCCAGCACCGTGCCGAAGTCCTTGCCCTTGGCCGGGCCCATGCGGCAGACCATCTCGTTCTTCTGCACGTCGCGCGCCGAGAGGTCGTTCATGATGCAGTAGCCGAAGATGTGACGCGACGCTTCGGCCACGTGGATGTCGCGGCCCTTCTTGCCGACGACGGCGCAGACCTCGAACTCGAAGTCGAGCTTGCGGGTGTAGGCCGGCCAGGGCAGGAGGTCGCCCGGGCCGTAGATCTCCCGGTGGTTGCCCTTGTAGTAGACGGGCTGCTCGTACCACTCCTTGGCCATGGGCTCGTTGCGGCGCGCGGCGCCGGCCTTGGCGTGGTCCTCGAAGGCGAAGAAGTCGCGCAGGGCGCGGGGGTTGGGGAGCGGGGCCTTGAGCCTGACCGCGCCTTCCTTGAGGCCGGCGCCGGCGGGCGCCTTCGCGAGGGCGGCCCGCGCCGCCGCGAGGCCTTCCTCGCCCGCGTCGATGAGGTCGAGCATGCCGCCGTCCAAGCCGAGGTCGACGACGAGCCCGTCGCGCACGGCGCCGACGCGCTCCTTGCCGTCCCGCTCGAAGGTGACGAGCTTCATGGCCTCAATCTAGCAAATCGAGCACGGCGGAGACCTTGAGGCCGGTGAAGTCCCGGCGGCGCAGGCGCGCGTGCCTGAACTCGTCGGCGCGGTGGGAGGTGGTGATGCCCACGACCGCCATCCCGGCGCGGCGCGCGGCCTCCTCGCCCAACAGGGAGTCCTCGAAGACGACGCAGTCCTTCGGCCGCACATTCAAGGCGTCGGCCAGGAGCAGGAAGGTCTCGGGGTGCGGCTTGCCTTTCTTGACCATGCTGCCGTCCACCACCGCATGGAACGAGGCGCGCAGCCGCAGGCCGTCGAGGATGAAGGAGACGTTGTCGCCCTTGGAGCCCGTGCCCAGGCCCAGCGCCTGGTCCTTGGCGGCGCGCAAGAAGGCGCGCAGGCCGGGCATCGCGCGCGGCTTGTAAAGCGAGCGGTAGAGCTCCTCCTTCTCGTCGGCCGTGCCCTTCACGCCGTAATAAGCGAGCACCTCGTGGGTGGGCATGCCCATGGTCTTGGCACGGAACTCGGCCAGCTCGAGCTCGACGCCGTGGCCGCGCAGGAACAGCCGCCAGGCCTCCTCGTGGGCGGGCATGTTGTGGCAGACCACGCCGTCCATGTCGAAGAGGAAGCCTTTTCGCCGCGCCATGGGACCATCATAACCAATCGGCTATAATGCCCGCATGAGCCTGGCGGCGTTCGACGTGTCGGACTGGGGTTTCTTCCGCTTCATGGGCGCGGACGCCAAGGACTTCCTCCAAGGCCTGGTCACCGCCGACCTCAAGAAGCTCGGTCCCGGCGTCTGTCTGCCCGCCTGCGTGCTCACGCCCAAGGGCCTGCTTTTGGCCGACTGCGAGCTCTATGAGGAGACGCCCGGCGTCGTGCTCGCCGTCACGCGGCCCGCGGCGGCCGTCAACTTCCTGAAGGCCTTCGACAGGAAGATCATGTTGTCCAACTCCGAGCTCAAGGTCCTGCGCGCGCAGTCCGCCTGGCTCGTCATCGGCCGCAGCTACTCCGCGGGCCTGCCGTGGCCGCGCCTGCTCGAGCCCACGCGGCTCGTGCTCGCCGCCGACCCTCCCGAGGAGGCCGAGCTGCTGGGCGCCGCCGAGTTCGAGACCATCCGCGTGGCCTCCGGCTTCCCTCTGTACGGGACCGACATGGACGCCGACACCTTGCCGCTGGAGGCCCGCCAGGAGGCGGCCATCTCGCTGGACAAGGGCTGCTACATGGGGCAGGAGACCGTCGCGCGCCTGGTGTACCGCGGCCACGCCAACCGCCGGCTCGCCGGCCTGAAGTTCGCGGGCCACGCCCCGGCGGCGGGCGCCGCCGTCCTGCGCGACGGCGTCGAGGTGGGCGCGCTCACCAGCTCCGCGGGCGAACACGCCCTGGCGATGGTCAAGCTCGACGCGTCCGTCCCCGGCCTGACCCTCTCGGCCGGCGGCAAGGACGCCGTCACCGTCGAGTTCCCGTCCTGGCCGGCCGCGCTCAAACGCTGAGCGGACGGCCTTGACGATGGGGGTTCCCGGGGCTACCCTGGAGCCGTATGCCCCGGACGGTGACCCCCGCCGTGCGCGTCCTGCTGTGTCTGGCGCTCATCGCCGGCGACCCCGTCTCGGTGTCGGCGGTCAGCTTGGCGCGCGTGGCGCCTCCCGCCGGCCAGACGCGGCTCTTCAGCTTCCCGGGACCGATGTGGACCCGGGCGTTCCGTTCCTTCCCGGACTCCTGGAGGGGGATGGCGTCCCTGCAAACGAGCATGCCGCAACTGGGGACGCTGGCCTCCGTCCGGGTCGCCATCGAGGACACCACGGGTCCGACCGCGCTCATGCCCCTGGTCGCGGCCTTGGAAGCGGAGGGCGTCAAGCCCGAGGAACTGCGCTCCCTGTCCGCTTTGCCTCCCGCCCGCCAGGCGGAGGTCGCTGCGGCTCTCAGCCAGGGCCTGGAAGCCGGCCGGGAAATCGTCGACCGGCGCCTCGAGAGCGACCCCCTGCACGAGCGCGCCGAGGGTTTCCCGCTCAGCGAGCATTGGGCGCTGTGCCAGGACCTGTCCCTGGCGGCGCGGCTTTATGGCGGGCGGGCGGCGGAGGCGAGCGATAAGGCCCGCGGGAGCTTCAACGCCCGGGCCATCGCGCGGGCGCGGGGCGAGGCGGAGGCGCGTTTCACGCCGCGGACTTCCGACGGGGCCGTCGCCCCCGAAGCGCCCGGGCCGGACTCCCGCGAGGCAGCCGTCGCCGCGGGGCCGGCGGCGGGGGCGCGCGCCGAGACGGCGAGGCCGAAGGTCGGCCTCATCCAGGGGCTCACCCGCTTGGTCCTGGGCTCGCGGATCCGGACGCCGGCGCGCTCGACCGCGCTGACCCGGCTCGACCCCGTCGTGACCCCGGTCGACGGGGCGGCGGGCGTCGGCGTGGTGACCTTCCCGGCGGCGAGCGAGGCGAGCCTGGGCCTGCCGGCGTCGCGCCCCTCGCCGAAGCGCCAGCAAGCGGCCTTGAGACGGAGCATGGGCAAGGTCATCGCCGAGGCGCAGCGCTCGCCGACGGCGCTCAAGGACGTCATCATCGTGGGCGGCGGCTTCACCGGCCTGATGGCGGCGCTGCTCTTCGCGCGCGAGGGCATCCGCGTCACCCTGCTGGAACAGCGCGAGGACTCGAACCTGCCCATCCACTTCAACGTGCGCCAGGACTTCTTCGACTTCCTCCACTCCGTGGACCCGACGCTCGCCGCGGAGGCGCTCGAGGTCTCGGGCGTGCTGCGGCGTTCGGAGATCGTCGACGCCGTCACCGGCGAGCGCATCGTCGGCATGCCCACGCTGCGCGAGCCGGACGGCTCGCGCGTGGCGCCTCCCGACCTCCTGAAGGACGAGGCGGTGGGGGCCCAGGCGAGCACCTTCAAGCATAAGCGCAGCGTGCGTCAGGCGCGCCTGCTGCTGGCCTCGAGCTCGGTGGCGCAGATATGGGCCGAGGACCTGCGCCGCGTGCTCCGGGGGCGCCTGGACGCCTTCGCCGCCGAGGACGCCGCCGCGGGGCGGCCGCCGCGCGTGGTCTTCGAGAGCGGGGCGCAGGGTTCGGTCGCGCGGGAGGCGGACGGCCGCTTCAGCGTGACGATGCAGCGCAAGAAGGCGGACGGCCGCGACGAGCTGGGCCGCACCCGGCGCGTGAACGACGGGCCTCCCGTCGCCTTGGGCTCGCCGGACCTGGTGTACTTGTCCGGGGGCGTCAACGGCCCGGCGCGGGAGCAGGCCGGCATCAAGCTCACCGCCGCCTCGCCCGAGACGCGCTTCATCGCCGCGTCCCTGCGCACCGAGGCGCTCGGCCGCTCGCCCGAGGGCATCGTGCGCCGCCGCTTCGACGAGGTGGCGGACCCGGCGACGGGCGCCAAGCACACCCTGCGCCAGATCTTCGTCGGCCACGAGAAGCGCGCCCGCTCATGGGTCCTCATCGAGGCCCCGCCCTACCTGCGCCTGGAGACGCCGGAGCAGATCCGCAGCTTCTACCTCAGCCAAGCGGCGCTCGTGCTGGAGATGCCGGAGGACGAGCTGCGGGCGGCGGCGGCGCGCGAGGGCGGCCCGGCGCTCTTCGACTGGGCGCCGAACATGTTCACGCTCCAGCAGAACGTCGCCGACGAGGCCGTGGCCGGGACCAACCTGGCGCTGGGCGGGGACCAGGTCGGCGGGGCGCACTTCCTCACCAGCGGCGGCGTCATGACGGCCCTCGTGCCGCACATGCAGGCGGTGCTCGCGCTCATCGAGGACTACAAACGCGGCCGGGCGGCGCAGCCGGAGTTCGGCCTGGCCCGCTACGGCCGCTGGGTCCGCGAGGCGACGCTGGAATGGCTGCGCATCGGCGCGCCCGAGATCGGACAGAGCATCGCCGCCTCCAACCTCGGCGCCGAGGCGACGGCCCGCTTGCGGGCCTCGCGGCGCGCGCTGGGCCTGGAGGTGGACGACGCCGGCCCTCGAGGCGTGGAGGAAGTGTCGATGACGGCGTCCGAGCGCGCCCTCATCAGCGACCCGCGAGAGTCGGTCGCCGGCACGGGCGCCTTGGTCGCGTCCGCGTCGGGCTGGTCGGACCGCTACGTCAAAGGGCGCCGCGCCTACGTGGCCGGCGTGGCGGCCGCGGGGGTCATCCGCTCGGTGGACCGGCGCGCCCGGCGCGTGAGCGTGCGCGTCCGGGGGCGTTTGTTCGTCAAGCCGCTGGAGGAGGTGGCCGTCGCCGCTCCCGAGGCCTACGGCTTCTCGCCGGGCCAGCAGGTGCTGTGGGGCGGCGACGGCGACATCCTGCGCGTGCTCGGCTTCTTCCCCGACGGCAGCGTCCTGCTCCAGGGCGCCGACCGCACCACCGTGCGCACGAACGCGCAGGGCCTCGGCTGGCTCAAGGGCTCCGCCTACGGCTACACCTCCGGCGAACGCGTGGTCGTCGGTGGCAAGCGCGGCGCGGTGCTCGGCTTCTATCAGGACTCCCATCTCGCGGTGGCCGTCGACGGCGCGGTCACGCGCGTGCCCCTGCGACTCGTCTCTCGCGACACGAGCGGCTCCGTGCGCCTGCTCGTCGGCCTGGGCCCCGACGACATGGTCGCGTTCAGCTACAAGGGCGAGGCGCGAGTCGGCTGGGTCGTGCGCGGAGCCGACCGCCTCGGCCGCCTGCTCGTGCACCTCGGCGAGCCCGGCGCGGTCGTCCCTCTCCCGCGCGGACGCCTCGCTCGCCGGCGCGGCGGCCGCTACCCGGTGGACCGGCCCGTCACGGTCCGCGGGCGGCGCGCGGGCGTCTACATCGGAGAGTTCGACGCGAGGCGCGCGGCCGTCCTGGTGGACGGCAAGCTGGAGCGGGTGCCCTACGCGGACCTGCGGCCGGCGGCGTCCGTCGCCGCGCGCGGCGGCTAGGCGCTCAGGCCTTAGGCCGGCCCTTCAGCAGCTTCAGCCACAGCGACGATACCAGGAAATCCTTCAGCCGGGTCTTGGCGACCCACCGCGCGCGCTCCGGCGTCCTTCCGATGCGCGTGGCTTCATGGAGTTCCACCGTCAGGGAATAACGCGTGATGGAGTGCGTCGTCGCGGCGAGGCGGCGACCGGTCCTCGCCTCGACGCGTCCCGCCTCCGGCAGGCCCCACAGGTCCTTGAGCAGCCGCTCCTCGGGCCCGCGCTTCCATAACAACACGCGTCCGCACTCCTCGATCCAGAGGCAGTCCCATCGCACGGGCACGGGAGCGCGCGCTTCCTCCGGGAGCGGGAGCTTGTCCTGCAGTCCCTTCTTGAACGCGACGCAGAACGAGGAGAGAGGGCACGCGCCGCACGACGGAGAGTCGGGCGTGCACACGGTCGCGCCGAGCTCCATCAAGGCCTGGTTCCAGTCGCCGGGCGCGGTCTTGTGCACGAGCGCCTCGGCGCGCGGCCACAGCGACTTCAGGAACGCCGGGTCCTTGGCGCGCCCCTTCAGGCCGAACAGGCGCGCGAACACGCGCGCGACGTTTCCGTCCACCAGAGGCCAGGGCTTGCCGAAGGCGATGGAGCCGATGGCGCCCGCGGTGTAGCGCCCGACTCCCGGCAAGGCGAGGATGCCGTCATAGTCGGACGGGAACGCGGCGCCCATCTCCCGGGCGGCCCGATGGAGGTTGCGCGCCCGCGAATAATAGCCCAGGCCGGCCCACTGCTTGAGCACCGCCTCCTCCGGCGCGGCCGCCAGGGCCTTCACGGTCGGGAAGGCGCGCAGGAACCGCTCGTAGTACGGGATGACGGTCGCCACCGTGGTCTGTTGGAGCATCACCTCCGACACCCAGACGCGGTAGGGGGTGGGGTCGCGGCGCCAGGGCAGGTCCCGGCGGGCGCGGCGGTACCACCGGAGCAGCGGGGCGTGGAGCGGGCTCACTCGTTGACGACGAGGTTGATGAGGGCGGCTTCGACGCCCTTGGTGCGCTTGACGATGCGGTCCACCTCGCGGATCTGACGCATGTTCGGCATCATGCCGGACACGGTCACCGCGCCGTCCACGACGTCGAGCACCACGAAACGCAGGTCCAGGTCCTTGCGCCCGCGCAGGGTCTCCTCGATGCGCGCCTTGATGCCCGGGTCGGAGGTGTCCACGGGCTGCACGGCGCCGCGGCAGGCGGCGGAGCCGACGACGAGGAGGAGCGCGGCGGCGCGGAGGGCTCTCACGGGAAAATGATAACATTTCGCCCCTCGACGCATGAAACTGGTCCTCGCGACGCGCAACGCGCACAAGGTCTCGGAGATCGCCCGCCTCTTGGCCGGGACGGGCGTGCAGGCGGTGCCCGCCGACGCCGTGCCCGGCGCTCCCGAGGTGGACGAGGACCAGCCCACTTTGGAAGGCAACGCCGTCAAGAAGGCGCGCGAGCTCGCCGCCTACGCGCGCGCGTGGGCGTTGGCCGACGACACCGGCCTCGAGGTGGACGCGCTCGGCGGCGCGCCGGGCGTCGTCTCCGCGCGCTGGGCCGGCCCCGGCTGCTCCTACGAGGACAACTGCCGCAAGCTCCTGGCCGAGATGGCGGGCCGGACCGCCCGCGCGGCGCGTTTCCGCACCGTGATGGCCTTGAGCTCGCCGGACGGGACTACGCGCACCGTCGAAGGGCGACTGGAGGGCGCGGTCGCCGAGGCGCCGCGCGGGACCAACGGCTTCGGCTACGACCCCGTGTTCGTCCTGCCCGACGGCCGGACGCTGGCGGAGCTCGACGCCGACGAGAAAAACGCGCTTTCGCACCGCGGGCACGCGTTGCGCGCCATCCTGCCGCTCATCAAGCGGTCCATGGCGGCTCTATTGGTTTGCCTTTCTTGGCAATCGGTTTTCTCGGCGCGGCCGTGCCGCGCCGAGAAAACCGAACCGGGGAGCGAGACGGTCTGGGACCAGATCATGAAGGCCCAGGCGCGCCGCGACCTGCGCCAGGGCCATCGCCTTCTCGAGGAGAAGAAATACGACCTCGCGCTCGCCGAGATGAAACGCGCCGTGGCCGTCAGCCCCAAGGACCCGGTGGCGCACGCGCTGCTCGGCGTGGCCCAGTACTGGAACGGCCTGGTGGACGAGTCCATCTCCTCCTACCGCACCAGCCTCGCGCTCGACCCCGAGAACGCGCAGACCCACCTCCTGCTGGGCATCTCCCAGGCCTTCAAGAACGACGGGCCGGCGGCGGCCGCCTCCTTCGCCAAGGCGGCCAAGCTCGACCCGACGCGGGCCGACGCGCAGATGAACCTCGGCTCCATCCGCGAGACCGAGGGGGACTACCCCGCGGCGCTCGTCCTGTTCCGCCAGGCCGTCGAGCTCGACGGCAAGAACCCCTTGTACCGCTTCCAGCTCGGCGGCCTGTACCGCAAGCTCGGCCGCGACGCCGAGGCGGTCGAGCAGTTCGCCGAGGCCGTCAAGCTGGAGCCCAGCTACGAGGACGCCTTGCTCGAGCTGGGCTGCGCGCACGAGCGCCTCAAGGACCGCAAGGCCGCCATGTCCGCGCTCAAACGCGCCGTCGGGCTCAAGCCCGGGGACTCGGTGGCGCGTCTGCGCTGGGCGCGGCTGCTCATCGAGGCCGGCGACCGCAAGCGGGCGCGTTCGGTCATGGCCGAAGCCTTCCACCTCACGCCCGAAGCCGGCGGCCCGGGCCTGCAGCTCTCCGTCGCGTATTCCGGCGGCAAGAAGGCCGCTCCCGGCTCCCCCGAGCCGTCGAAGTCTCCCGCCCCGGCCGAACCGGAGCCGCAGGACCCGTTGTCGGTGTTCGAGCGCAACCTGCGGCGCGTGCCGCTCGACCAGGGCGCGGTGATGCACCTCGACGCGGTGTTCATCCCCAAGCCCAAGCTGGTCAAGAGCGGCCCCGGGGCGGAGTCGTCGAGCCTCAAGAAGGCGCTCGCCCGCGCGCAGGGAGGCGGCGCCGACGGGGCCGGCGCGCCCAAGGCCGTGCGCCGCGACTTCCCTCTGCGCCCTTCCGGCGCCGCCGAGCGCGAGGCCGAGGTGCGCCGCATCATGGACGACCTGCGCAAGGTCATGGCCGACGCGCCGCCGGACGCCGACGCGCGGCTGGGCATGAACCTGACCCTCACGCGCCCCGTGGACGCGGGCCGGACGCCCTCCGACGCGCCGTCGAAGGTGAGCTTCCAACCCCGCGACGTGGGCAACGACATGGGGCTGTGGGTGATGGGCACCGGCTGGATGGCGTTGGCCGCCGAGGTCCTGCCCGAGCCCGGCGAGGCCCCGGGGCATCCCGACGACGCCGACTGGTGGGCCGCGACGGGGCTGGCGTACGCGGCCGTCGGCGAGTCGCAGAAGGCGATGGGCGCGTTCCTGCGCGCCACCGAGCTCGACGCGTCGAGCGTGCCGGGCTGGCTGGGCCGCGGCGTGGCCGCGGTGATGGCGGGCGACGAGGCCGCCGCGGCCTCCGCGCTGCGCAAGGTCCTGCTCCTCGACCCCAAGAACAAGGCCGCCACCCAGGGCCTGAAGTGGCTGCTCACTCCCGCCGTGAAAGGATGAATCGAATGCGCAAAGACGACGGCCTCATGAAGTCCTTCGTGCGACGCATCCACTTCGTCGGCATCGGCGGCGTGGGCATGAGCGGCATCGCCGAGGTGCTCAACAACCTCGGCTACGAGGTCAGCGGCTCCGACGCCAAGTCCACCGAGACCACGCGCCGCCTCCAGGCCGCCGGGGTCCGAGTCTTCGAGGGGCACGCCGCGGCCCACGCCAAGGGCGCGCAGGTGGTGGTCGTCTCCTCCGCCGTCTCCGAGGAGAACCCCGAGGTCGCCTTCGCCCGACGGCGGCGGATCCCCGTGGTCCTGCGCGCGCAGATGCTCGCCGAGCTCGGCCGCATGAAGAAGACGGTCACGGTCGCGGGCTCGCACGGGAAGACCACGACCACTTCCCTCGTCTCGATGGCGCTCAAGGAAGCGGGCGCGGGCCCGACCATGATCATCGGCGGCCAGCTCAAGAACATCCATTCCAACGCCAAACTCGGCGTGGGCGAGTACCTCGTGGCCGAGGCCGACGAGAGCGACGGCTCGTTCCTCTACCTCACGCCGCTGGTCGCCGTGGTCACCAACGTCGACGACGACCACATGGACCACTACAAGACGATGGACGCGCTCAAGGACGCCTTCGTCGCGCACCTGCAGCGGCTGCCCTTCTACGGCGCGGCGGTGCTCTGCGCCGACGACGCCAACCTGATGTCGGTGCGCCACCGCGTGACGCGGCCGGTCGTGACCTTCGGCTTCTCGCCGCAGGCCGACTGGCGCGCGTCCAACCTGCGCATGACGCGCGAAGGCTCCGTCTGCGAGGTCCTCCACAAGGGGCGGCGCGTGATGACCCTGCGCTTGTCGGTGGCGGGCAAACACAACGTGTCCAACGCGCTCGCGGCGCTGGCCGTGTCGCACTTCCTGGGCCTGGACCTGCGCCGCGCGGCGCGCGGGCTGGCGGAGTTCCGCGGCGTGGGCCGCCGCATGGACCGCCTCGGCTCGGCGGCCGGCGTGGAGTTCGTGGACGACTACGGCCATCACCCCACCGAGGTCCGCACCACGCTGGCGGCCGTCGCCAACCTCTGGAAGGCCAAACGCACCGTCGTCATCTTCCAGCCGCACCGCTACTCGCGCACCAAGCTGCTCGCCAAGGACTTCGGCCCGGCGTTCAAGGAGGCCGACCTCGTGTTCGTGCAGGACATCTACGCGGCCGGCGAGAAGCCGATGAAGGGGGTCACCTCCCAGCTCATCATCGACGGCATCCGCAAGGCCGGGGTGAAGGCGTTGCCGTTCGGCCGCCCGCTCGACGCGGCGCGCGAGCTCAAGGCCGGGGACGTGGTGCTCACGCTGGGCGCCGGCGACGTCTGGAAGACGGGCGAGGAGCTCCTGCGCCGCCTGCGCGCGGGCCTGTAGTGGGCGCGAAGCTCGGCCAGCACTTCCTGCGCGACGAGGCCGCCATCGCGGCCATCGTCTCCGCGTGCGGCGCGGGCAAGGTGCTCGAGATCGGGCCCGGCCGAGGCGCTCTGACCTTGCCGCTGCTGGCCGCCGGGGCGTCGGTCACCGCCGTCGAGAAGGATGACCGCCTCGCCGAGCGCCTCTCGCCCAAGCTGACGGTCATCAACGAGGACTTCCTGGCGGTGGACCTCGCCGCGCTGGGCGGCGGTTGGCGCGTCGTGGGCAACCTGCCCTACGCGGTGGCCACGCCCATCCTGCAGAAGCTCCTGTCGTGGGACGGTTGGGACGAGGCCGTCCTGATGTTCCAGAAAGAAGTCGCCGAGCGCGTGTGCGCTCCGGTCGGCGGACCGGACTACGGCCTGCTGCGCCTGTCCGTGCTCCTGCGCGCGGAGGCCGAGCTCCTGCTCGAGCTGCCGCCGTCGGCCTTCGCGCCGCCGCCGAAGGTCTGGTCGGCCGTCGTGCGCGTGAGGCGTCTGCCCGCTCCCCGCCTGAAGCCCGAGGAGGAGCGCGCGTTCTGGCGCCCCGTCAAGGCCGCCTTCGCGCAGCGCCGCAAAACCGCGGCCAAGACCATCGCCGGCGTCCTCGGCGTGGACAAGACCTCCGTCGAGGACCGTCTCGAGCGACTCGGCCTGCGCCGCGACGCCCGCCCCGAGAGCATCCCGTTCGAGGCCTGGCTCGCCTTGGGCCGCGAGCTCGCATGACCGGGCTCGCGGTCGCCGTCCTGACCGCGGCGGTGTTCCTGCTCGCGCCTTCCGGCGGCTTCCTGGGCTGGGATGACAAGGTCAACCTCGTCGCCCACGACGCCTGGCGCGGCTTGAGCCCCGCGCACCTGCGGTGGATGTTGACCACGCACCATCACGGGCCGTGGCAGCCCTTGTCGTGGCTCTCGTGGGCCCTCGACCACGCGGCGTGGGGCCTGGACCCGCATGCCTTCCGCCGCACCAACATCCTCCTGCACGCCGTCGCCGCGGGCCTCTTCACCGAGTGCGCGCGCCTGCTCCTGCCCAAGGCGAAGGGTTTCGCGTGGGGCGCGGCCTTCGCCGGCGTGTTCTTCGCGCTGCACCCGCTGCGCGTGGAGTCCGTGGTCTGGCTCACCGAGCGGCGCGACGTCCTCTCGGGCGCTTTCGCCGCGGCCTCGCTGCTCGCCTTCCTGAAGGAGCGGCGCGGCGCGTCGTTGGGCCTGTTCGCCGCCGCGCTGCTGTCCAAAGGCACGGCCGTCGGCATGGCGTGGGTGTTCCTGTTCCTCGAGAAGGACCGCCGGAGGGCGTGGCCGTATTTCGCGCTGGCGCTGGGCGCCGGCCTGGCGAACCTGTCCGGGTTCGGCGGAGAGCTGCGCGCCATGGAGTTGACGGCGGGGCAGAGGGCCGTCGCCGTGCTCAACAGTCTCGCTTTCTACCCCGTCAAGACCTTCCTGCCCCACGGCTTGTCCCCGTATTATCCGCTCACCCACTCCTTGTCGCCGCTGGTCCTGCTCCTGCCGGCGCTCTGGTTCCTGCGCGGGCACGCCGTCGCGTACGCCCTCATCCTCGCGCCGGTGTCGGGCGTGTTCCAGGCGGGCGCCCAGGCGTACGCGGACCGCTACTCCTACCTGGCGTGCCTGCCCTTCGCGTTGTTCGTCGGGCGCTTCGGCACGCCCGTCCGCGTCGCGCTGCTGGCCTCGGTCCTGTCCGTCTTGACGCTGCGGCAGGCCGCGTTCTGGCGCGACGACGTCTCGTTGTGGACGCGCGCCGTCGCGCTCGCGCCGCAGGCGTACCTGCCGCGCTCGAACCTGGCGCTCGCCTTCGACGCGGCCGGCGACCGCGTCAACGCCGCCGAGCAGTACCTGTGGGCCATCAAGCTCGAGCCGCGCGACGTCGAGGCGCGCGTCAACCTGGGCGCCATCCGCTCGAAGGAGGGGGACTACAAGGCGGCCGAGAGCCTCTACCGAGAGGCGCTGGCCCTGCGCCCCTCGCACGCGCCCGCCCACTTCAACCTCGCCTTCCTCCTGCGCGCCACCGGCCGCAAGGACGAAGGCCTGCGCCACCTCCGGGAAGCGCTTCGACTCGAGCCCGGTTTGGCCGAGCGGCTCCCGAGCCGACCCGTCGCGCCTCTCCGCAAGTAATACACTTAGATATATCACTCTCGGAGGGCCGCGAACCCCAGCCGATGGCGCCCCGCAAAAAAGGCGCCCCGGCCTTTTCGGGCCGGGGCGCTCGCGCGGACGGCGCGCGGGTCAGCGGACTTTCGCGAGGATCTGCCGGGTCTCGTCCTCGAGCTCGCGCACGCGGTCGGCCGCGTCGCGGAAGGCGCGTTCGTAGTCGAAGGCCTCGAAATGGAAGCCCGCGCGGCGCAGGTCGAAGCCGAACCAGCGGCCCTCGTTCTCGACCCAGCGCTCCTCGCTGACGAGCCAGCGCATCTGCGACTCGAGGCGGCCGGCGGGCGCGACGAGTTCGGGCGCCTTGTCGGTGATGGCCTGGCGGATGGCGCGGACCTCGTGCAAGGTCCACTGCAGGGCGCGCGCGTGGTCCTGGAGGTCGCGGCCCGTGCGCTGGACCTCCCAGCGCAGGCCCGGGTCGGAGTCGGGCTGGCCGCGCCGGGGCGCGCCGTAGCGGGACAGCCGCGACTTGAGCATGGACAGCTCGCGGCGCAGCGAGGAGGCGTCGCGCTCGTGCCGCTGCACGTCCCAGGCGGCGCGGTCGAGGCGGGAGGCGAGCGCCGCGTCTTTGTCCGCGGCGGCGGCGGCGCGGGTCAGGTGGACGGCGCGGCGGACGTCGAGCAGGGCGGCGTCGAAGGACGGCGCGGCGGGCGCGGCGGACGCGGCGGCGGCGAGGACGAGCGCTAGGACCATGGACCTACCTCCGTGCGGGCCTTTTGGCCCGACGCCGGATTCTAGCGTTCGGCGGGAGCGGTCGTCAAGGCCGACGGGACGGTGAAATTGAACGCGGCCCCGACGCCCGGCAGGCTCTCGACCCAGATGCTGCCGCCGTGGGCCTCCACGAGCCCTTTGCAGATGGCCAGGCCCAACCCGAGGCCTTTGGACTTCTGCGGGTTCTCGCGCGTCTGGTAGAAGCGCTCGAAAAGGTGGGGCAGTTCCTCCGGCGGGATGCCGGGGCCGGTGTCGATGACGGCGAAGCGCACGAAGGCGCCGTCGCGGTGGGCCTCGACGGTGACCGTGCCGCCGTCGGGGGTGAACTTCAGCGCGTTGCCGATGAGGTTGGCGAAGACCTGGAGCAGGCGCTTGGGGTCCGCGACGATGTGCAGGGAGTCGCCCACCGGGCTGCGCCAGTGCAGGCGCACGCCGCGGCGCACGGCCTCGAGCTCGGCGGATTCGATGGCGGCCTGCAGGATGGCCGTGCCCTCGACCGCGTGGGTGTCGAGTTTGGCGTTGCCGCCCTCGATGCGCACGGCGTCCTGGAGCTGCTCCACCATGCCCACGACGCGTTCGGCGTTGGCCAACACGGCGCGCAGCGCCTTCTTGAGCTCGTCTCCGGACACCTCCTCCTTCAAAAGGAAGGAGGCGTAGCCGTGGATGACGGACAGGGGGTTCTTCAGCTCGTGGGCGACGTCCTGGAGGAGGCGGGTCTTGGCGTCCAGGCGGTCGCGCAGCTCGGCGAGGCGCTCGTGGGAGCTCATAGGGGGAACGATTCCATTGTAGCACGGAAACTCCGGATTTTGATACTATCGCCCTGGATTTCGCCGCACTATTTAAGGAGGGCGCCTCACCCATGATCAGCACCGCGGACGTCAAGAACAACACCGTCTTCGAGGACGAGGACGGCATCATCTACCAGGTCATCGCCTACCAGCATCATCGCAAGTCCCAGTCCGCGGCGGTCTACCGCATGACTTTGCGCAATCTCGCCACCGGCAACGTCGTCGAGAAGTCCTACGCCTCCGGGACCAAGTTCCGCGACGTGCCCGTGACCAAACGCGAGCTGATGTACTCCTACGACGAAGGCTCCATGGGCGTGTTCATCGACCAGCAGACCTACGAGGAGATCCGCTTCCCCAAGGACAAGCTCGGCGAGGAGTCCAAGTTCCTGCACGAGAACATGGAGGTCCTGGGCGTCTACATCGACGAGAAGCTCACCTCCATCGAGCTGCCCGCCAACGTGGTGCTCACCGTCACCTTCTCCGAGCCCGGCGTCAAAGGCGACTCCGTCTCCAACATGAACAAACGCGCCACCCTCAACACGGGCCTGGAGATCTCCGTGCCCCTGTTCGTCAAGGAGGGCGACCGCATCCGCGTGGACACCCGCACCTCCTCCTACGTGGAGCGCGTCAAGGACGAATAGTGATCAAAGGCGTCATCTTCGACATCGACAACACGCTGACCGACTTCATGAAGATGAAGCGGACGGCGGTGGACGCCGCCGTCGAGGGCATGATGGACGCCGGCCTGCCGGGGACCAAGGACGCCCTGGTCAAGGAGTTCTTCGACCACTACTGGAAGGAGGGCATCGAGGACCAGAAGATCTTCGACAAGATCCTCAAGGCCAAACTCGGCGCCATCGACTACAAGATCCTGGCCTCGGGCATCCTGGCCTACCGCCGCTCCAAGAACGGGACCATGACGCTGTACCCGCGCGTCAACCAGACCTTGATGGAGCTCATGAAGATGGGCATCAAGCTCACCGTGCTCTCCGACGCGCCGAAGATGGAGGTCTGGCTGCGCATCGTCAGTCTCGGCCTGCACCACTACTTCGACTCGGTCGTGACCTCCGAGGACTTCGGCGTCAAGAAGCCCGACCCCAAACCCTTCAGGAAGGCCCTCGAGGTCCTGGGCACCAAGCCTGAGGAGACTTTGATGGTGGGCGACTGGCCCGACCGCGACGTCAAAGGCGCCAAAGCCGCGGGCATCCGCGCCGCCTGGGCCAAATACGGCGACACCTTCGACACCAAGGAGTCCGGCGCTGAGTTCGAGCTCAACGACATCTACGAGGTCGTGGGCGTCATCAAGAAGGAGAACGGGCTTGTCGCGGCTTAGCGCCCTGCTCGCCCTTCTGCTGGCCGCGCCCGCGGCCGCGCTCGAGGTCGAGGTGTTGACGGTCCCGCAGGGCGTCGCCTCGGGGCAGGGCATCGGGGCCCCGAAGACCGTCGAGGTGGTGCGCGGCGAGGCGCTCGTGCGTTTCGCCACGGCCACGGCGACGGGTCAGAAGCAGGCCCTGCTCGCCGGCATGGGCGGGCTCTACCACCGCGACCTCGACGGCACGGGCTGGAGCCACGTCAGCCTGCCCGACGGGATGAGCGTGGCGCAGGGACTGCAGGCCCTCGCCGCGCTGCCGGGCGTGCTCGCCGCCGAGCCCAACCACGCCTTCCGGGCCGTGCGCGCCGTCAACGACCCGCTGGCGAGCTCCCAGTACGGCCTCACCCAGATCCAGGCGCAGCAGGCGTGGGACTACGAGGTCGGCTCCTCCTCGCGCGTCACCGTCGCGGTCGTGGACTCGGGCATCGAGACGACGCATCCCGACCTCACCGGCCGCCTGGTGGGCAACAACCAGTTCTGCGACCCCGGGGCCAACAAGGACAGCGGCGCGGACAACACCGCCTGCGTCAACGGCGGCGCCACGACCGCGTGCCATCACGGCACGCGGGTGGCCGGCATCGCGGCGGCCACCGGCGACAACGCCACGGCCGTGGCCGGCGTGGCCTTCGGCGCCCGCCTGGTCTCGCTGAAGATATTCCGCGACGCCGACTGCCTCGCCGACTGCAGCAACGCGGCCTGCGCCACCGACAGCACCGCCATCGCCGACGCCATCAACTACGCCCGCGTCAACAACAACGACGCCACCTACGGGCGCATCGTGCTCAACATGAGCATCGGCGGGGCCGCGGCCTGCTCCGGGGCGCTGCAGACGGCCGTCACCAACGCCGTCACCGCGGGCGTCGTGTTGGTCGCGGCGTCGGGCAACGACGGCGGCGCGGTGCAGTCTCCGGCCAACTGCTCGGGCGTCATCCCCGTGGGCGCGGTCAACGCCTCCGGCGACCTCGCGGCGTTCTCCTCGCGCGGGCCCGAGCTGGCCTCCGGCGGCCTGGTCGCTCCGGGCGTCTCCATCGTCACCACCGACACGGGAGCAGGCACGACCGGGAGCGCCACCGGGACCTCCTTCGCCGCCCCGCACGCCGCCGGCGCGGCGGCCCTCGTACTCGCGGCCAAGCCGACCTTCACGCCCGCCCAGGTCCTGGCCACTTTGCGCAACTCCGCCGACCCCGTCGGTTTCGGGGCGCTGGCGGCGCCGGCCGGCTTCAAGACGCAGGGCAACGCCTCGGGCGCGGGCCGCCTCAACGCCTTCGCCGCCATGCGCCTGGCCGTGACCGGCCAGCTCGCCGATTTCCAGGGCGAGGAGAAGGTCGTGGCCTTCCCCAACCCGTTCCGCGCGGACCGGCACCAGAGCGTGAGCTTCGCCTTCCCGCCGTCTTTGCAGGGCGCCTCCGACGTGACCATCAAGATCTACGGCATGGACGGGTCTTTCGTGCGCGAGCTCAACAGCCTCGTGTGGAACACCAAGAACGAGAACGGGCGCTTCGTCGCCTCGGGCACCTACCTCTTCGTGGTCTCGACCTCGCGCGGCAAGAAGACCGGCCGCGTCTCGGTGCTCAGATGACCGCCTACAACCTCACCCGCGGCCGCGTCGTCGCCTCCCGCGTGGAGACGGCCGACGGCTTCGTGTCGCGCGGCGTGGGCCTGCTCGGCCGCGCCGGGCTGCCGGCCGGAGAGGCGCTGTGGCTCGTCCCCGGCCAGTCCATCCACACCTTCTTCATGCGCTTCGCCATCGACGCGCTGTTCCTCGACGCGACGCTGACCGTCGTGAAGGTCATGGAGGACATGCGGCCGTGGCGCGTCTCCCCGTGGGTGAGCGAGGCGCACAGCGTGCTGGAGCTGCAGGGCGGCGCCCTGCAAGGCGCGGTCGCCGTGGGCGACCGCCTGGAGATGAGGACCGCATGAGCGCGACTCCGCCCGTCGAGAACGACTTCAAGACCACCTCCGGCATCGAGGTCCAGCGTTATTACGGCCCCGACACGGTCCCGGCCCCGCGCCTGGGCGCGGCCGGCGAATACCCGTTCGCGCGCGGCATCCAGAAGACGATGTACCGCGGCCGCCTGTGGACCATGCGCCAATACGCGGGTTTCGGCACGGCCAAGGAGACCAACGCGCGTTTCCGCTTCCTGCTCGAGCAGGGACAGACCGGCCTGTCCACCGCCTTCGACCTGCCCACGCAGATGGGCTACGACGCCGACGACGCCCGCGCGAAGGGCGAGGTCGGCCGCGTGGGCGTGCACGTCGGCACCATCGAGGACATGGAGGCGCTGTTCGACTCCATCCCGCTCGACCAGGTGTCCACCTCGTTGACCATCAACTCCACCGCCGCGGTCCTGCTGGCTTTCTACGTCGCGGTGGCCAAGAAACGCGGCATCGTCCCCGCCAAGCTCAAGGGCACGCTCCAGAACGACATCCTCAAGGAGTTCATCGCCCGCGGCACGCAGGTCTTCCCGGCGGCGCCCAGCCTGCGGCTGGCCGCCGACGCGATGGAGTGGTCCTTCGCGAACATGCCGCAGTGGCACCCCATCTCGATCTCCGGCTACCACATCCGCGAGGCCGGCTCCGACGCCGTGCAGGAGATCGCTTTCACCTTCGCCAACGCGGAGGTGTACATCAAGGCCCTGCTCGAGCGCGGCGTGGGCATCGACGCCCAGGGCCCCAAGCTCGCCTTCTTCTTCGGCTGCCACAACCACTTCCTCGAGGAGATCGCCAAGTTCCGCGCCGCGCGCCGCCTGTGGGCGCGGGTCATGCGCGACGACTACGGCGCCGAGGACCCCAAGACGCAGTCCCTGCGCTTCCACGTGCAGACCTGCGGCTCGACCTTGACCAGCCAACAGCCGCACAACAATGTGATGCGCGTGGCCTGGCAGGCCCTGGCCGCGGTGCTGGGCGGCGCGCAGTCCCTGCACACGAACTCCTACGACGAGGCGCTCTCCCTGCCCTCGGAGGAGTCGGCGCAGGTCGCGCTGCGCACGCAGCAGATCCTGGCGCACGAGACCGGCGTGACCGCCACCGTGGACCCCGTGGCCGGGGCCTGGGCGATCGAGGCCCTGACCGACGAGCTGGAGAAGCGGGCGGCCGAGAAGCTCGCCGCCATCCGCGAGGCGGGGGGGATGCTGCGCCTCATCGAGGACGAGGTCCCGCAGCGCGAGATCGCCGAGCGCGCCTTCCAGTGGCAGCAGGAAGTCGAGTCCGGCCGCCGCAAGATCGTCGGCGTCAACACGCACGCCGACGAGGGCGCGGCGCCCGCCGGAGCCGAGCGCCTCAAGGTCTCGCCCAAGCTCGAGGCGGAGCAGGTCAAGCGCCTGAAGGCTTTCAAGAAGAAACGCGACGGCGCGGCCGTCGCGTCCGCCCTCAAGACCCTGGGGCAAGCCGCCGCAACGCGGGAGAACCTCTTCCCGCTCATCCTCGCCGCCGTCGAGTCCCGCGCCACTTTGGGCGAGATATTCGGCACTCTACGGGGCGTCTTTGGAGAGCACCATGGCCGTTAAAGGTCTGCAGCGCCGCAAGACGGTGCAGGAGATCGTGGCCGAGCGCAAGCTCCTCAACGAGGAGCAGCTCAAAGCCGTCACCGCCGAGGTCGCCAAGAGCGGCAAACCCTTCCAGCTCGTGGTGCTCGAGCTCGCGTTCGTGGGCAAGGCGCAGCTGCTCAAGACGCTGTCCGAGGAGTGGCAGGTGAAGGCCGTGGACCTCCTGCAGATGGACGTCGACGCGGAGACCGCCAAGATCATCCCGGAGGCCGTCGCGCGCCGTCACGTGGCCATCCCTTTCGCCAAGGAGGAGAACGTCCTCTTCGTCGCGATGGCCGACCCGCGCGACTTCTTCGCCTCCGAGGACATCCAGCTGCGCACGGGGCTGGAGATCCAGCCCTACCTCGCGCTGCCGCAGGACATCCAGGGCGCGCTCGACACCACCTACGGCAAGGGAGAGGGCGCGGCGCTCGGCCGCATGATGGCCGACATCGCCAAGAAGGAGGGGGAGGTCCCCGACTCCGGCGGCCTCGAGATCCAGAAGGAGGAGCAGAAGACCGACATCACCGAGGTCGACGCCTCCGCCCCCGAGGTCGAGAAGTTCGTCAACGCCATCATCCTCGGCGCGTTGTCCATGAAGGCCTCGGACATCCACATCGAGCCCTTCGAGGACCCCACCGGCAAGAACTCCAAGATCCTGCTGCGCTACCGCGTGGACGGCATGCTCCTGCCCGGGCCGTTCTCCGTGCCGTGGGGCTACCGCGCGGCCATCTCGGCCAAGATCAAGATCATGACGAACTCCATGAACATCACGGAGCGGCGCATCCCGCAGTCGGGCCGCATCCAGATCCTGGTCCAGGGCAACCCCATCGAGTTCCGCGTCGAGATGGTCCCCACCGTCTACGGCGAGTCCTGCGTCATGCGTATCTTGGACCGCAAGAGCGTGCAGGTGGACATCATGAAGATGGGCTTCATGGAGGACACCCTCGCCAAGTTCCTCGGCCTGCTCAAAGGCATCGGCGGCAAGAAGAACTTCGGCCTCATCCTCGTCTGCGGTCCTACCGGCTCCGGTAAATCGACGACGCTCTACGCCGCCTTGAACCACGTCAACCGGCCGGACATCAAGATCCTCACGGCCGAGAACCCGGTCGAGTACAACCTCGACGGCATCGTCCAGGTCCCGGTGAACCCCGACCTCAAGCTCGGCGAAGGAAAGAAGTTCGATTTCGCCACGGCGCTGCGTTCCTTCCTGCGTCTCGACCCCGACGTCATCATGGTCGGCGAGATCCGCGACGAGGAGACGGCCCACATCGCCATGGAAGCCGCCATGACCGGTCACTTGGTGTTCTCGACCATCCACACCAACGACTCGTCCTCGTCCATCTCGCGTCTCGTGGACATGGGCCTGCCCGCCTTCATGGTCGCCACCACGATGAAGGCCATCCTGGCCCAGCGTCTCTCCCGGCGCCTGTGCTCCTGCAAGGTCCCGCACGACCCCAAGCCCGAGGAGATCAAGATCTTCGAGGAGAACAAGGTGGACCTCCCGAAGGGCACCAAGATCTACGGCCCGCCGGAAGGCGGAGGCTGCGATCAGTGCAAGAACATCGGCTTCAAGGGCCGCGTGGGCATGCATGAGCTGCTGGTCATGACCGAATCCATGCGCCAGCAGTGCCTCAAGGACGTGGCCGCCGACAACGTGCGCATCGCCGGGCAGAAGGAGGGCCTGCGCCTCATCGTGCAGGACGGCCTCGAGAAGGTCAAGATGGGCCTGACGACCTGCCGCGAGGTCCTGGGAGGCACGGAGTAAGCCATGGCTGACACGAACGGCGCCCCCGAGATGAACGTCGACCTCGCGCTGGAGCTCTTCTCCATCGCCGGGTCCTTGAACTCCACGCTCGACATCGACTTCCTGCTGCAGAAGATCGGCGCCGCGGCCGAGCAGCTCACCGAGTCGGAGGCGAGCTCCATCATGCTCGTCACCGACGACAAGAAGAGCCTGTTCTTCCGCATCGCCTCCGGCGAGAAGGCCAAGGCCTTGAAGACCATGACCTTGCCCATCGGCCAGGGCATCGCCGGCTGGGTCGCCCAGCACCGCCAGCCCCAGGTGGTCAACGACACCAAGACCGACCCGCGTTTCGCGGGCAAGTTCGACAAGGCGTCCGGCTTCCAGACGCGCTCCCTGCTCTGCGTGCCCATGGTGTTCCGCGGCGACCTCGTCGGCGTCGTCGAGGTGCTCAACAAGAAGCAGGGGCCCTACACCGACGGTCACATCGGCCTGTTGTCTTCGCTGGCCAGCCTCGCCTCGGTGGCCATCACCAACACCAAGATCATGAGCGAGCAGAAGAACTTCTTCTCGCACGTGATGGAGCTGCTCACCGGCGTCATCGAGACCTCCCGGCCGGGCATGCAGGACTACCCGTCGCGCTGCGCCAAGCTGGCCTGCTCCATCGGCCGCGCCTACGGCGTGGACGACTACGAGTACCGGATGCTCTACTACGCCGGCGTGCTGCACAAGATCGGCTACGTCGCCTTCAAGAACCCCCGCATGCTCGCGGACATGGGCGTGATGTCCGCCTCCGACGACATGCTGCCCAGCTTCTCCGCGCGCATGCTCGAGGGCATCAAGATGGTGGAAGGCGCGGTGCCCATGGTGCGCCACCACATGGAGCGCTTCGACGGGACCGGCCCCGGCCACATCAAGGGCGAGGACATCCCGCTCGGCGCGCGCATCATCCGCCTGGCCTCCGACATGGAGAAGCTGAGGCAGACGGGCCTCAAGGACGCCGAGCTCGGCGCCAAAGCCCTGAAGGAAGCCAAGGCCGGCGCGGGCCAGGCCTACGACCCCAAGGTCGTCGAGGCCTTCGCCGCCGTCATCGAAGCCCAGGGAGGTCTGTTGTGAGCAAGCCCCGACGCGTCCTCATCGCCAAGCCCGGCCTCGACGGCCACGACCGCGGCGCCAAGGTCATCGTGCGCGCCCTGCGCGACGCCGGCTTCGAGGTCATCTACACCGGCATCCGCCAGACCCCCGAGATGATTGCGGCCGCCGCCATGCAGGAGGACGTGGACGCCGTGGGGCTTTCCCTGCTCTCGGGCGCCCACATGACCCTCTTCCCCGAGATCGTCAAGCAGCTGCGCAAGAAGGGCCTCAAGGAGGTCCTCGTCTTCGGCGGGGGCATCATCCCCGACGAGGACGTCAAGCCGCTCAAGAAGGCGGGCGTGGACCGCGTGTTCGGCCCCGGCACGCCCATCGCGGCCATCGTCTCCTATCTCAACGAGAAGCTCCCCGTTGCCGCCTAAGACCGACGCCGCCCCGAAGGCCCTCATCGCCCGCGTGCGCAAAGGCGACCACGCGGCGGCGTCGCGCGCGTTGTCCATCGTCGTGGACGAGAGCGCGACCTCCGAGGCCCTGGCCAAGGAGTTCTTCAAGTCCTCCGGCCGCGCGCACAAGGTCGGCGTCTCCGGGCCGCCCGGCGTGGGCAAGTCCACGCTGACGGGCCGCCTCATCGGCCATTACCGCGCCCGCAAGCTCAAGGTCGGCGTGTTGATGGTGGACCCGTCGTCGTCCCTGTCGGGGGGGGCCTTCCTGGGCGACCGCCTGCGCATCATGGAGCACGCGACCGACCCGGGCGTGTTCATCCGCTCGCTGGCCTCCCGCGGCATGATCGGCGGGCTGACCTACGCCATCTTCGGCGCCATCCACGTCCTGGAGACGCTCGGCTGCGACAAGGTCCTCATCGAGACCGTCGGCACCGGCCAGGACGAGGTCGAGATTGCCTCGGTCGCCGACACCGTGCTCTACGTCACCACGCCGTCCATGGGCGACGAGATCCAGGCCATGAAGGCCGGCGCCATGGAGGTCGGCGACATCTTCGTCGTCAACAAGGCCGACCTGGCCGGCAAGGACCGCGCCGTGGCCGACCTGAAGGCCGCCCTCGGCCTCGGCCACTCGGCCGGCCAGGCCGTGCGCGCCTGGGAGCCGCCCGTGCTCGCGACCTCGGCCAAGGACGGCGACGGCGTGGGCGCGCTGGGCGACGCCCTCGACGCGCACTGGAAGCACCTCAAGGCCTCGGGCGAGGGTGCCCAGCGCCTCAAGCGCCAACACGCCACCGAGCTCCAGTTCTGGATCCAGCGCCGCGTCATCAAGTCCGCGTTGGAGCGCGTCACCGACAAGGCGCTCGAAGACCTGCTCGCCCACAAGACCGACCCGGCGAGCCTGGGAAGGAAGCTCCTCAAGGCATGAAGCTCCACCACATCGGCGTCGCCGTGAAGGACCTGGACGCCGCCATCGCGCGCCACGCGGCCATGGGCTTCAAGCTCGCCCACCGCGAGGTCGTCGCGTCCCAGAAGGTCGAGGTGGCCTTCGTGGGCGAGGGCCCTTGGATCGAACTGCTCACCGGCACGAGTCCGGATTCGACCGTATCCAAATTTTTAGCCAAGCGCGGCGAGGGCCAGCATCATGTAGCCTATGCCGTGCCCGACATCGCCAAGGTCCTCGAAGCCGAGAAGGCCGCCGGCCGCAGCCCCATCGACTCGGCCGCCCGCCCCGGCGCCTGGGGCCACAAGGTCGCTTTCCTGCACCCGAAGGACCACGGCGGCGTGCTGGTCGAATTGGTGGAGGTTCACTGAATGAACGCCACTGTTGTCAACAACACCCGCACCGGTGAATCCCGTGGATAAAGACCCCAAGAAGGACCGCCCCCTCGTCGGCCCCAAGGTGCAGGCCCTGCGCGACAAACGCGGCAAGGCCGAGGCGGGGGGCGGCCCCGACCGGCAGGCCGCGCAGAAGGCCGCCGGCAAGCTCACCGCGCGCGAGCGCATCGACCTGCTGGTGGACGACGATTCCTTCGAGGAGGTGGACCTCCTCGTCGAGACGCGCGCCACGGACTTCGGCCTCGACAAGAAGTACATGGCCGCCGACGGCGTGGTGACGGGCTTCGGCCGCATCAACGGCCGGCCCGTGTGCGTGTACGCGCAGGACTTCACGGTCGTGGGCGGGTCCCTGGGCCTGTCGCACGCGATGAAGATCGCCAAGGTCATGGACATGGCCATCGTCGCGGGCGTGCCCGTCATCGGGCTGTGCGACTCGGGCGGGGCGCGCATCCAGGAGGGCGTGGACTCTCTCGGCGGCTACGCCGAGATTTTCTACAGAAATGTGGAGGCGTCGGGGCATGTTCCCCAGATCTCCGCCATCTTGGGACCATGCGCGGGGGGGGCTGTTTATTCCCCCGCGCTCACCGACTTCGTGTTCATGGTGGACGGGACCTCGCAGATGTTCATCACCGGCCCGGAGGTCGTCAAGGCCGCCACCGGCGAGACCTGCGACTTCGAGACGCTCGGCGGGGCCGACACCCACGCCCGGCTCTCGGGCGTCTGCCACTTCACCGCGGGCTCGGAGCACGACTGCTTCCGCCAGATCCGCGAGCTGCTCGACTTCCTGCCGCAGAATCACCGGGAGAAGCCCAAACCCGTCATGCCCTCCGACGCCCCCGACCGCGAGAGCGACCTGCTCGAGCGTGTCGGCGAGATGGACGCCAAGAAGGCGTACAACATCCACGACGTCATCTGGGAGGTCGCCGACGGCCACCAGTTCATGGAGGTCCACCGCGGCTTCGCGCGCAACATCGTGGTCGGCTTCATCCGCCTGGACGGCGAGTCCGTGGGCGTGGTGGCCAACAACCCGCAGGTGCTCTCCGGCGCGCTCGACATCGACGCCTCGGAGAAGGCCGCGCGTTTCATCAACTTCTGCGACGCCTTCAACATCCCGCTGCTCACCCTCGTCGATGTCCCGGGCTACTGGCCGGGCCTGGAGCAGGAGCACGGCGGCATCATCCGCCGCGGGGCCAAGCTCCTCTACGCCTACTGCCGCGCCACGGTGCCCAAGGTGACCGTGGTGCTGCGCAAGGCCTACGGCGGCGCCTACGACGTGATGAGCTCCAAACACGTGCGCGGGGACCTCAACTTCGCCTGGCCCTGCGCCGAGATCGCGGTCATGGGCCCGCAGGGCGCGGTCAACATCCTTTATAAGGCCGAGCTCAAGGCCGCCAAGGACCCGGAGAAGCGGCGCGCCGAGCTCGTCGCCGACTACGTCGAGCGTTTCGCCTCGCCCTTCCAGGCGGCCAAACGCGGCTACATCGACGAGGTCATCGAGGCGCGCAAGACCCGCCCCAAGGTCATCCGGGCGTTCAAGTTCTTGAAGGGCAAAGCGGTCAAGCGCCTGCCCAAGAAGCACGGGAACATCCCTCTATGAGGCGAGCGGCGCTGGCGCTTCTCGCGGCGGCTACGGCCGGCTGCGGTTCCGTCATGCCGCGGATCAAGAAGGACCCATCCAAGCGTATCGAGCGAGTCTTCCTGTCGGTCGAGGTGAAGTCTCCGATCGCTTTGGATAAGCAAGTGATGGCCTGGGGGCATCCGGGCATGTTCGGGCCGTGGGGACGGTACTGGGCTCCCGGCGAGACCCCCGCATCGTTCGTGAGCTTGACGAAGGCTACGTTCAACGACCTCGGATACGAGCTTGTCGCTTCGACGAATTTCATCCCGGCGAACCTGGTCCTCAGCGCCGAGATCCTCGACGCGAATTTTGCCGGCGTGCCCATGGTGGTGACGCATTCCAACAGGCGGTTAACCATCCGATGGAAGCTGAGGAGCCTTGTAGACGGCGAGTTGGGGGCATGGACGCTGACCAAGGGCCACATCTCCCAGCACGTGTTCGGCGACATGGCCCTGGCCGGACCGTTCATGGTCTCCATCACCACGCTCGCATCGAATCACGACTTCACGCGTCTGCTGAAGGAGAAGGGCGGTCCCGTCAGTTGGAAGCCACTCGTGATCCGCGGAATCAAGGCGTCCAAAGCAGCCACTGTGCCTGAGGCGATCCAAAGCGTGGTGGGCGTGGATGACTCCGGCAATCAGAGCTCGGCGGTAATCATCAGCACTGACTGCCAGGCGCTTTCGTCCTACCACGGCATCAGTAATTCGACTGGGCCGATTCCCGTTCAGATAGCGGGTAAGACCCACCGCGCAACGCTGATACGCGCGAATCCCGCCTATGACCTGGCGCTGCTGCGCGTTGAGTCCGCGAGCTGCATGCCGATTCCCATCGCTCGGGAAGAGCCCCAGATCGGCGGTGAGGTTTACGCGGTCGGGAACCCGCTCGGCCTCGAAGGCAACGTGACGAGAGGAATCGTCGGGTCTCGGAAGGACATCGACGGCATGAGGTTCCTGTTCCACGATGCCGCAATCAATCCCGGCTCGAGCGGAGGAGCGCTGTTGGATCACGATAAGGCACTGATCGGGATCAACGTGAGGAAGTTGGTGGGACTTGGAATCGAGGGCTTGTCCATGGCCGTCCCGATCGCCACGGCGGAAAAGGCGCTCGCTTTGAAGTTCTAGGCGTGTAGAATCAATATTGGAAGTCGAACGGAGGAGAAATGGCTCGAACGAAAGTGACGGTGATCGGCGCCGGTAACGTCGGGGCGACGCTCGTGCAGCGTCTCGCCGAGATGGAAGTCGCGAACGAAGTGGTGGTGGTGGACATCCCCATGACCGAGGGCATGCCCGCCGGCAAGGCGCTCGACATCATGGAGTCGGGCCCCGTCTACGGCTACGACACCAAGGTCACGGGCACGACGACCTACGAGCCGACGAAGGGCTCGGACATCGTCGTCATCACGGCCGGCATCCCGCGCAAGCCGGGCATGAGCCGCGACGACCTCCTCAACACCAACGCGAAGATCGTGAAGGACTGCACGGAGAACGCGGTCAAGCACTCCCCGAACTGCATCCTCATCATCGTCTCCAACCCCTTGGACGCGATGTGCTCGGTGGCCCTCAAGGCCTCCGGCTTCCCCAAGCACCGGGTGCTGGGCATGGCCGGCGTGCTGGACTCGGCGCGCATGCGCTGGTTCATCGCCGAGGCGCTCGACGTCTCGATGGAGAACGTGCACGCGATGGTCATGGGCGGCCACGGCGACACCATGGTGCCGCTGCCCCGCTTCTCGACCGTCAACGGCATCAGCATCACCGAACTGCTCCCGAAGGACAAGATCGAGGCCATCAACCAGCGCACGCGCGACGGCGGGGCCGAGATCGTGAAGCTCCTCAAGACCGGCTCGGCCTACTACGCGCCTTCGGCCTCCACGGCCGAGATGGTCGAGGCCATCCTCAAGGACAAGCGGAAGATCCTGCCCTGCGCGGCCCTGCTCGAGGGCGAATACGGCATCGACGGCCTCTTCGTCGGCGTGCCGTGCAAGCTGTCCTCGCGCGGCCTGGAGCAGATCATCCAGCTGAACCTCACGGTGGAGGAGCGCGCGGCCCTCTTGAAGTCCGCCGGCGCGGTCAAGGAGCTGGTCGGGGCGCTCAAGTAACGGCGTGCTGCTCGCGGTCGACGTTGGCAACACCAACCTGACCGTCGCGGCCATGAAGGGGGGCCGTCTCCTGCGCCAATGGCGCCTGGAGACGGCCCCCCGACGTTCCGTCGCCTGGTATGCCCGGGCCTTGAAGTGTCCCTTCCGCAAAGTGGACGGCCTGCCGACCTCCGCCATCTACGCGTCCGTCGTGCCTCCGCTGGACGCCAAGCTGGAGTCCGCGATCCGCGGCGCCTTCGGCGTGGAGCCGATGAAGGTCACGCCGTCCACCCCGTTGGGGCTCGCGTTGAAGGTGAGGCAGCCGCTCTCCGTGGGAGCCGACCGCGTCGTCAACGCCCTGGCCCTTCGGAGCCTGTTCAAGACGCCGGCCATCTGCATCGATTTCGGCACGGCGACCACCTTCGATTGCGTGGACCGGCGCGGCGATTACGTGGGCGGAGCCATCCTCCTCGGACCCAACAGCGCCGCCCGGGCGTTGAACGAATACACCGCGAAACTCCCGTTGGTCAAGGTCGCCAAGCCGCGCTCGGTCATCGGCAAAGACACGACGGAATGCATCCAGGCGGGCCTCTACCACGGCTATCTCGGCATGATCAAGGAGGTCCTGGCCAAGACCAAGGCCGAGCTGGGCGGCAAGGCGACGGTGGTGGCGACCGGCGGCCTCTCGACGCTGTTCCTCAAGGACCTTCCGGGCGCCGTCCACGCGCCGGACCTGACGCTGCACGGGTTGAGGTTCGCCGCCGACATGTTGGATAATAGCCGCGCATGAGAGCCACGCTCCTCGCCGCCGCTTTGCTCGCCCTCGCCGTCCCCGGCTCCGCCGCGGGCGCGGACCAGTACGGCGGCTTCGAGCAGTTCGCCGACCAGGGCTCGATGAAGCCGTTCACGCGCGACCTCGGCGGCATCCTCGGCGCGGCGACCTTCCACGGCGGCCGCCCGCTCGGCTTCTCGGGCTTCGACGTGGGCGCGCGTTTCGGCGGCCAGTTCTACCCGTCGAAGGGCAACAACATCCTGCGCAACAACGGCGTGCGCCTCTTCGGCCTCCCGTGGGTCCAGGCCGAGATCGGCCTGCCCTTCAAGCTCGACGGCTTCATCCGCGGCGTCTCCTGGCAGGGCCTGACCATCGCGGGCGGCGGCGTGCGTTGGGGCATCTACTCCCTCTCCGACAAGCCGTGGGCGCCGCACCTGCTCGTCTCCGCGGTCGGCCACTCCGTGGTCCACCAGCACTTCTCCGCCAGCCACGCCGGCGCCAACCTGGTGCTCTCCTCGGGCAACGCCGTGTTCATCCCGTTCGTGGGCGCGGGCATCGACCGCACCCGGCTGGTGGCGCGCTCCTCCACGCTCGACCCGACCGTCATCGGCCGCGTCTATTCGACCGCGGAGGCCCGCTTCACCGCCGGCTTCCGGGTCAAGCCGTACCAGTTCACCTATCTCACCCTCTCCTATTTCAACGCCCACGGCCAGTCCGGCGCGGAGGGCGGCCTGGGCCTGCGCTTCTAGCGCGGCCGCGGCCTTCCTCGTCTTCCTCCCGAGCCTCGGGCACGGGTGACTCGACTGGGACGACGGGCTCCTCGTCCTCGACAACCCGTTCCTGCGCGGCTCCCTCGCCGAGCTGCTGTCGGGCGCCTTCCTCACCGCGCCCGGCGGCGCCTGGCAGCCGCTGCCCTTCCTGAGCTACGCGTTGGACCTGCGCCTGTGGGGGGCGAGCGCCTTCGCCTTCCACCTGACCAACGCCGCGCTGCACGCGGCGGCGACCGCGGCGTTCTTCGGCGTCGCGCGCCGCTTCCTGAAGGAGGGCGCCCTCATCGCCGCCCTCTTGTTCGCCGTGCACCCGCTGCGCGTCGAATCGGTGTCGTGGATATCCGAACGGCGCGACCTGTTGTGCGGCCTGTTCTGCTGCCTGAGCGTGTCGGCTCATCTCGACAAGAAGAGAGGCCTGTCCTTGCTCTTCTTCGCGCTCGCCGGCTTGTCCAAAGGCATGGCCGTGACCTTGCCGTTGGCTCTGACGCTGCTCGACCGCCGTTGGAAGGACAAACTCCCGCACTTCGCGCTCGCGTTCGCCCTCGCCGTCACGGGTTTCGCCCTGCAGGGCGAGGCCGGCTCGTCGTGGTCCTGGACCGACCACGGCCTGGGCGGGCGGCTCGCCCAGTCGTCATACTCCTTCGCGTTCTACCTTTGGAAGTCCGTCGTGCCCACGGGATTGTCCCCGTTTTATCCGTTGACCGTGCCGCTGGACCCCTTCGCGCCGGCGTTCCTCGCGGCGTACGCCGTGGTCGCGCTCGCCGCGTGGAGCCGTCAGCGGGCGCTGGCGCTCTACGCCGTTTTCCTCCTGCCCGTGTGCGGCCTGTTCCAGTTCGGCGCCCATCTCGTCGCCGACCGTTATTCGTACCTGGCGACCATGCCGCTGGCGGTCGTCGCCGGGGGCTGGCTTTCGCGGCGGCGCGCGCTCGCGGCGGGCCTGGTGCTCGTCTACGCCGTCTTGTGCGTGCGCCAGCAGAGGCACTGGGCCTCGCCGACGGCGCTGTGGACGCGCGTGCTCGCGGTCTCGCCGGAGTCCGGCCTGGCCTTGCTCCACCTCGGCAACGAAGCCGCGCGGACCGGGAGGCCCGAAGACGCGCTCGACTTGTTCCGCCGCGCCCAGGCCTCCGACCCGGCCTGCCTGCCGGCGCTCGCGGCCGCGGACGCGGCGGCGCTCAAGACGCGCCCGGTCTGCCGCAAGGCGCGCTCCAACGAGGGCGCGGCCCTGGCCCAGCTCGGGCGCTACGACGAGGCGCGGGCCGCCTTCGAGACGGCCTTGGCCGCCGACCCGTCGGACGCCGCGGCCGCGCGCAACCTGGCCCGGCTCAGAGCTTCAGGCGGTCGGCCAGCAGCGCCGCGAACGGCAGCGCGCAGGTGAAGCCCGGCGAGACCGCGTTGAGCGCGTGCACCGAGCGGTCATCGCCCTCGACGACGAAGTCATGCACGAGCGCGCCGGAGGCGCGCTCGACGAGCTGGGCGCGAATCCCCGTCGGCCCCCAGCGCCGGAAAGCCGAGACCGTCAGCCCCGAGGCCAGGCGCGCGGCCCGGCTCACCATGCCGGCGCGCGTGGCTTTGGCCGCTTCCTCCGCGCCCACGGCCGCCGACCCCGCGGCGATGCGCGCGTGACGGGGCAGCAGCTCGAACAACTCGCCGGCGGAGAAGCCGGCCAGCCCGCCGTATTGCTCGCGCCAGAACCCCGGCAGCGCGTTGGGGCCGAGCTTCGCGCGGCCGTGCACGTCCACGGTCACGTGCACGCCCAGGAAGGGGAAGGCCGGGTCCGGCACCGGGTAGATGAGCGCGCGGAACGCCCCGGGCGCCTCGTCCGAGTATAAGTAGAAGCCGCGGAAGGGGACCAACGCGTAGGACGCGCCGAAGCCGTAACCGGCCGCGACGCGGTCGGCCTGGAGCCCGGCGGCGTTGATGACGGCGCCCGCGTCCCAGTCTCCGCGGCGCCACGCCCGGCCCAGGCGCAGCTCGACGCCCAGGGCCTTCGCGTCCGCCGCGAGCGAGGCCACGACCGCGCCCGGGTCCACCACCGCCGTGTCCGGCGACCAGAGCGCCGCCTCGAAGACCTTGGCGCGCGGCTCGGCCTCGCGGGCGGCGGCCGCGTCCAGCTTCTCGAGGCGCACGCCGTTGGCCTTGCCGCGGCGCAGCAGCTCCTCCAGGCGGGGAAGGTCCTCCGGGCCCGAGGCCACGACGAGTTTGCCGCGTTTGGCGTAGGGCAGCCCCCGCTCCAGGCACCAGGCGCTGAGCGCGGCGTTGCCTTCGCGGCAGAGCCGCGCCTTCAGCCCGTCGGGGGAGTAGTAGAAGCCGGCGTGCAGCACCCCGCTGTTGCGCCCGCTGGCGTGCCGGCCCGGAGCGTCCTCCTTCTCGAGCAGGACGACCTTGGCCTTCGGGCGGCGGCGTTTGGCCTCGCGCGCCGCGGCCAGGCCCAGGATGCCGCCGCCGACGACCAGGACGTCGCAGGTCTCGGGCGAGGTCATCAGCCCCGGTACACGCCTTTGAAGCTCTTCTCCGCGTCGTCGCGGATGGCTTTCTTCTTGAGGGTGTCGCGGATGTCGGCGCCGGTTTTGCCGCGGCACAGCGCCAAGGCGATCTTGCACCAGCCGTTCTTGAAGTAGGCCTCCAAGGGGACCGCGGTGAGGCCCTTGGTGGTGAGTTTGGTGGTGAGTTTGGCGATCTCCTGGCGCTTGAGCAGGAGCTTGCGCCTGCGGCGGGGGTCGAGGGGCTCGGCGTTGGTCGCGAAGGAGTAGGGGGGGATGAAGAAGTTCTCCAGCCACAACTCGCCGCCGTCGGCGCGGGCGAAGCAGCCGTCCAGGCTGCCCTGGCCCTTGCGCAGGGACTTCACCTCGGGGCCCTTGAGCTCCAGACCCGCCTCCACCACCTCCAGGATCTCGTAATAGTGGCGGGCTTTGCGGTGGGAAGCGACGATTTTCCGTTCGTCTTTCTTATCCTTGTCCTTGGACGGCATGCGCTTTAAAGTAGCATTTCGCAGGGTCGTCTCCGCTTCAGCGCCATTGACGCCGCCGGGGGAGGGGACTATCCTGTGTTCGTGAGAAGACTCCGCGCGGCCGTCGCATTGCTCTTGGCGATTGCCTTGCCGGTGCGCGCCGAAACGACTTCCGACCCGCTGTGGACGCTGTTGTCCACTTATGTCCTCGCGCCCGATGAGGAAGCCGCTTCGGCCGAGGGCGAAGCAGCGGACTCCAAGGGCCTTGCCGCGCTTCAGGCCGACCTCTTGCTGCTCTCGGAGGGCTTCGAGGCGTTCCGTGACGAGGCTCAAGTCAAAGAATCTCTCGGCCGGCTCGAGCCGCGCATGTCGCCCGAGCTCAAACCCTTCTTCAAAGACCGCGCCTCAAGCCTCGACGCGATCTATCGCACCTTGGCCGTCACCGACTACACCTGGGCCTCGCGTTTCCCGGAGCCGCCTTGTGAACCCGCGGCCAAACGCCGCGCCTTGTTGGCCGGCCGCGACGGCTTGTTCCAGGCGGAGAGCGGCGCAGCGTCGCCGTGGCTGGTCGCCTTGCTCGGCGCGCCGGCGCAAGGGCGTTCGGCTGAGGCTGCGCTCGACAAGGCCTCGGCTAAAACGCGCCTGAGCGAAGCCGAATACGAGAAGCGTCGCGCCGCTGCGCGGCGGCTCACTTTGGCGTTGGCTTCCGAGAAGGCCGTGGGCGCCGCCCGCGCCAAGCTTTACTGCGCGCGCGCCGACGCTTTCACGGACCTCGCCGCGCATCACCGTGACAAATATGACGCCCCGGTCCTTGCCGCGCGCGTCGAGGCCGTCAAACCGGAGGAAAGCGTCTTCGTCGTGAAATGGGATGGGAAGCGCGCCGCCGCGACCTTGCTCCAGACGAAGAACGGACCTGTTCTGCTCACTGACTCGCAGGTGGGGGATGCGCCCATGCTTTACGCCTACGCGGGCGCGTCCGCTCCAGTCGAGTTCAAGACCGAAGTCATCAGCCGCCATGCGGGGTTGGGCCTCGCCGTGCTCTCATATCCCGGCGACGCGCGGCCGGGCTTAAGCCTGGCCGCTTCGGCGCCCGCCAAGGACGACCTCGTCAGCGCGTTGGGCCACACCGAGCTCGCGGGATTGTGGACCAAGACGACCGGCCTCGTCACCAAGGTCGGCGAGGCGAGCTTCCAGACCGACGCGGCCGTCTCTTCCGAGATGACCGGCGGACCCGTGTTCAACGAGGTGGGAGAAGTCGTCGGCGTGCTCGTCGGACGTCCCGCCGACGCCGAAGAGGGGCGTTGGCCCGTCGCCGTTCCCGCGCCCGTCCTGGCGCGCTGGCTCGAAGATCCGCAAGCGGCCTTCGCCGCGCCCCAAGTTGAGGCCATCGAGGACGCGGGTACCGCCGCGATCCTGAGCCACACGCGTCCCGCCCCCATCGAGACGGGGCTGGGGGCGTGGAACGTCCCGTCGTTGGGCCCGCCTCCGCCCACGCCGCGCGGGGTCTGCGTCAGCGGCTGCAACATCCCCAGCGCGCCCAGGCGCTCGTATTCCGGCGGCTCGTCTTATTCCGGCTCGGGAGGCGCGGAGATGGGTCGCGCTCTGGGCGAGGCCATGGCGCCGGTCGTGCAGGCGCTCGTCTTCCAAGGCATACCGGCGCTGTTTCGGGGCATCGGGAAGCTCTTTAAAGGCAGAGGGGGCTCAAAGTCATCGCCCGCCGTCGCCAAAGCCTCGCCGCCCAAGAAGCCGGAGCCGCCGCCGCCGTCGAAATGCCACGTCGCCATCGAATCCGCGCCCGCCAGCATAGGCGTCGCTCCGGTAGAAATCGTCGCCAAAGTCACCTGCGCGCCTGACGGCCCCGCGGCGGGCCATGAGGTGTCATTCAGCGTGCAGTGGGATTCCGGTCCGGTCGTCACCGTGCCCACGGTCAAGACGGATGCCGGCGGTTACGCGCGGTTGAGCATGAGCATCGATAACGAGCGGACGAAAACGGCTAAAACGGCCGCCCAGGCCGAAAAGAGCCATGACGATCTCGATAGGTACGCTCGCGAGATTGAAGCCGAGGAGCGCGCCGTCGCCGAACCGGCCGGTGGACTCGTCGAGACGGGGGATGGGACGCGTTCGCTGAACACGGAGCCGGAGAAGCCTTCCGTCGCGAACGTTGCCGCGGGTGCCGGCATCGGGAGCGCCGCCATCAGACTGACGACGAGCGGAAGGCGGCTGCGGGTCGCGGTCAGAGTAATACGACTTGCGCGCGTCGCTCAGGTTGCCGGCGTTGCCGGCGGCCCTGCCAGCGGCGGAATTACATTCGGAGTCAGCCTTGCTTCGACCATATTGCTTTTTGCCATTGAAGAACGTGTTATTAGGGCAGCTGGAGACGCTGATGATTGCGCCTTGAAACAGGGTGAAACTATACTCGACCGGTTTGTTGATGGCAATCGACTGCTTTCTCGAGGATATCTAAACGATCACGAAGGCCCGCAACTTGGTCATACGCTTACGAAACACGTTCGCATAAGCGACGACAATCTCATGAAGCGATTCATGTTAGAACCCCACATCCCATTCTCTAGTCGCTTTCATAATCAAGATGTCGCTGAAGAGGCAATAAGGCACGCCGTCAATGGCGATATCCCCGCCATAACAGTTTGGGGGGCGAAGCGGAATAACAGCACCCATGTCAGCCAATTGCGCGGAGGTGCGAATGACATTGGCATAACGATTACACCCGCCGGGGTTTCCCGTGCAAGCCACAACACGGAGGTGCGCTTGAGGCAGCTGAAGGATTGCAGGATTTTCATCTCAACTGCGTTCCCTTATTAACATGACACCCACACCTCCTGATTTCTTGGAAAAGTATCCCGATTTCGCCGGTCTGGCCGATGACTTCAGTGATCCGCCACCCGGCTATGTGTCGGACGAGGTGACGGCACGGAATATTCGTATTGACTTGCCCGACACCGAGCGAGTTGAGGTGTTCGAGGCTCTTTTAAAAGACGCACGGATCATCGCTGCATCTCTCGACGCGGATTGGGCAATATTTCGTGATTACCTAAATCGCGATTTCGACGACGCAGACGCCGCTAAACGATGGCTCTCGCGAATAATGCCGATCTGGGAAGCGGAATTGCGCCGACTTAAGAAAGGTGGACGTTGAGGTGCGGACTTAGTTGGATTGGCATTTGATTTCAGTGACCCGCCTCCAAGTCATGACGGGGCGACAGGACCCGCACCTTATTAAGGGATTCCACGAATGGGTCCTCTGCCGAGGGGCGACTGGGCCCATCGACCCCTTCGGCCGGCCGCGTCGAGGGCTACACTGTCCTTAATATGAGGAACCCCTCCCTCCGCCTCGTCGCGCTCTCGGCCCTGCTCTTCGCCGGCTCTCCCGCGTCCTCGGCCGTGCGCGGCGCCGTGCCGCGCGTGAACCTCACGCCCAGCGTCGGACCCGTTTTCGGGCGTCCGGGTTACATCCCGCAGCTGCGCGGGGGCCTCATGGACGGGACCGCGCTCAATCCGCACGGGCTCGTCCCGACTCTGCAGACCTCCTTGGTCTCCGCCGCCGCTGCCGGCCCGGCCCCTGCGTTGCGCCTCATGGCCGCGCCCGCGCCCGCCGAGGCACCCGTCGCGGCCGACGCCCCCGTCGCGGCCGACGCGCCCGTCCGCCCGTCCGCGCTCGTCGCACCCGAGGC
>JANRKA010000011.1:0-4987 GCA_033875325.1 Elusimicrobiota bacterium | reverse complement strand
CGCCGCGGTGCTCGCCGCCCTTGGCGAAGGCGGACAAGGCGGCGCGGTAGCGGCGCTCGGCGGCCGGCAGCTCGCCGCGGCGCTGGTGCACCTGGCCCAAACCCCAGTCCACGTAGGCCAGGTCCACGCGGTCGTCGAGGCCGGCGTAGAGGGCGTAGGACCGCAGGTAGTTGCTTTCGGCCTCCTTGAGCAAGCCCTGTTGACGCAGGACGTTGGCCAGGCCGCAATGGGCGTAGGCGCGGCCGAACAGGTCGGGGCCGCCGGCCAGCAGCTTGCCCGCGGCCGCGTAGGCGGCGCGAGCCTCGGCGAAGAGGCCGCGCACGCGCGCGATGCCGCCCAGGCCGAAAAGCGCGTAGGCGCGCCCCTCGTCGTCGCGGGCGCGAGTGAAGGCGGCGAGGGATTCCTTGAAGTCGCGGTGCGAGCCCGCCAGGTCCCCGTCGAAGCGCCGCGCGCCGCCCGTGGCCCACAACAGGAAGCCCACGGCGCCCCAGTCCCGGCGCCGGCGCGAGCGCGCCAGCAGCGGGGCCAGCAGCCGCAAAGCCAAGGGATAGCGGCCGGCCGCGCGCTCCACGAGCGCGTCCTCGAGCGCGAGGGTCTCCGGGTCGGCGCCGCGGGCGGCGGCGCGGGCGCGCCGCATGGCGGCGCGCGCGGCGGCTATCTCGCCCAGGCTGCGGGCGCAGCGGGCCAGGCCCAGCTCGGCGGCCAGCACGAGGTCGCGCTCGTCGCGCCCCGCCGCGGCCAGGGCCGCCCGGTAGGCGGCTTGGGCCCGGCGGAAATAACCCTGACCACGCAGCGCCTCCCCCTCGAGCAGCGCCCTCTCCGCGGCCACCAGCGGCGGGAAGCGACCGCTCAGCAGCCGGCGCGCGGCGTCGGGGCGTCCGTCGGCCAGCAGGCCGCGCGCGTCTTCGAGGCGGGAGAAGGGGTCCTTCATGGCAGGCATGATATCAAACCCGGGGGGCGGTCTTATTGAAAACCCGTCTCAACAAGGTTATAATGATGCGATGCAGGACCCGATGACCCTGGAGAAGGCGGCGTGGGACCTGCCCGTGCGCGTCACGGGTTTCTCCGGCGTCGGTGATTCCGAGCGCGCCCGCCTCGCCGGCATGGGCCTGCACGTGGGCGAAACCGTGGTCAAGCTGCTCGCCGCCCCCCTCGGCGACCCCATCGAGTGCCTCGTCGGCCAGCAGCTGCTCGCGCTCGACAAGAGCCTGGTCGCCCGCATCCGCGTGGAGGCCGCGTGACGCCCGCCGCGGCCGCGACCGCGCCCGCGCGCGCGCGCCGCCGCGTCGTGGCCCTGGCGGGCCGCCCCAACACCGGCAAGACCACCCTGTTCAACGCGCTCACCGGCCTGCGCCAACGCACCGCCAACTACGCCGGCTGCACCGTCGAGAAGGCGGTCGGGACCTTGGCCGTGGACGGCCGCGAGATCGAGGTCGTGGACCTGCCCGGCACCTTCTCCCTGCTCCCCTCCACCGAGGACGAACGCGTCGCCTTCCACTTCCTCTCCCAGGCCGCCGCCGCCGGCGACGACCTGCTGGTGCTCTGCGTGGTGGAGGCCAGCAACCTGGCCAACGACCTGTCTTTGGCCGCCGGCCTCATCGAGGCGGGTTACCCGGCGGCCGTCGCGGTCAACATGATAGACGAGGCCCGGCAGAACGGCGTCAGCGTGGACACCGCGGCCCTGGGCCGCACCTTGCGCGTGCCCGTGCTCGCGGTCTCCGCGCGCCACGGCGAGGGCCTGCCCGAGCTGCGCGAGCTGCTCGCCGGGCACGGCCGCGCCGCGGCCGCGCCGCGCGACCTCTCGCGCGAGGCCAAACACGCGCTGCAGGAGCGGCAGATGCGCGCCGTCGAGCGCGCCCATGAGGCCTGCGCCGCCTCCGTGCGCCTGCCCCGCCGCGCCCTGCTGCCGACCATCGCTCGCTCCATCCGCCTCGACCGCGTCTTCCTGCACCCGGTCGCGGGCCCGCTCCTGCTCCTGGCGACCATGTTCGCCCTGTTCCAGGCCCTTTTCGCCGGCGCCCAGCCCCTCATGGACGGGCTGACCGGCGGCCTCGACGCGGCCGCGGCGGCCCTGCGCGCGGCGCTGCCCCCCGGCCTCTTCGCGAGCCTGGTCTGCGACGGCGTCGTGCCCGGCGTGGCCGCCGTGTTCGTCTTCGTGCCGCAGATCGCCATCCTGTTCACCCTCATCGGCTTCCTGGAGCAGAGCGGCTACCTGCCGCGCGCGGCGGCGCTCGTGGACCGGGCCCTGCGCCCCTTCGGCCTCGACGGGCGCGTCTTCATCCCCTTCCTCTCCGGCTTCGCCTGCGCCATCCCCGGGGTCATGGCCGCGCGCACCATCCCCAGCGAGAAACGCCGCATCGTCGCGGTGATGCTGACACCGCTGATGACCTGCTCCGCGCGCCTGCCCGTCTACACCTTGCTCATCTCCGCCTTCGTCCCGGCGAGCTTCCGCCCCTGGGGGTTCAACGGCCAGGGCGTGGCGATGACCGGGCTGTACCTGTTCGCGGTCGTCTGCGCGCTCGCGCTGGCCCTCGTGCTCAAGAACACCCCGCTCTACGAGAAGGACCCGATGCCGGCCGCGCTGCTGCCGCCTTACCGCCTGCCCCAGCCCAAGGAGCTCGCGCGCTACGTCGGCACCCGCTGTTGGCACTTCCTCTCGCGCGCGGGACAGGTCATCTTCGTCGTGAGCATCGCGTTGTGGCTGTTGGCGGCCTTCCCCCGCCGCGCGCCCGTCGCCGGCGAGAGCGCGGCCGTCGCCGCCGCCGCGCAGGTGGAGCAGAGCGCCTTGGGCCGGGCCGGGCGCCTCATCGAGCCCGTGTTCCGCCCGTTGGGCTGGGACTGGCGCCTGTCCGTGGCCTCGTTGTCCGCGTTGGCCGCGCGCGAGGTGTTCGTGGGGACCTTGGGCACCCTCTACGCCCTGGAGGGCTCGCCCGAGGACGGCGGGCTGGCCGCGGCCCTGCGCGACGCCCGCGAGCCCGACGGCTCGCCGCGCTACACGCTCGCGACCGCGTTGGGCCTGCTCATGTTCTTCGCCGTGGCCCTGCAGTGCATCTCCACCATCGCCACGGTCCGCCGCGAGCTCGGCAGCTGGCGCTGGGCGCTCGGCCAGTTCGCCGCCTACTTCGCCCTCGCCTACGCCCTGGCCTTCGCCGCCTACCGCGTCGCGAGTTGAGCTGTTAAGCTGGGGGACAGGCACTTAGCTTAACAGGACCGTTAAGCTAAGTGCCTGTCCCCCAGCTTAACTGCCGCGTCGCGAGCTGAGCCGGCCGCGCCTCAGCCCTTGCGCGCGGCGAAGTGGTCCATGAAGGTCGTCAGCGCCTTGACGTCGTCGAGGCTGACGGCGTTGTAGAGCGAGACGCGGATGCCGCCGGCGGAGCGGTGGCCCTTGAGCCCGACCAACCCCTCCGCCTCGGCGGCGGACACGAACTCGTCCTCCAAGGCGGGCGTGGGCAGGCGGAAAACCGCGTTCATGGCCGAGCGGGCCGCGGGCTCCACCGGCGCCTTGTAGAAACCCTTCAGGCGCTCCACGGTGTCGTAGAGCAGGCCGGCCTTGGCCGCGTTGCGGCGCTCCATGCCGGCGGCGCCGCCGTTGGCCTTGATCCAGCGCAGCATGAGCCGCACCAGGTACACGGAGAAGGTCGGAGGCGTGTGGTAGATGGAGCGCGCCTTGAGGTGGACGCCGTAGCTCAGGATGTCGGGCACGCCTTTGTTGGCGGTCTTGAGGAAGTCCTTGTCGGCGGCGATCAAAGCCAGGCCCGCCGGCCCGAGGTTCTTCTGCGCCCCGGCGTAGAGGAACGCCAGCTTCGAGCAGTCCATCGGCTTCGACAACACGTCCGAGCTCGCGTCCGCGACGAGCGGCACGCCTTTGGCGTCGGGCCACTGCTTCCACTGCGTGCCGAAGATGGTGTTGTTGGTCGTGAGGTGGAGGTAGGCGGCCTTGGGGTCGACCGAGATCTCCTCGGGGCGAGGCAGGCGCGCGTGGCGCCCCTCGGCGTCGGCGGTGTCGGCGGCGGCGCGCGCGGGCCCCAGCCGCTTGGCCTCCTCGAGCGCGAGGCGCGCCCAGTGCCCGGTGACGAGGTAGTCGGCGCTGCGCCCGGGCCCGGCGAAGTTCATGGGCAACATGGCGAACTGGAGGCTCGCGCCGCCCTGGACCAGGATGACGGCGTGGGTCTTGGGCAGGCTCAACAGCTCGGCGAACAGGTCCAAGACCTCCTGGTGGACGCGGTCGTACTCCGGCCCGCGGTGCGAGTGCTCCAGCATGGACAGGCCGGTCCCCTCGAAATCGAGGAACTCGGCCTTGGCCTGCTCCAGGACGGGCAGGGGCAAGGTGGCGGGACCGGCGTTGAAGCTTATCTTGCGGCTCATGGGTTGTTCTCCAAGAGGCGGTCGGCCGCCTCGGTCAGTATGGGCGTCGCCGACGGCCCGATGGAGTTGGTCTCCTCGTAGTGATGGCCGGCGGGTTTGGGGGTCATGGACAACGACGGGTTCGCCTTGAAATCGTAGGCGGGCAGGACGTAACCCAGCTCGTCGTTGGCCAGGCCCACGAGCATGGGCGCGGCGGCCTTCACGCGCTCGCGCAGATAGGGGCCGGCCGGCGCGGCGGCCAGGTCGGGCGGATTGGGGTTGCCGGGCGTGACGACCGGCCGGCCGAAGGCGAAACGGCCGTCGTAGCCGCCCAGCACGGTCTCGGGGAACATCTCGGCGGGCAGGCCGAGCAGGCGCGCGGGGCCCGCGTCCACGAGTGAGACCTCGCTCTCCACGAAGGGCTGGTCGCCCGGGCCCAGGCGGAAGACGAGGTGCTTGAGCGGCAGCGCCCACTTCTTCCAGCCCGGCAGGCGCCGTCCCTGCGCGTCGAGCAGGTGGTGGCCGAAGGACAACGCGGGCAGGAACAGCCGGTAGCGGGAGTTCTCCACGGGCACGAGCACGCGCTCCGAGCGGTAGGCCAGCGGGCGGGACGGCCCGGGCGCCGTCTTGAGCTTGAGCGCCG
>JANRKA010000010.1:0-1550 GCA_033875325.1 Elusimicrobiota bacterium | reverse complement strand
CTCGGCGTCGGCGACCCGCGCGGCGCGCTCGCCCCGCTCGACGCGGCGTTGGGCGCGGACCCGCTGCTCTCCGACGCGTACATGCACCGGGCTTTGGCCTGGAGCGCCATCGGCGAGCTGGCCAAGGCGCTCATCGACGTGACCAAGGCCATCGAGCTGTGGACGGCGCGCGGCGACGGGGCGCTCGCGGCCGACGGGTTGGCCTTGCGCGCGCAGCTGCGCGGGCGCGGCGGCGACCGCGCCGGGGCGCTCGCGGACGCGGACCGCGCGGTGGGGCTCGCGCCGGAGAAGGCGGGCGGCTACGCGGAACGCGCCAAGGCGCTCGAGGCGCTGGGCGAGAAGGCCGAGAAGGTTCTCGCCGACTTCAAACGCGCCGCCGAGCTGGACCCCGCGAACTATTCCGCGTCCTACCAGGACGCCATCGCGCGTTACGGCAAGGACGACATCGGCGCGGCCCCGCCCGCGGCGCCGTGGCTCGACCGGACCATTTTGGGAGCGGCCGCCTTCTTCGTCCTGCTGGCCGGTCTCGTGGGCTGGCTGCTGGTGCGCAAGCCGGCGGCGGCGCCGACGACGGGGCGGCAGGTCCGGCGGCTGGACTCGCAATACGACCTCGGCGAGGTCATCGGCGAGGGAGGCATGGGCGCGGTGTACAAAGGCTTCGACCGCACGCTCAAGCGGCCGGTGGCCGTCAAACGGCTGCGTTCCGAGCTGCAGAACAACCCGCGCGAGCGCGAGCGTTTCCTGAAAGAAGCCGAGATGGTGGCGTCCTTGCACCACCCGCACATCGTGGACATCTACACCATCATCCAGGACGGCGAGCAGACCTATCTCGTCTTCGAGTTCGTGCAGGGTAAAACCGTGCACGACCTGCTCAACGAGTCGCCGGGCCGGCGCCTGACGCCCGCGCGCGCGCTGCCGCTGCTCAAGCAGGCCTGCGACGCCGTGGACCATGCCCACTCGCGCCACGTCATCCACCGCGACCTCAAGCCGTCCAACGTCATGATCGCCGACGGGGGCTGGGTGAAGGTCATGGACTTCGGCATCGCGCGCCAGGTCAAGGACTCCCTGCTGGTGACCACCAACACCATCGTCGGCACCCCCACCTACATGGCTCCCGAGCAGGCCATGGGGCAGGTGGTCAAGGAATCCGACGTCTATGCCTTGGGGGCGACCCTCTACGAGATGCTCACCGGGGCGGTGCCCTTTCGCGGCTCCGGGGAGCTCCAGGACAAGCTCGACGCCCGGTTCGTGGCCGCTTCCGTGCTGGTGCCCGACCTGGGGCAGGCCATCGACGCCGTCTTGCGCAAGGCCCTGGACCCGCGCCCCGAGGCTCGTTACCGGTCGGCCGAGGCCTTCTACCGCGCCGCGGCGGAGGCGTTGAACGGCCGGGTCACCCCGGTCGCCTAGCCTCGGTAAAAACAGGGTAAAAGAGCCCCTTTCCCTTGACAAATTTTGAGGGGGGGGCCTATACTCCCATTGAGGCACATGCAAGTCACTTTGGCCCCCATCAATACCAAGGTCGCGGTGCGTCCCAGCGACGACCCTTATAA
>JANRKA010000009.1:0-1795 GCA_033875325.1 Elusimicrobiota bacterium | reverse complement strand
GCCGTCTTCCAGCGCCGCCTCGGGCGCCAGGCGCTCGACGTCGCGCGGGCCTTTGACGACGAGGGAGCCGTCGCCTTTGAGCGTCGTGCCGAGTTTGGCGCTGAGTTCTTGGAGGGTCATGACGACGAGTTTACCCGTTCTAGTTGGCGCGCCGCAACGCGGCGCATGCCCGGGTGTTGTCAACAACAGTTGGGGCGCGTATGCCTGTGAAAGATGGGGATAACCGGCGTTGTTTGCCACCGAGGCCCAGCTCGAAGAGAAGGAGCAGGAGCGCCTAACGCTCGCGCAGGACCAATTCGGGCGAGGCGCCCATGAGCTGCGGCGTCTGCTGGCGGTTGCCGCGCCGGGCTTTGTCCTCGACGCGGGGCGCGAGGTAGTCGTGCAGGGACTTCGCGGTCACGCGGCCCTGGGCGTCCGCGGCCGCGCCGTTGAGGCCCTGCAGCAAGTTGTAGGTGAAAAGTCCGTGGCCGGCCGCTTCGTCGGTCCCGGAAATCTGGTCCGCCGCCGAAGCGGACATCACCACGAGGCCGTCGCTGGCGCCGACGGCGGTGTCCACGCGGTTGACCAGCGGCCGCGTGCCTTTCGGCAGCACCGAGCGGCCGCCCGCGCCGGAGAAGCAGGAGTCCAACGCCACGAGCACGCGTTTGGACTTCAAGCTTCCCAGCTGCGCGTAGAGTCGTTTGAGCGGGTAACCGGTCTGCTTCAAGTACTGGGGGTCCCCGTCGGAGGGGAGCAGGTAGGCGTCGCCGGTGGCGGGGTCGGGCGAGCCGTGGCCCGAGTAATAAACGAACACGCGCGAGTCAGCGGTGGCGTTGTTGGGGAGCCAGGCCTCGAACGTCTTCTCGAAGCCGGTCTTGGTCGCGCGAGTCCCGCTCAAGGACATGACGTTGCGTTCGGGCACTCCGAGCGCCAATACGAAGCGGCGGAACGCCTCCGCGTCGCGTTCGGCGTATTGCGCCGGCGGCAGGTCGGCGTATTGCTCGACGCCGATGACGACCGCGTAATCGTCCGCTCTCGCGGGACTCGTGTAGCCCGGGAAGAGGGCGGGGGCCTGGACTGGACGCGTCGGCGCCGGCGGGGCCGCGGCCGGGGCGCCTGTCGTCGCCGCAGGCGCGGCGCCGGCGGTTTCGAAGAATTTGATGACCGCGTACGGGCGTTGATATTTCCGCGCGCGCTCTAAAATCGTCTCGCCCTCGCGGTCCCGGGCGTTGGGGTCGGCACCGGCGTCGAGCAGAAGCTTGGCGACCTCGAGATTGCCGCTCCACATGGCGGAGGAAAGCGGCGTCGTGCCCCATTGGGGGTCGGTGTAGTTCGGATTCGCTCCTTTCGACAGGAGGAAGCGCACGGCTTCGAGATTGCCGTGGCCGGCCGCGATCATGAGGCTGGTTTGGGGGCTCGTGCCGCCGTTGTAGCCGCCCTGCTGGGGCTCATCGACATGATGGCCCGCGTCGAGCAGCTTCTGCAAGGTCTTGATGTCGCCGCTGCGGGCCGCGGCGTTCATCTGGGACATGCAGCCGGTCGCCAAGAAAGCAGCGAGCGGCAGGGGCAGGACGCGAAAGGGTCTCATGCCGGGATTATAAGTATTTTACCCGGCGTCAGCGGCCGTCGCGGCGCGACGCCACGACGACGCTGGCCGCCAACGAGACGGTCGCGAAGGCGCCGAGCACGAGGAAGGAGCAGCCCAGCGGCGCCGCGCCGGTCGCCGCGGCGTGCGCGGGCAGCAGGGCGTGCTGCAGCGCCGAGACGCCGTAGGTCACGGGGTTGGCCGCGATGACGAGTTTGAGCCAGCCCGGGG
>JANRKA010000008.1:0-25610 GCA_033875325.1 Elusimicrobiota bacterium | reverse complement strand
GCCGCCGCGCCCACCGCCGCCATGCCGTCCTTCGGCGCCCCGCCGCCGGCGGCCGCGCCCGACTTCGGCGCTCCGCCCGCCGCGCTCGACATCGGCGCGCCCGAACCCGCGGCCGAACACGCCATGCCGCCGGTCCCGGCGCCCGCGCCCGCCGCCGACGCGCCCGCTTTCGACATCGAACTGCCCTCCATCGCGCCGACGCCGGCGCCGGAGGCCGCGACCGCCGCTCCCGTGCCCGTGCCCGTCCCGGAGCCCGCCGCGGCGCCGGCCGCCGGCCCCGCTCCGTTCGACCCGCTGATGTCGGCCGAGCCGTTCCCGCGCTTCGACACGGGCGACGCCTCCGCCGTCGCCGCCGCGCCCGGCGCGCCCGTCGAGGACCTCCTCGCGCCCGGGAGCCCCGCGGCCAAGCCCAAGAAGGGCAAAGCCCTGCTCGTGGGCGCGCTGCTGGGGCTGCTCGCCCTGGGCGGCGGCGCCGCCGCGTTTTTCCTCGGCCTCATCCCCGGCATGGGCCCGGCCGCGGCCCCGCCCGTCGCCGAAGCGCCGCTGCCCGCGCCGGAGCCCGTCGCCCCGCCCGCGCCCGCGGTGGACCCGCGCCAGGAAGCCGTGGCCTTCGCCAAGCAGTGGTCCTTGCCGGGCGGGGTCAGCCTGGGCAGCAAACTCGACGCCGTCGCCCCGGCGTCCGGCTCGCTTTCGCCGTGGATGGCCGAGACCTTGCCCGACGGGCGCGTGCAGGTCAATTATTTCGCCAGCGGCGCCGCCTCCGGCTCGCCGACCATCGCCTACGAGTTCGTCGTGGACCTGACCGGCAAGGCGCTGTCGGGCCGCAACGCCGCGGCGAAGTCCATCCTCACCGGCAAGGCGCCCAAGCCGCCCAAACCCCTGGCCCCCAAACCCGTGCGCGTCAAGCCCAAGAAAGCTCCCGCGCCCAAACCCGTCGACGGCGAGCCCGCCGACGACGAGAGCCTCGACTCTCTGCTCGGCGGCGACGAGCCCGCGCCCAAACCCGCCGCCGCGAAGAAACCCTCGCCCAAACCCGCGGCCTCCGAGGACGCCGAGGCCGAGGCGCTGCTGCTGCCCGGCTTCAACGAGGGCTCCGCCGCCGCGGCGCCGGACGAGGACGCGCCGCAGGAGGACGCGGCGCCCAAGCCCGCGCCCGCGCGAAAGAGCGCTCGCCCGGCGCGCGGGGGCAAGAAGCCCGCCGAGGACGCCGCTTCCGACGAGGCCTTGCTCGACGACTTGCTGGAGGAATAGGCATGGACACGCTCCCGGCCCTCAAGCAGATGGAAGGCACGCTCTCGGTCACCGGCGACCGCGCGACCGCGCTCAAAGGCAAGATCGAGGAGCTGATGTTCCGCGCGCAGCGCATCTCCGCCGCGGCCAAGAACAACATGCCGAGCACGGACACGATGTTCGGCTACGACCTGCAGCACGTGCGACGCGACGTGCGCGCGTTCAGCCAGGAACTCACCAGCTTGCCCACCATCATGGGCTCCATCGAGCGCACCGCGACCTACGACGAGAAGGCCGTGAAGTTCGCCACCGGCGTGATGCGCATGTGCACGCGGCTGTCCCAGATCATGAAGTCCCTGCTCGACTGCGCCAACATCGCGCATCAGCACATCCGCGCCAACGACCAGAAGATCGAGGCGTGGTACATGGCGCAGGAGGTCGAGGAGCTCTCGCAGAAGGCCCAGGGCCTGCCCGCCACCGCCAACAAGATCGTCATCCTCGTGAGCACGCCGCCCGCCGGCGCCGCCCCGGCCGCGCCGGCCGCTCCTCCCGCGACCCCGCCGGCCTAGGATGGACCTCGACTTCCTCCTCAAGTGGGTGACGGGGCGCAACCTCGCCGCGCTCGGGGCCTTGGCGGCGGCGGTCTGGCTCTTCGACGCGTTCCAGGAATACCCGCGCGCCGCCTACGAGCGTTGGCGCTTCCCGCCCCAGCGCCCCGACGCTCGCCAGGGCGCCGACATCCTCAAGGCGCTGGAGGAGCAGGAGTCCCTGCGCCTGCGCGTCCTGCACCGCAAGGTCAGCGCGGACATCGCGCGCGCCGAGGCCGCCGGACGGCGCGTCGCGGGCCTGCAGCGCCTGGCCGACGCGGCTCTCTCGCTCGACGCGCCCGGCTACCGCAAGACCGCGATGGAGAAGCTCAACGAGGTGCGCCTGAAGATACCGCGCGGCGAGGGCGCGCGCGCGGTCAGCCCCGAGGACGAGACCGAGGCCATCCCGCCCGACGCCCGCGGCCGCGCGGCCCGCCGACGCCGATGAACGCCCTCGCCCTCGCCGTGCTCGCGGCCCTGTGCGCCGCCCGCGCCGAAGACGCGGCCGGCGTGGACGAAGCCGCCCGCACCGCCCGCGGCGCCTTCCTCGAGGGCCGCCACGGCGACGCCGCGTCCTCCTGGCGCTACCTCTCCAAGCTCGGCGTCGCCGCGCACGACCCGGAGACCAACCTCGCGCTCGCCCTGCGCGAGGGCGGCGACCACGAGGCCGCCGTGCCGCAGTGGGTGAAGGCCTCCCTCGTCGAGGGCGCCGACGGCTTCGCCTGGAACGGCCGGGGCTGGTCCTACCTCGCGGTGGGCCGCCGCCCCGAGGCCAAGGAGGCCTTCGAGAAGGCGCTCGACCGCTCCTCGACCACGGCCTCGCAGGCCGAAGCGAACCTGGGCCTGGGCCTGACCGCCATCCTCGACGCCAAGCCGCGCGCCGCCTTCGAGCCGCTGCGCCGCGCCGGCCTGCTCGGCCCCTACGCCATCTCCGCCGCCGCGCGACTGACCGCCGAGGCCAGCCGCCTCACCGGCGACCCGCAGGCCTCGCTGACCTACCTGCGGCAGAGCCTGGAGGTGGACCCGCTCAACTTCGGCGCTCTCGCCGACTTCATGCGCCTGCTCGACAAGATCGGCGACAACCGCACCGCATGGCGCGCCGCGCGCCGCCTGCTCTCCTTCGACCCCGGCGACGCCGAGGCCCGGCGCGTGCTCGAGAAGAACGCCAAGTTCATGAAGGGGGACCTCGACGCCGCCGCGGGCGTGCGCCGCATCGGGCGCCCCGTGCTCTTCGCGGGAGCCGACGAGCCGCCGCTGCCGCGCCCCAGCCGCGAGATCCGCGTCGGCCTCTACGGCGCGCCGGACGGGCGGCCCGCCGTGCTCACGCGCGCCTACCTGATGGCCAACGCGCCGTTCAAGGTGACCTCGACCGGCCACGGGACGATGCGCGACGACGGCCGCGCCGGCGACCAATGGGAGGTCGAGTTCCGCCCCGAGACCAACCTCGTCGAGGTGCGCGACGCGTCGCGGCGCATCCTCTTCACCTCCAAGCAGCCCTTCCAACTCGTCACCTCGGCGCCGCGCGGCTCGGTGCTGGTCAAGAGCGCCGAGCTCAAGGACACCGTCGGCGTCGACATCGGCGACCGCGAGGTCCGCTCCGCCCTCGAGGTCATCCCCACGCCCTGGGGGTTCCGCCTCGTGCAGGTCGCGCCCCTGGAGCTCTATCTCTTCGGCGTCGTGTCGCACGCGCTCCCGCCGGAGAGCCCGCCCCAGGCCTACCGCGCCCAGGCCGTGGTCGCGCGCACCGCCGCGGTGTGGGCCATGGAGCACCGTCCCGAGACCCTGGAGAGGACCGACCTCCTCGACGACGACACGGTGCAGCGCACCATCGGCGTCAGCGGCGAGCTCGCCGCCGCGGCGGAGGCCGTGCTCGACACGCAGGGCCTGGTGCTCGCCAAAGACGGCCTGGTCGCCGCCGTGGCCCAACACGAGGACAGCGGCGGCGTGACCGAGGACGGCGCCGAAAGCGGCGACCCCGCGCTGGCCCACCTGGTCTCGGTGCAGGACTCGGCCCGGCCCGCCGTGCCCTGGCGCACCCCGGCCGACCTCGAGCGCTTCATCCACGAGGCGCCGCCCGAAGGCCTCTTCAGCGAGTCCGCCGCCGTCGCCACGCCGGCCGCGGCGCGTTGGCTGCGCGTCGTCGACGGCAAGACCCTGCGCGCGCGGGTGGAGCGCCGCGGCGACATCGGGCCGCTGCGCGGCCTGCGCGCGGCCGCGCGCACCCCGTCGGGTCGCGTCAAGTCGCTCGAAGTCGTCGGCGCGCGCGGCGTGCAGCGCTACGACGGCTTCAAAGAGATCTCCGCGCTGCTGTCCCCGGGGACGCTGCGCTCGACCATGTTCTCCTATCAGCCCGTCTTCGACGGCAAGACCCTCGACCGCGTCGTGTTGTGGGGGGCGGGGACCGGCCACGGCCTGGGCTTCCCGCGCGCCGGAACCCTCGGCCAGGCCGCTCAGGGCGCGAAGTGGGAGGAGATCCTGCGCCGCTACTTCCCGCGCCTCCAGGTCCGCGACCTCGACAAACCCATGACGGACAAACCCGCGGTCCCGGCCGGGGTCGGGCCCTACAAGCGCACGAAGAACTTCCGCCTGCAGAAGCCCAAAGAGAAGAAGTAGGATAGCCGCCATGGCGGCGAAGGTCGTCCACCTCATCACGCGCCTCGACCTCGGCGGCGCCCAGGGCAACACCCTCTACACGGTCGACCACCTCGACCCCGCGCGTTGGGAGGCCGTCCTGGTCTGCGGCGAGGGGGGAGCGCTCGACGCGGAGCCGCGCCGCGCGCGCACGGTGTTCCTCTCCTCCCTGGTCCATCCCGTCGCCCCGCTGCACGACCTCCTCTGCCTCCTCGAGCTCGCGTCCTTCTTCCTGCGCGAGAAGCCCGCGGTCGTGCACACGCACAGCTCCAAGGCCGGCATCCTCGGCCGCTTCGCCGCGGCCCTGGCCGGCGTGCCCGTCGTGGTGCACACCTACCACGGCTTCGGCTTCCACGACCGCCAGGGCCCTCTGACCAAGGGGCTCTTCGTCTTGCTGGAGCGGCTCGCCGCCCGCTTGTCCACGGTCTCGGTGTTCGTCTCCGAGTCCAACCGCGCCTACGCGGTCCGCCATGGGCTCGTGAAGGAGGGCGAGGGCGAGCTCATCCGCTCGGGCGTGCGGCTGTCGGACTACCCCGCCAAGGCGGACAAGGCCAAGCTCAAGACGGCGGCCGGCATCGGCATGCACAAGCCTCTCGTGGTGTCGGTGGGCAACCTCAAGCCGCAGAAGAACGCGGCGGACTTCGTCGCGCTCGCCGCCAAAGTCTCCGCCGCCGTGCCCGAGGCGCGTTTCGTCTTCATCGGCGACGGCCCGCAGCGCCGCGCCCTGGAGGCCAAGGCCTTCGCGCTGGGCCTGGAGGGACGCCTCCTCTTCCTCGGTTGGCGGCGCGACACGGCCCAGTGGCTGGCCGCCGCCGACGCCTTCGTCATGACCTCCCTGTGGGAGGGGCTCCCGCGCTCGCTCGTGGAGGCGATGAAGACGGGGCTGCCGTGCCTGTGTTACGCCACCGACGGCGTCACCGACCTGCTGCGCGACGGGGTCAACGGGATGATGGTGCCGGCCGGAGACGCCGACGCCCTCGCCGCGCGCCTGACGCGCGTGCTGCAGGACCCCGAGCTCGCCGCCCGCCTGGGCCGCGCCGCGGCCGCGTCCATCGGCCCGGAATTCGACATCGACGGGATGGTCCGCGCGCAGGAGGAGCTGTACGCGCGCCTCCTGGCCGGCCGTGGCTGAGCCGCGGCGCGGGCTCGCGCTGATGGGAGGCGGGGCCCTGGGCGCTTGGCAGGCCGCGGCCCTGCGGGGGCTGCTCGACGGCGGGGCGCGTTTCCACAAGGTCATGGGCTTCAGCATCGGCGCCTTCCACGCCGCCGCGCTCGCCTTCGACCGCATGGGCCCGGCGTTGGCCGGCTGGCGCGGCATCGACGGGGGCATCCTGCGCCTGTCTCCTCGCCTCAAACCCCGCCCCTCGTTGTTCTCCGACGGCCCCGTGCGCGACATCCTCCATCTGGCCGCTCCGGAGGGGGCCGGGCCGGACGGCTTGAAGCTCCCTCTGTGCCTGGTCACGGCGGTGCCGTCGGAGCGACGCCCCGCCTACGCCGTCTTCGACCCCGCCGGCCGCTGGGAGGGGGACATCGAGTCCTGGCTGCTGGCCAGCGCCGCCATCCCCGCCATCTTCCCGCCCGTGCGCATCGGCGGCAAGTGGCACATCGACGGCGGCGTGCCGATGCGCGAGCCGCTGCGCTTCGATTTCCTCGCCGACTGCGACGAGGTCTGGACGGTGGAGTTCGTGCGCGACGAGGACCGCGGCCTGCGCTTCTGGAACCCCTACTACGCGCTCGACCAGGGCGGGCGCGAAGGCGGGCGGGAGTTGATGGACCAGGGCCTCGAATCGCTGCGGACGCGCCGCGGCGGGCGGGCGCCGTCCATCCGGCGGCTGTTCCCCAGCCGCCGCCTCGACACGGTGATGCTCGACTTCTCCGCTCGGGCCGTGCGGCCGATGCTCGAGCAGGGCTTCGCGGACGCGAAAGCCTTCCTCGCGGGGCGGGCCTGAAGCGCGCGCTGCTGCTGTTGGCGCTGCTCGGCCTGGTCCACCTGGCGCTGCGCGCGCACGGACGCGGCGTGCCGCTCATCACCGATGAAGGCGAATACGCCGTGGCCGCGCGCGCCTGGTCGCGCGGCGAGCTCCCCTACCTCGCGGCATTCTCGCAGAAGCCCCCGATGACCTTCCTCCTGTATCGCCTGCCGTGGTCGCCGCGGGCGACCGCGGCGGCGTTCTCGCTGGGGGTCATGGCCGCGCTGTTCTTCACCGTGCCCGCCGCGGCGCCGCTGGCCGCGCGCCTGGCCGCGCCCGCGGCCTACGCGTCGCTCTCCACGCTCCCGTTGGGCGACTACGGCTTCCCGGCCAACACGGAGGTCTTCCTCAACCTGTTCGCCGCGCTCGCCGTGTGGGCCTTCTCCCGCGGCCGCGCCGGGCTCGCCGGCGCGTTCCTGGGGGCGGCGTTCATGACCAAGCAGACCTCCGCTTTCGTCGCGCTGGCCCTGCTCGCCTTGGCCCTGCGGCTCCACGGCCGCGCCGCGCTCCTGCGCGGGCTGGCCGGCGCCGCCGTCGTGCCGGCGGCCTTCAGCCTGTATTTCGCCTCGCGCCACGCGCACGCCGCCTACTGGGACGCGGCGTTCGGGGGCAACACGCGTTACGCCGCCGTGCTCCTGCTCACCGGCGCCGCCGGCTCCCAGGTCCGGTGGTTCCTGACCTCGGTGCTGCCCAGCCTCCTTTTATACTGGGCGCCGGCTCTCGGGCTGCTCGTGTGGGGGCTCAAGGGGCTCGTCGTGGACCGCCGCCGCGCCGTGGAGACCGCGGCCGTCCTGTGGCTGGGCGGCGCCGTGGCCGGAGCGCTCACGGGGCTGTTCCTGTTCCCGCACTACTTCCTGCAGGTCGCCGCGCCGTTGGCGTTGTGCGCGGGCCTGGGCGTCGCCCGCGTGAGCTCGCCGCGCGCCGGGGCGGCGGCGGTCGCGCTGCTGGCCCTGTGGCCGGCGCTCCTGTCGCCGCGCCTGTATTTCCTGGCGAGCCCGCGCGAGGTCGCCGTGCGCCTGCTGCACCCCAACCCGCTCTTCGAGGTCAAGCTGCTCGGCGAGGAGATCGCCCGGCGCGCCCGTCCCGGCGACCGCCTCCACGTCTTCGGCTCGGAGGGCGCCCTTTTCGTCTACTCCGGGCTCGACCCCGCGACGCGACACACCCTCTCCTACGCCGTGACGCTGTTCCCGGAGAGCGCGCGCGCCGTCGAGGAGGAATACGCGAGCCTCGGCGCGGGGCCCCGTTTCCTCGTCTGGTCCTGCCAGCCGCTGTCCACCATGGTCTCCAACGCCGCCTCGCGCCGCTACGCCGAGCGGCTCGAGCGGGAGCTGCTGCCGCGTTACCGCTACCGGGGCAAGGTCGAGGTCACCGGCGGCCCGCCCGCGTTCTCGCCCGCCGCGCCCGGCGAGGCGCCGGACCTGACGCCGGGCGACCGGCTGCTCCTCTTCGAGCGTCCGATACCGCTATGATGTCCGCATGTTGACCCATCACCTCGTCTCGCGCCTGGCCGTCGCCGCGGCCGCGGTGTCGGCGCTGGCGACCGTGGCCATGGGCGCGGGCGCGCCGGCCTCCTTCCTCTTCGCTCTCTGGTCGGCCGCGCCCTTCCTCGCGCTCTGGCAGCTCGCGCGGGTCATCGGCCGCCCCGCGCCGCTGCTGGGCGCCGCGCTGACGGGCATCGTGGGCCAGGCCGCGGTGTTCGCCGCCGTGTCGTGGTCGTCGAGCTCGACGGCGCCGTTGGCCCTCCTGTTCGCGCCCGGCTACCAACTCGTCGTCATCATGCCCGCGGGCGCCTTGTCGGGCCTGGTGCTGGGCGGCGTCTGGGAGAAGGGCGGGACGGCGCTGCGCGGCCTGCTCGCGCTGGCCGCCGCCGGGGCGCTGGTCTTCGAGTTCCTCGCCATCGCGGCCCCGCACCGGCTGCCCATGAACGCCGCCCGCGCGCGCGCCGCGCTGCAGCGCATCGGCGAGCCGCGCGTGGTCCGCCCGGGCGCGTTCGAGACCGTGACCGTATCCACGGCCTCGGCCTGGTTCCAGGCGCTCGAGCTCGACGGGCGCCCCGGCGACGAGTTGGCCGTCGTGGACGGTCGCGGCGCGCGCCTGCTCGACGGCGCGACCTTCGCGCCCATCGGCTTCGAGCCCTTCACCGGCGAACCCGGCCGCCTCTGGAGCTGGATGACCCAACTCGTCCCCATGGAGGACGGCCTGGCGGCCGTGCAGACCGGCGGGGGGTTCTCCGCGACCGTGGTCCAGCGCCTGGACGGCACGACCCTGTGGTCCTACAAGCCCGACGCGCGCCTGAACCCGACGGCGTTGATCCCCGCCGACCTCGAGGGTGACCGCGACTGGGAGTTCTACGCGGCCTCCAACGAGAAACTCGCCCGCCTGGACCTCGACGGCAAGGAGGTCTGGTCGGTGCCCGCGGTCTCTCCCGCGCTGCTCGGCGCGCTGCCGCGCCGCGGCTCGGTCCCGGCCATGGTCGGCGCCTACGAATACGGCCGGCGCGCCTTCGCCGTGGACGAGAAGGGCGCCGTCCTCGGCGGCTACGCGCTCTCCTCCAAGGACATGCCTTTCGCCTTCACGGACACGCCCTGGGGGCGCGCCTTCCTGCACGCGGGCAAGGCCCGCCCGCTGCGCGGCGTCGCGCCCGACGGCCGCGAGTTGTTCTCCGTGCCCCTGGGCGACTTCTCCGCCATCGCCGCCGTGGGCCTCCGGCTCAAGGCGGGCCCCGCGTTGGCCGTGCTCGGCGCCTCCACCGAAAGCGTCGGCCGCTTCCGCCTCCTCATCGTCGGGGAGGGGGGCGCCCCTCTCTACGACGAGGTCCTCGCCGCCCCGCCCGCCCTGCGCGCCCTGCGCCGCCCCGACGGCACCACCGCCCTCCTCCTCATCAAGGACGGCCTGCGCGTCATCCGGGAGTAACGAAAGGGACAGTCCCTTTCGTTACGCCCCCTTTGATGAGGCTTCGTTTTTATCCTAGTATCGACCTAGGACGCACAGAGGAGAACACCATGGCCAAATACAAGGTCCCCGCCGGCGGCGCGAAAATCGGCTTTTCCAACGGCAAGCTGCAGGTGCCCGACAACCCCATCATCCCCTATTTCCCGGGCGACGGCACCGGCCCGGACCTCTGGCGCGCCACCCAGATCGTGCTCGACGGCGCGGTCGAGCGCGCCTACAAGGGCAAGCGCAAGATCGCCTGGATGGAGGTCTTCGCCGGCCTGACCGCCCTCAAGAACTACGACAAGGACACCGTCCTGCCGCAGGAGACGCTCGACGCGTTCAAGGAATACCGCGTCGGCCTCAAGGGCCCGCTGACCACGCCCGCCGGCTCCTTCAAGTTCGTCTGCCTCGACTGCGCCGCCGAGCTCATGGACCGCCCCGCGACCTGCCCGAAGTGCAAGTCGGAGTGGATCACGCCGCGGTTCCGGTCGGTGAACGTGGGTCTGCGCCAGAAGCTGGACCTGTACGCCTGCGTGCGCCCCGTGCGCTGGTTCAAAGGCGTGCCGTGCCCCGTCAAGGAGCCGCATAAGTTCGACATCGTCATCTTCCGCGAGAACACGGAAGACATCTACGCGGGCATCGAGTACCAGCAGGGCACGCCCGAGCAGAAGAAGGTCTACGACTTCCTCACCAAGGAGATGGGCGCCAAGATCCCGTTCCCCGATTCGGGCATCGGCATCAAACCCATCTCCAAGACCGGCTCCACGCGCCTGGTGCGCATGGCCATCCGCTACGCCATCGACCACAAGAAGCCCTCGGTGACCCTCGTGCACAAGGGCAACATCCAGAAGTTCACCGAAGGCGCCTTCCGCGACTGGGGCTACGAGGTCGCCACGACCGAGTTCCGCGACCAGGTCGTCACCGAGGCCGAGCTCTGGGACAAGCTCGACGGCAAGATGCCGGCGGGCAAGGTCCTCATCAAGGATCGCATCGCCGACCAGACCTTCCAGCAGTTCCTGCTGCGCCCCGACGAATACAGCGTCATCGCCACCCCCAACCTCAACGGCGACTACCTCTCCGACGCCGCGGTCGCGCAGGTGGGCGGCCTGGGCATCGGCCCCGGCGCCAACATCGGCGACGGCGTGGCCATCTTCGAGGCCACCCACGGCACCGCGCCCAAGTACACGAACAAGGACATGGTCAACCCGGGCTCTCTCATCCTCTCGGGCGTGATGATGCTCGAGCACCTGGGCTGGAAGGAGGCCGCCGAGCTCATCGTGAAGGGCCTGGAGGCGACCATCGCCGCCAAAACCGTCACCTACGACTTCGAGCGCCAGATGACCGGCGCGACCAAGCTCAAGTGCTCCGAGTTCGGCGCCGCCATCGTCAAGAACATGGGCGCCCCCGTCGCCGCCTGAGTTAAGCTGGGGTCAGACCCTTCTTAACTGACCCTTCTTAACTCCATGAACCGGCCGGCGCCTCGAAAGAGGTGCCGGCCTCTTTTTCGGCGGGAACCTCCGCCCGGGGGCGGGGTCACACGGGCATGAACACCATGCCCGCCGTGCTCGCGTTGTGCGCCCTGAACCTGCCCTTCCCCAAGGCCCCGCCGCCGCCCGTCGTCGCGCCGGTCGTCGAGCCGGCTTTCGCGTCCGCGGACCTCTCCTTGCCCGAGGGCGCCGACGACGACCTGCTCACCGCGACGCTTTTCCTCGCCGAGGCGCAGGCGCTCGACGCCAAAGCCGCCCTCGATTTGGACGAGGCGCGCCGCTTCTCCGTCGAAGCGGCCACCGTGCTCGCCGGCAGCGGCGCCAAGGCTGAAGCCGCCGAGGTGCTCGCCTCGGCCAAGACGGGGTCCTTCCTGACGCCGGCAGAAAGCGCCGCCTATCGCGCCCAACTGGCCGACTCGCGCCGTTTCATCGAGGAGCAAGCCGCCGAACACCCCGGCCACGCCCTGCTCCAGAAGGCGCGCCGAGACATCGCCGCCCTGCTCAGGCCGCGCTTGGTCAGGCGCTGCCGCTGAGCGCCCTGCCCGCGCGCCCGAAAAAACGCTAGAATCGCCGGGATGAGCGCGAAGCCCTACCTGTCGGCCCTCATTCCCGTCTACAACGAAGAAGAGAACCTCGCCAAGCTCGGCGAGGAGGTCTCCGCCGCCCTGGACGCGTTGGGCAAGCCCTACGAGGTCATCCTCGTGGACGACGGCTCCAAGGACCGATCCTACGAGGAGCTGCTCAAGCTCGTCAAGAAATACCCCGGCTTCAAGACTCTGCGCTTCGCCAGGAACGCCGGCCAGACCGCGGCGATGCTGGCCGGCATCCAGCACGCCACGGGCGAGGTCATCGTCTGCCTCGACGCCGACATGCAGAACGACGCCCGCGACATCCCCAAGCTCCTCGCCAAACTCGACGAGGGCTACGACGTGGTGAGCGGCTGGCGCAAGGACCGCCAGGACCGCTTCCTCGACCGCAAGCTCCCCAGCATGATCGCCAACGGGATGATCTCGAAGGTGACCGGCGTGCACCTGCACGACTACGGCTGCACCTTGAAGCTCTACAAGGCCGAGTTCTTGAAGCCCCTGCGCCTCTACGGCGAGATGCACCGCTTCGTGCCCGCTTTGGCCGGCTTCCTCGGCGCCCGCGTGGCCGAAGTCCCCGTCAACCACCGCGCCCGCACCGCCGGCGTGTCCAAATACGGCATCTCGCGCACCTTCAAGGTCCTTCTCGACCTCATGACCGTGAAGTTCATGGACCAGTTCCTCGGCAAACCCATCTACCTCTTCGGCGGAGGGGGAGTCGGCATGGGCCTGTTGGGCGTCGCCTTCGCCCTCCAAGCCCTCTACAAGAAGTTCTACCTCGGCATCTTCGTCAAGGACCAGCCCCTCTTCCAAGTCTCCATCTTCTGCCTGCTCATCGGCTTCCAGATGGTCCTCATCGGCCTCCTGGCCGAGATCCTGACCCGCATCTACTACGACCTCAAGGACATGCGGCCGTATTTCGTGCGCGAGACGGCCGGGTTCTAGCGCCACTTCCGCCGCCCGATTTTGTTATCCTATTTTCACCGTCCATTTCTCACCTGAGAGGGAACAACATGAGCGTCGCTGAGAGCCTTGGCACCGGACTGGACCTGGAGACCCGCACGATGGTCCTCGAGACCATCCGCGCGTACGGCAAGAAGAACTTCCCTCACTCCAAGCTCATCGAGCTCGACAAGGAGAATCATTTCCCCACGAAGGAGATGACCGACCTCTACGACCCCGACCAGGTCGCCTGCAACCTCATCATGATCCCGACGAAGTACGGCGGGCTCGGCGGCAACTCCTACGACATCTACCGCGCCTGCGAGGAGCTCGCCAAGATCGACCTCGGCGTGTGCACCTCCGTGTTCGCGACCTTCCTCGGCATGGACCCCATCATGATGGGCGGCACCGAGGAGCAGAAGCAGAAGTGGATCACCAAGATCGCCCAGGACCGCTGCTACGTCGCCTACGGCGCGACCGAGGCCGCGGCCGGCTCCGACCTGCTGCACCTCAAGACCAAGGCCGAGCGCGTGATGGAAGGCGACAAGGTCGTCGGCTACAAGATCACCGGCGGCAAGATGTGGATCACCAACGCCGGCGTGGCCGGCGTGTTCACCATCCTCGCCCGCGCGCCGAAGGGCGTGTCCTGGTTCGTCGTGGAGAAGGGCACCAAGGGCCTCTCCGCCGACAAACACGAGGACAAACACGGCATCCGCCTCTCCGACACCTGCCCCGTCGTTCTTAATGACGTCTACGTCCCGGTCGAGAACCTCATCGGCGGCGTCGAGGGCAAGGGCCTGCGCCAGGCGCAGGCCGTGTTCGGCTACACCCGCCTCATGGTCGCCGCGATGGCGCTGGGCACGGGCTGGAAGGCGCTCGAGTACGCGATCCGCTACTCGCAGCAGCGCAAGGTCGGCGGGCAGCCGCTCAACACCAAGCAGGGCATGACCCACAAGCTCATCGTCCCCTTCGCCGCCCGGCTCGAGGCCGCGCGCGCCTTCGTCGAGGAGGTCGCCCACCGCATCGACTCCGGCGAAGAGGGCCTGCAGACCGAAGGCGCCATCGCCAAGATGCTCGCCTCCGACACGGCCGACACCGCCTGCAACAACGCCATCCAGGCCTACGGCGGCAACGGATATGTAAGAGAGTTCCCCGTCGAGAAGCTCAAGCGCGACGTCAAGATCACCTGCATCTATGAAGGAACCTCGGAGATCCTCCAGCTCACCACCTTCCGCGAGCGCTGGCAGGCCAACATCAACGCCGAGGGCAAGTACTACGACAAGCTGGCCGAGGAGATGGACGCCCTGCACGCCAAGGGCCCGTCGGTCGGCGCCGACGCCGCCGCCGTCGCCCTGCGCTCGCTCTCCGCGGTGCTCAAGGCCTGCTACGAGCAGAAGCTCACCGGCAACCAGCTCGCCCACACCAAACTCGGCGAGCTCATGACCTACGCCGAGACCGCGGGCTCGTTCTGCCGCGCGGCGGCCAAGGCCGAGAAGCCGGAAGCGGTCCTCTTCAGCCACGAGGCGTGGCGCAAGATGGCCAAGATCCACGCGGCGCACGCCGCGGGCTTCGTGTCGAGCGAGGGCCTGGCCCTCGTCGCGGGCCTGGGCGACGCCTCGATGCTGGCGCTCGACTTCAAGAAAGTCGCCGCGGTCCAGAAGGGCGCCTACGCCGAGATGGACGCCGTGATGGCCGATCTCGTCGCGGTGTTCAAGGAAGAAGTCCCGGCCTGACGGCCGAGCGGCCCGCGGCGTTTGAGCTCTCCACTCCGTTTCCCGCTCACCGAAGTCAAGGAGTCCGGCCTCGAGAACGTCGAGGTCAGGGTGCCGGCCGGGCTGTTCCCCGACGCCGTCGATGACGGCAAGCTGGCGGGGGAACTGCTCGTCAAAGGCATCCTGACCAAGCAGGACGACGAGGTGGCCTTCGACGGGACCGTGGAGGGCGGCTGGCTCATCGAGTGCACGCGCTGCCTGGTGCCGGTCTCCGGCGCGTTCAAGGGCCAGGTGGAGTCGCGGGCCAGCATCGACGCCGGCCCGCTCGACGTCACGGAGGACGTGCGCCAGGCCATCGTCCTGGCCCAGCCGCTGAAGATACTGTGCCGCCCCGACTGCAAGGGCTTCTGCCAGACCTGCCGCGCCAACAGGAACACGACGGACTGCGGCCACAGCGACCAGGGCCCTTCCCAGGGGCGCATCCGCCTCGTCCCGCCCGAGGCGCGCTAGTTGATTCCCCGACCCGATAAAGGCTAATATATCGACGCAAATCCGATTTAGAGGAAACGACCATGCCTAACCCCAAACGAAAACACACGCGCTCCCGCCGCGACTCCCGCCGCTCCGCCAACTGGAAGCTGGAGCCGGTCGCCATGTCCAAGGACAAGGACGGCCGCTGGCACCGCCCGCACACCATCTCCGCCGACGGGTACTACAACGGCATCCTGGTGCGCCCGCCCAAGACGAAGAAGAAGGGCGGCGACCAGCCGGAAGGCGGCGAGGGCGAGAAGAAGTAGCCTGACCCTTTAATTGAAAATCGCGCTCGACGCGGTCGGAGGCGACCACGGGCTGGCCCCCAACATCGAGGGGGCGCTCCAAGCCGCCAACGCGTTCGGCAGCGAAGTCATCCTGGTCGGCCCGGAGCGTCAGCTCCGGGCCGATCTGTCTTCCCGGGGCATCGCCGGGGACCGCTTCGAGATCGTCGACGCCTCCCAGATCGTCGGCATGGACGAGGAGCCCGCGGCCGCCTGCCGGGCCAAGCCTTATTCGTCCATCATGGTGTGCGCCGAGCTCGTGGCCCAGGGCCGCGCGGCCGGCTTCGTGTCGGCCGGCAACAGCGGCGCGACCATGGTGGCCGCCTTGTGGCACCTCAAGCGGGTGCCCGGGGTCCTCAGGCCCGCCATCGCCGTGCCCATCCCCACTCCCAAAGGGACGACCGTCCTGCTCGACGCCGGCGCCAACGTCGACTGCAAGCCCTGGCACTTGGTCCAGTTCGCGCAGATGGGCTCTCTACTGGCGCGGCACGGCTACGGGACGGCCTCGCCCACCGTCGGCGTCCTGACCATCGGCGAGGAGGAGGGGAAGGGCAACGACCTGGTCAAGGAGTCCTTCGCCCTGCTGAAGGCCGAGGTGCCCGGGTTCAAAGGCTGCGTCGAAGGCCGAGACGTGCCCGCGGGCACCGTCGACGTGGTCGTCTGCGACGGGTTCGTGGGCAACGTCGTCATCAAGACCATGGAAGGGACGGCCAAGGCCATGATGGGCCTGTTGAAGGCCGAGCTGATGGAGTCCTGGCGCCACCGCCTGCCCGCGCTGCTCCTGCGCGGCCCCTTCAACCGGCTGAAGCGGAAGATGTCCTACGACGAATACGGCGGCGCCCCGCTGGTGGGCGTCAAAGGCTCCGTCATCGTCTGCCACGGGTCCTCCAACGCCAAAGCCATCTCCAACGCTCTGCGGATGTGCCGGCACGCGGCCGAGGCCGCGCTCGACGAGAAGATCGCCGGCGTGGTCGAGCGGCCGGGCCGCCCGGCGCCGGTCGAAGAACCGTTGCCTAAACCCTGATTCTTTTTTGGTATAAATCCTCCACGACCATGACCACCGAAACCATGACCCGGCCGGGGCCCGCCACCGGCGTGCGTTTGAAGGACAAAGTCGCCATCATCACCGGCTCCGCCCAGGGCATCGGCTACACCACCGCCGAGATCTTCGTCTCCGAGGGAGCCAAGGTCGTCATCGTGGACGTCAACGCCGAGAAGTCGGCGGCGTCCGCGGCCCAGCTCGACGGGGGCAAAGGCGTGGCCTTCGGCATGGGCTGCGACGTCACCAAGCTCGAGCAGTGCGAGGCCGTGGTCAAGGCCGTCGTCGAGAAGTGGGGCAAGGTGGACATCCTTGTCAACAACGCCGGCATCACCAAGGACAACCTGCTGATGCGCATGAGCGAGGCCGACTGGGACGCCGTCCTGGGCGTCAACCTCAAGGGCGCGTTCAACATGGTCAAGGCCTGCATCCGCCCCATGATGAAGGCCCACTACGGCCGCATCGTCAACATCGCCTCCGTCATCGGCCAGGAAGGCAACGCCGGCCAGGCCAACTACTCGGCCAGCAAGGGCGGCCTCATCTCCCTGACCAAGTCCATCGCGCGCGAGTTCGCCTCCCGCAGCATCACGGCCAACGCCGTGGCTCCGGGCTTCATCAACACGAAGATGACCGAAGGCCTCCCCGAGGACCACAAGAAGAAGCTCATCGAGAAGATCCTGCTGGGGCGCATGGGCGAGCCCTCGGACGTGGCCCGCGCCGTCCTGTTTTTGTCGTCTGACGAGTCCGCGTACATCACCGGCCACTGCCTCAACGTGAACGGTGGCGGATACATGTAAAGGAGATAGAACACCATGGCTGACATCGCTGACCGCGTGAAGCAGATCATCGTCGAGCAGCTGGGCGTCGACGCCGCCGAGGTCACCCCCGCCGCGCACTTCGTCAACGACCTGGGCGCCGACAGCCTCGACACCGTCGAGCTCGTCATGGCCCTCGAAGAGGAGTTCGACACCGAGATCCCCGACGAGCAGGCCGAGAAGATCCAGACCGTCGGCCAGGCCATCGACTACATCACGGCGCACGCCAAGAAGTAAGCGGACGCCGGTGCCGAAGCCGCTCGAAGAGGTCATCGGCTACCGCTTCAAGGACGCGGGCCTGCTCAAGCAGGCCTTGTCGCACAAGTCGTTCGCGTCCGAGAGCGGCAGCGGAGCCGACAACGAGCGGCTGGAGTTCCTGGGCGACAGCGTGCTGGCGGCGGTCGTCGCGCACCAGCTCTACGCCGAGCACCCGGAGCTCCGCGAAGGGGACCTGTCGAAGAAGAAGTCCTCTTTGGTCTCCCGCCCCAGCCTCGCGGCTTGGGCCGAGGGACTCGGGCTCGGAGCCCACCTCTATCTGGGGGTGGGGGACGAGAACACCGGCGGCAGGACCCGACAGAGCCTCCTGGCCAACTGCGTGGAGGCGGTCATCGGAGCGATCTATCTGGACGGCGGCTACGACGCCGCCGCGCGCTTCGTCCGGTCGTGGTGCGCCGGCAAGCACGTGGACCTCCTGGAGGCGGATCACAAGAGCCGCCTCCAGGAGGTCCTCCAGAAGCGCCACAAAGCCCCGCCCGCCTACGAGCTGACGGCGTCCGACGGGCCCGACCACGACAAGACCTTCAAGGTCACGGTCCGTCTGGGCGAGACGGAGTTGGGACGGGGGACGGGCAAGACCAAGAAGGACGCCGAGCAGGCCGCGGCCCGCGACGCGCTGCAGCGGATGAAAGGCGACTGACGCGGGAGCGACATGAGAAACGACAGGGAGTTCGCGGGCTGCGGGCGCCGGATGATGAGCGAGGGGGCGCCGGGCGTGCCGGCCGCGCTGCTGGGCGACACGCCGGTCTACGCGCGCGACCGCGCCTTCGAGACCGTCCACGTCAGCCTCGACCTCGAGGTGGACCTGGCCCGCAAGCGCCTCGCCGGGACCTGCGCCACCACCGTGCGCGCCGTCCGCGCCGGGGTGCGCAAGGTCGAGTTCGACGCGGTGGACCTGAAGGTGTCCAAGGTCTCCGTGGACGGCGCCAAGGCCCGCTTCGAGAACAAAGGCGGCAGGCTGACCGTGCACCTGCCCGCGCCCCTCTCCGAGAGCGCCGACACCGTCGTGGAGACGACCTACGCCGTGGAGAAGCCCAAGTCCGGGCTGCACTTCGTGTACCCGGGTCCCCACAACCGCGAGAACCCCGTCCAGATGTGGTCCCAGAGCCAGCCCGAGGACGCCAAGCGCTGGTTCCCGTGCCGGGACTTCCCGGGCGAGAAGACCACCTCCGAGGTGCGCGCCGTCGTGCCGGCCGGTTTCGTGGCCGTGTCCAACGGCGTGCTGCTCGACCGCTCGAAGCGGGGCGCCAAGGAGGCGTTCCACTGGCGCATGGACCGCCGCCACTCCATCTACCTCATCACCTTGGCCGTCGGACGCTTCGCCGAGATCGAGGAGGAGTGGGACGGCATCCCCATCGTCTATTACTGCGAGAAGGGCCGGGAGGCCGACGCCAAACGCGGCTTCGCCAAGACCGCGGCGGCCATGAAGCTGTTCTCCGAGAAGACCGGCGTGCGCTACCCGTACGCGCGTTACGCCCAGGTCGCCGTGGCCGAATACCCCGGCGGCATGGAGCACACCACCGCCACCACCCAGACCGACGCCTGCCTCATCGACGCCCAGGCCCACGCCGACCACGACCTCGACACGCTGGTGGCCCACGAGCTGGCCCACCAGTGGTTCGGCGACCTCGTCACCTGCCGCGAGTGGTCCCACGCCTGGCTCAACGAGGGCTTCGCGACCTACATGGAGGTCGTGTTCCTCGAGTCCGACAAGGGCCGCGACGACGCCGATTTCGAGCTGCTCAACAACGCGCGCGTCTACTTCGACGAGGACAGCCGCCGCTACCGCCGGTCCATCGTGACGCGCCACTACAAGGATCCCTGGACCATCTTCGACCGCCATCTCTACGAGAAGGGCGCTTGGGTGCTGCGGATGCTCCACGCGGAGCTGGGCGACGAGTTGTGGTGGAAGGCCGTGCGCCACTGGCTCACCAAGCACCGCGACCAGTCCGTCGAGACGGCGCAGTTCGTGCGCGCCATCGAGGAGGCGACCGGCCGCGACCTCTCCGCCTTCTTCGACCAGTGGGTGTTCCGCGCCGGCTACCCGCACCTCAAGCTGCGTTGGGCTTACGACCTCAAGACCCGCAAAGGCGAGTTGTGGGTGCTGCAGACCCAGGAAGTCTCGGAGAAACATCCCGCCTACCGCCTCAAGGCCAAGGTCCGCGTCACCGGGCGCGACTGGCACCGCGACTTCACCGAGCACCTCGCGGAGAAGGAGCACCGCTTCGTCTGGACCTTGCCCGGCGAGCCGCTCGACGTGACCTTCGACCCCGATTTCGAGCTGCTCTACAAGGCCGACTTCCACAAGCCGCTGGCCATGTGGCTCCACCAGCTCGCCAAGGCGCCCAAAGCCGTCCACCGCGCCCTGGCCGCCGCGTCCGTCGCCCGCTGGGGAGGGGAGACGGCCGTGGCCGCGCTCGCCGCCGCCATCAAGCGCGAGCGGCACTGGAACGCCGCCGCCGAGATGGTCGACGCCCTGGCGAGCGTGGCCGGCGAGTCCTCGCTCGCCGCGCTGCGGTCGCTGCTCAAGACGCTCAAGCACCCCAAGGCCCTGCGCGCGGCCGTGGAGGCCCTGGGCCGCCGCGGCGACGCCTCGGACGCCCGGTCCCTGGCGCCGCTGGCGCGCTCCGCGCGCAGCCTGCTGGTGCGCGCGGAAGCCACGCGCGCGTTGGGACAGCTCGACGGCAGGCGCCACCGCGCCGTCATCGACTCCAACCTCACGGCCAAGACCTATCGCGACGGCGTAGCCGCCGCGGCGGTGTCCGCGGTCGCGGCCTCCCGCGACCCCAAGGCCGTGGCGCGGCTCGCGCGCCTGGCGCGGCCGCCCTACCGCTTCGGCGCGCGCCTGGCGGCGGTGCGCGCCCTGTCGAGCTACGCGTCCGCGTCGCGCGACGCCGTGCCGGCCCTGCTGGCCCTGCTGCCGGAGCCCGACGAGCGGGTCTCTTTGGTCGTCATCGCGGCGCTGGGCGCCGCCGGCGACGAGCACGCCATCCCGGTCCTCGAGAAGACCAAGAAGGAGACCGGCAACCCGCGCGTGCGCGTCTACGTGGACGAGGCCTTGGCCCGGTTGAAGGCCGGCGGCAAGACGCGCTCGAAGCTCCTCCCCAAGACGCGCTGACCGTCCGTCCGCGCCGCCGCGTCAGAAGCGCCAGCCCGCGCCGAGACGGAAGGCGGAGCCGAGGTCGCCCATGGGGGTGAAGCCGGCGTCGAACGAGAAGCGGCCGGCTTTGACGCCGGCGCCCACGGCCAGGCCCGCGACGGCTCCCAGCGCGGGCGCCGGACGCGTGTTGTAGCCCAGGCGCAGCAGGCCCGCGGCGCCCTCCCCGAAGGGGTGCGCGTACTCCACGCCGAGCTTGCCGTAGGGGGCGCCGTGATAAGGCGCGACCACCTCGAGGGCCGGCACCACGCGCCAGGATTCGTCCCGGCGCTCGCTCTCCGAACGCAGGTCCAGGGAGGCGCCGAACGCGGCCTCCGCCGGGAGCGCGGCGCTCTCGCTGATGAAGCGCTGCCGGCCGAAGAGGTTGCGCGCCGCGGCCGCGACCGTGAGAGCGCCGAACTCGTGCGGGCGGAAGCTGCCGCCGAAGTCGAGCGCGGCCGTGGTCGCGCGCCGGTCCCCGAGCGTCTCCGAGACCCCTTTCAGCGCGAAGCCCACGGCGATGGCCCCGGTCCAGGGCTCCTCCTCGTCTTTCATGGGCCGGTAGGCGCCGGGCAGGTTCCAGGTGTCGCGGAAGTAGTCGCGGGCGAGCGTCGCGTGGTCGGCCGAGACGAAGGAATGGGAGTAGCCCAGCGTGAACGCCTCGGAGTGCGGAGCGAAGCTGCCGCGCGCGCGGCCCAGGTTGTCCACGCGGTCGATGGACGCCTGCGAGAGGCGCGTGAGCCCGACCGCGAGCGTGCCCCTGAGCCAGCGCACCGGCACGGAGGCCGCCGCGAAGTCGTGGGCCGTCGCGCCGGGGAGCTGCGCGCGCGAGTACAGGACCTCCGGCCGGCGCATGCGCGAGAGCCCGGCGGGGTTCCAGTGGAGGGCGTCCGGGCCCTCCGCCGCGGCCACCATGGCCTCGCCCATGCCCAGCGCGCGCGCTCCGGCGCCCAGCTGGAGGAACTGGCCCGCGGAGCCGCCGACGTCGCTGACGAGCGTCGCCCGCGCCGGCGGCGCGGCCGCGAGCAGGAAGGCGAGCAGGGCGCGCCTCATCGCACCAGCACCGCCCGGCGCGTGACCGCGCGCCCGCCGCTCTTGATCACGACGAAGTAGGTCGCGGGACCGGCCTTGACCCCGAAGCGGTTGCGCCCGTCCCAAGTGACCACGCCGGAGGGACCGGCCGTCGCCTCCCAGACCAGCTCGCCGGCCATGGTGAGGACGCGCACGCTCGCGCCGTCGGGGACGCTGGCGAAGGTCATGGCCGCGGCGGCGTAATCGTTGCCCGCGCCGATCTCCCACGGGTTGGGGTAGATGAGCACCGAGTCGGGCCCGGCGCCCGCCGTGACGAAGAAGGGGGCGAACACCGAGAAGTGGTCCAGGCTCGCCGCGAGCGTGCGCGCGGCGGGGTCCACGGCCGACGGCATGAGCTGCCACAACCCGCTGCCCTCGTCATAACGCGCCAGGCGCAGGCGGCGCGCGTCCTGCCCGGCCGGGATGGAGGCGGGGTCGTAGGTGAGCAGCAGGCGCACCGGCTTGAGGGGTTGGAGGCCCGAGGCGCTGATGTCGTAGGCCACGCCCGCTCCCAGCGCGGTCATGGGCACGGCCCCGCGGGCCGCCGTGAGGTCCAGGCTCGTGCCCGCCACGATGGTCACGGGGGTCCCGCCCGGGAAGGTGCCGGGCTCGGCCGTCAGCGCCGCGCCGGGGAAGGCCGCGAACGCGGCGGGCAGCGACAGCGCCACGGCGCCGCCGGCGGCCGTGGCCGAGGAGAAGAGCGGCCGCAAGGTCGTCGTGGAGCCGAGGTAGCCCCAGTTGGGGACCCCGTCGCCGTTGAGCGCGCCGGCGCGGGCGTAGTAGGTGGTCGCGAAGAGCAGCCCGGCGTACGAAGCGGAGCTCGCGCCGACGGCCACCGCGCTGGTGAGCGCCGCGGCGTAGGCCGGGTCCGGCGCGAGCTCGACGCGGTAGGCGAACGCGCCGCCGCTCCAGCGCACGGTGAGGCTCGAGGCGCCCACGCCCGCGAAAGGCGGCGTTCCCGGCGTCGGCGCCGGGGCCAAGGTGTAGGCCGCGCCGAGCGCCGCGTGCGCGCCGTTCGGGTTCGGCGCGTTCTGGCTGAGCGCGCGCACGCGCAGGTAATACGAGGTGTTGGCCGTCAGCCCCGTCAACGCGGCCTCGGCGTTGCGGGTCTGGGAGCTCGCCGCGACCGCCGCGAAACCGGGGGTCAGCGAGGCCTCGGCCAGGTACTCCGTGCCCGCGCCGAAGCCGGCCGTGGACCACGCCGCGGTCAGCCCGGCGACCGTCCGAGAGCTCACGGGGACGGCGGCCGCGCCCGGCGCCGCGACGGTCGTGGCCGTGGACTGCGGCGTCGAGAACGGCGCCACGGCGCCCGAGAGGTTGACCGCCGCGGCCTGGGCCCAGTAGAGCTGGTTGGACAGAAGGCCGGAGAAGGACGCGAAGGCGTTGAGGGTGACGGAGCTGCCGTGCAGGACGGAGAACGCCGGGTCGGTGGAGACGCGCACGACGAAACGCGTGCCGGCCGGGTTGCCGCCCGCGCCGAAGGCGAAGGCGAACCCCGTGCTGGACTGCGCGGAGAAGGGGGCCGCCAGCGGGACCACCGGCGCGGCGAGCGTGGCCGAGGAGCCCAACGAGACCGCGCCGGCCGAGGTCCCGCCGTGGCTCACCGCGGTGACGCGGGCGTAATAGGTCGTGTTGGCCGTCAGCCCCGCGAACGACGCGTCCGTCGCGCGCGTCGCCGAGGAGAACACGCCGGCGGAGAAGTCCGCGGCCGCCGAGAGGTCCGCGACGAAGAGCGTCCCCGCCGGGTCGAGGCCGGGCGACCACGACACCGTCACGGTGGTCGAGGAGACCGCGGCGAACGGCGCCGCCGGGGCCGTCGCGGGCACGGCGTGCGTGGGCACGGGACCGTGCGTGAGGTGCGGGCCGCTGACGGCCTGCACGCGGAAGTAGTAGCTCGTGTTGACTGAGAGCGCCGAGAACAGCGCCGAGAGGTTGCGCGTGGAGGAGGAGAAGACCGTGCCGCCGAAGTCGGGCGCGCTGGAGACCTCGGCGAGGTAGGTGAGGCCCTGCGGGTTGGCGCCCACGGCCCAGTTGAAGCGCGCGGTGACCGAGGACACCTCCGAGACGATGGGCGTGATGGGCGCAAGGAGGTCCGTGATGGTGCGCGTAGAGCCGGCCGAGACCACGGAGGCCCCGCCGAACTGGTTGAGCGTGGCCAGGCGCAGGTAGTAGGTCGTCAAGGCCGAGAGCCCGGTCAGGGTCAGCGAGGTCGAGGCGCGGTTGGCGGTCGCGCTGGCGAAGGACACGCCGCCGAAGGCCGCGTCCGTGGAGCCCGTGAGGACGTAGCCCGAACACGACGCGGAGGCCGGCGCCGCGGGGCACGGCGTGAAGGAGAGCGTGACGCTCGACACGAACCCCGTCGCGACGCCGGGCGCGACCGGCGCCGAGTAGGTGGCCGTGGAGATGAAGGTGCCGGGGCCGTCGACCCCGCCCGCCACGCCGCGGATGAACAACCCGTAGGTGGTGTTGGAGGTCAGCCCCGTCATCAGCAGCGACGGGCTCGTCGGCGCGGCGATGAGCGAGGAGGTGTTCGTCGCGTTGTAGACGCGGTAGCTGGACGCGGCGGTCACCTCGCCCCAGGTCCAGGTGATGGAGGAGGTCCCGTGCACCGTGACGGCGAAGCCCGAGGGAGGCGAGACGGGCTGGGGGCTGGCGGCGAGTTTGCCGTAGCCGGTCGAGTCGTTGGGCACGGTCCCGGTGGCGGAGTCGGTGAGCGCCAGGGCGCGCAGGACGGCGCGCAGCCCCGCGACGGTCAGGCCGGGCTGGGCCTGCAGGCGCAGCGCCGCGACGCCGGCCGCCGCCGGCGCGGACATGCTCGTGCCGCGCAGGATGGTGTGGCGGTCGTCCTCGAGCACCAGGCAGCCGTTGCCCGGGTCGCAGTTGGCCGCGAAAACGCCCGCGCCGGTGGAGAGCGCTCCCGCGACCACGTCGCCCGGGGCGACGAGTTCCGGCGCCTGGCGGCCGTCGCGCGTGGGCCCCCGCGAGGAGAAATGCGACGCCGTGCCGACGGCCGACTGGGTGCCGTAGGAGTAGTTGAAGCCGTCCGTGGCCAGCCAGGTGGTCTTCGACGACAGGGCCCCGATGGAGAAGACGTCGTCGGCCGTGGCCGGCGAGGCCATGGTCAGCGTCGAGTCGACGAAGGTCATCCAGTCCAGGCCCTGGCCGCCCGGGTCCACGAACCCGTCCACGCGCCCGCCGCCGCCGGCCGCCGTGCGGGTGAGGGCCACCGTGATCTGCGAGACCGTCAGCCCGCCGCTGCGCGTGACGGAGACGTAGATCTGCTTGTCGCCGCTGGGATGGCCCGTGTTCGTCGCGTTGAAGACCTGGATGGTGTGGCCGGCGATGGCGCCGCTGGCGGTGTTGCCCGAGGTCGCCGACACCGTGCCGCTCTCGCCGAAAAGCGTGACCGTCGCCGTGTAGGCGTCGCCCGAGGGGTGCCAGAACTCGAGCTCCCCGGTGGTGGGCGGGGGGGCGGTGACCGAGGCGGTGAAGTTGGAGGTGCCCAGGCCCGCGAAGGTCGCGCGGGCGTGAGGGGCGGTGGCGCCGTCGTTGCCGACGGACACGAACACGGGCGTGCTCGCGGCCACGGCCGAGACGCCGGTCTCGAAGGTGGAGGTGCCGTCGTGCGGCCCGGCCTGGCCGCCGAGGCTGAGGTTGATGACGGCGCGTTTGCCCGCCGCCTGCGCCTTGGCCACGACGTAGTTGATGCCGTCCACGATGTCGGCGTCGAGGAAACTCGTCTTGACGATGACGAGGTCCGCGGCCGGCGCGAAGCCCTTGAAGGTGCCCGAGGGGATGTCGCCGTCGGTGGCCGTCCCGTCGCCGGCCGCGATGGAGGCGACGTGTGTGCCGTGGCCGTTGACGTCCGAGGTGTTGATGGTGTTGGCGCCGCCGGCGAGTTTGGCGTCGATGGAGGCCTTCGTGTACTCCGCGCCGTAGGTGAAGCCGCTGGGGAAGGCCCCGCCCGCGTGCGAGGAGATGGTCTGGTCCCAGATGGCGAGGATACGCGTCGTGTCCGGGGAGCCGTCCACGCTGAAGTCGCGGTGCTGCCAGTCGATGCCCGTGTCCACGACGCCCACCACCACGCCCGTGCCGTCGAGCGCCGCCAGGTCGGAGAGCCCGTTGCGCAGGGTCCCCGCGTAGCGGCTGGAGACCACGGTCGAGGAGCGCGAGACGTCGAGCAGCGGACGCAGACGCGCGGCCGCCGCCACCTCCAGCACGCGCGCGTCGGCCGCCAGGGCGTCGAGGACCGCGTCCGGGGCGTGCGCGGCCAGCGCCCCGCCCGACAGCGCGCCGACGCGCAGCCCCGGGTAGGCGGCGGCCAACGCCGCGGGGGAGGCGCCCGGCGCCACGCGCAGCAGCACGCGGTGCTCCGTGCCGG
>JANRKA010000007.1:0-39425 GCA_033875325.1 Elusimicrobiota bacterium | reverse complement strand
CCGGCGGCCGCGCCGGGCGCATCGTAGGAGGCCGTCAGCAGCGCGACGCCGACGGCGCGCTCCTTCTGCAGCGCGGCGCGCAGCGCGTCCACGCCGGCGTCGCGCGACGCGCCGGCGAACGCGTAGGCGAGAGCGTCGAGCGCGCGCTCGCCCGCGCCGCGGGTGAAGACGACGGCGCCGACGCCGCGCCGGGTCAACTCGCGCGTGAGGAAGCGGACCGCCGCTTCCCCGAGGCCGCGCGCGTCGAGCGGCCGCCCGTTGAGGAAGAGGGATTCCTCGCCTGGCTCCAGGCGGACCTCGTCGTCCTCGGCCAGCGCCGCGGCGAGCGCGTCGCGCGCCTCGGCGGCGTGCGCGCGATAACCCTCGTTGTCGCGGCTGTACACCGCGGCCGCCTTGAACAGCACGAACAGGCTCCGCGCCAGTTCGGCGCCCGCGAGCGGGCCGGGGCGGGTGGCGGGGCTCATGACGCGCCTCCCGAGGACGCCCGCAGGCACTTGAGCAGGGCCGCGCGCAGCTTCGTCGCCCGCGGCGACCGGGGGTCCTCCTGCGCCCGGTCCAGGCGCGCCAGGCCGTCGAGCAGGCGCATCGAGGGCAGGATGGACTTCTCATGCCCGAGCTTCTCGACCAGGGCGTCGAGCGCGGACAACGAGTCGTCGAAGGCCGCCTCGTCGGGGTCGGTGGCGAGCAGGTCGAGCATCACCCGGACGGCGCCGTCGGCGGGCCGGAAGGCCGCGGCCTCCTTGCGCAGGGCGGCGAGGGCTTCGCCGTCCGCCGTCAGGTCCGCCAGGGCTTCGAGCAGGCGCGCCGCTTCGGCGTCGCGCACCGCCGCGTCGGTGTCCATGACCATCCGTCCTGCAACGAACCGGCCCCGGCGGGGGGCGCCCCCACGCGTCCCCCGCCCAGCGTCGGTCGATCGGACCGCCGCCCCGGATCTCCGCGCCGGCGTCCCGGGGAAGCAGGGCGTCCGTGGGAGGTGTCCGGCCTACGCGGGCCTCCCGCGTCCCGACAGGAGACGGGGGCGCAACGCAACGGCCTAACGGTCTGCTGACGCATCCCGCGCGCGCCCATGCGAACGCCAGAGGTCTGTCCCGAAGCTCGCAAGATCGTTCGTCGTCAGGCGCGCGCGGATGGGGCATGGGGCGAAGGCCCCGTTTCTCACGGCCTGAAACGGATCGAACTCGTGTCGGCGCGAGTTGCTACTGATAATCACTGACTCCAGCGTCAGTCGATTCGGCGCGGTAATTTCATCAGCCGCCTGCTAACGGCCGCGGTGCAGGCGACGCTTGTTCTCGCGCAGTCGCGCGTCGGCCAGCGCGCGCAGCCGGGAGGTATTGCCCGGACGCGACATGGCCACGCCGAACTGAGCGCTCAGGCGCGGGCGGGACGGGTCGGCCGCGTTGTCGGCGGCCATGGCGCGCTGCAGGCGCCGGACCAGCTCGCGCGCCTGAGACGGCGAGGTGTCCGGGCAGAAGGCGGCGAACTCGTCGCCGCCGACCCGCCCGACGATGTCGCCGCGGCGGGTGTTGGCGCTGAGGATGAGGCCCAGGCGCTTGAGCAGCCGGTCCCCCGCGGCGTGGCCGCGCGAGTCGTTGACCGCCTTGAGGTCGTCCACGTCGAGCATCAGGAAGGCGCCCCGGTCCCGGCGGCGCTGGCCCGCCAGCGCGCGCGCGCACAACGCGTCGAAGCGCCGGCGGTTGAGCAGTCCCGTCAAAGGGTCGAGGTGGGCCTCGCGGCGCAGGCGCCGGATGCGCCGGAAGAAGGCCGTCGCGGGGCCCGTGACGAGCACCGCGCCCCGCGCGCCTCCCGGCAGCGGCAAAGGCGCGACCCGCTCGACGAGGGTCTCCTCGCCCCGGGAGCCCACGGCGTGCACCAACGCGTGCCGGATGACGCGCCCCGTCGCCACGGACCGGCGCAGCGGGCAATCCTTCTCGGCGACGCGGCAGCCCCAATACTCGCGGCAGGTGCGCGCGCCGCCCGGCACCGGCCACGGGCCCGCGAGACGGCGCGCCTCGAGGTTCACGGCCCGTATGCGGCCGCGGGCGGTGGTCACCGTCGCCGCGACCGGCAGGTGCTCGAAGGCGCACTCCGGCGCGCGGCCGGGCCGCCGGGCCGGCGCGCGCGCGCGTCCGCGTTTCATGGCGTCCTCCGTCAGCCCGTCGTGCGTCGCGCGTTCCTCACCCAGGACGGCACGGCCCGCCCCGGGCGAGCCGGGCGCCAGGTCGTGAAATGCCTCGTGCCGTGCCGCGTCTCCTTCACGCGGCCCCTGCGGTCCATCCGGATGACTCCGCCTCCTCTGTTGCCCATAACGCCTCCCTGCGGTCAACCGCCTTGGTAGAGCTTCAACAACTGCTTCTCGAGGATGGGGTCGAACTTCCGCTTCAGCTCCTCGTCGAGCCGGCGGAACTCCTCGCGCTTCTCGGTCTTGCGCACGCGGTCGTCGTACTCCAGGAAATCGAGCACCGCCTCGCGGTCCTCCTTGGACAGCGGGCCCGCGTGGCGCATGCGCGAATGCAGGCTCATGCGGGCGAGGTGGAAGCGCCAATAGGTGCGGCTCTGAGGCGGGGTGTTGACCGAACGCGCGAGGGTGTGGCACTCCCCGCAGGCGCGCACGAAGGCGGGATAATGGGCGCGGATGCTCTCGGGGTAGGCCGAGACGTCGATGCTCTCCGGACCGAGGTCGGTGTAATACTCGGTCTGGGGCAGGCCGCGCACGCTGACGTCGGGCCAGGTGAAGCACCCGCCGGCGAAGGCCGCGACGGCGACGACGAACGCGAGGCGTCTCATGGGCCCTCCTGTCTTGGTCGTCCGCAACGCTCGTGCCGACGGCAGGTCCGTTGCTAGATGAGGGGCGTCGGGAGCGTGGGAGGCACCATGGGCACGAAGAAGACGCCGCCTTACCCGGGGGTCCCGGCGGGCCTGCCGGTGCGCGAGGCGCTGGAGACGCTGGAGCAGGTCCTGGCCGCGGGTTGGTATCCGGCCCGCCACTTGCTGATGTCGCGCCTGGCTTCGCCGCAGGGGCCCGGGCTGACCGCCTGGGTGCCGGAAGCCGACGTGGAGGAGGGACCGGCGGAGGTGGTCGTGTCCTTCGCCCTGCCGGGCGTGGAGAAGGCCGACATCCGGCTCGAATGCGACGAGGACACCCTCACCGTATCGGGGCGCCGGCGCGACGAGGACGACGCGCCCGAGGGGGCCCGCCGCGAGCAGTCGCGCGGCGCGTTCCTGCGCCGCGTGGTGCTGCCCGCCGCGGTCAAACCCGCGGGCGCGCGCGCGACGCACCGCAACGGCGTGCTGCGCGTGGTCCTGCCGCGGGCGAAAGCCGGATTCGGACGGAGCATCAAGGTCGAGTGACGCCGGAGGGGTCATGGACGGGTTGAAGGCGCTGGGCCGGACCTACCGCCATCTCGCCCGTTGGCGCGAGGTGGCCGGGGTGTTGGCCAAACACGGCTTCGGGGACCTCCTGCACATGATGCGCGTGGACCGCTACCTCGAGGCGGGGTTGGCCGGCCTGGCGGGCGGGGCGAAGGTGTTCGACGCCGCCGAACGCCCGGCGCGCGTGCGCATGGCGCTCGAGGACCTGGGCCCGACCTTCGTGAAGGCGGGGCAATACCTGTCCACGCGCTCGGACCTGCTGGCGCCCGAGTACCTGCGCGAGCTGGCGCGCCTGCAGGACCGGGTGCCGCCTTTTCCGGGGGAGGAGGCGCGGCGCATCGTCGAGGCGGAGCTCGGCGCGCCGGTGGGGGTGCTTTTCGCCCGCTTCGAGACGCGCCCCTTGGCGGCGGCGTCCATCGCGCAGGTGCACGCCGCGGCGCTGCCGGACGGGACGGAGGTGGTCGTCAAGGTCCAGCGCCCCGGCGCGCGCGAGCGCGTCGCCGCGGACCTGGAGATCATGGCGCGGCTGGCCGCGCTGGCCGAGCGGCATTCCGCGGAGTGGGCCTGGCGCCGCCCCACGCGCGTGGTCGCCGAGGTGGCGCGCTCGCTGGAGCGGGAGCTCGACCTGGCGTTGGAGGCGTCGCACCTGGAGCGTTTCGCCCGTCAGTCCAAAGGCGACCCCACGGTGCGCGTGCCTCGGCCCCGTCGCGAGCTGAGCTCGCCGCGGGTCCTGACGATGGACCGGCTGCGGGGCGTCAAGGCCGACGACCTCGCCGGGTTGGAGGCCGCGGGCCTGGACCCGCGCCTGGCCGCCGAGCGCCTGGCCGCGCATTATCTGGCGATGATCTTCGTGCACGGCTTCTTCCACGCCGACCCGCATCCCGGCAACCTGCTGGTCCTGCCGGGGCACGCCATCGGCTACCTCGACTTCGGCATGACCGGGCGGCTGGACCGGCGCACGCGAGAGGCGCTGGCCGAGGCCGTGCTCGCCGTGGTGGAGCGCGACGAGGGCGCGCTCGGACGGGCCTTGCTGGGCCTGGCCGATTACGAGGAGGAGCCCGACCGGCGCGCCTTCGAGGCCGACTGCGCCGAGCTCATGGACCAGTACGCCTACCGGCCGTTGTCGGAGTGGCGCCTGGGCCGCATGCTCGAGCAGCTCTTCCGCACCACGGCCGCGCACCGCGTCAGCGTGCCGGCCGAGCTGTTCCTGATGGTCAAGACCCTCACCGAGCTGGAGAGCCTCACGCGCGCCCTCGACCCGGGTTTCGACGCGGTCGCTGCCGTCGGCCCGTTCATCCGCTGGGTGGAGGAGGAGCGCCTCGCGCCGCGGCGCGTCGCGGAGACGCTGACGCGGGCGGGGCGCGACGCCATGGCGCTGCTCGCCTCGGCGCCCTCCGACGTGCGCGAGCTCATCCGTCAGGCCCGGCGCGGCCGCCTGCTCATCGAGTTCGAGCACAAGGGGCTCGAGCCGGCGTTGGCGTCGCTCGACCAGGTGAGCAACCGCCTGGCGTTCGCCGTGCTGCTGGGCGCGCTGCTCATCGGCTCGTCTTTGCTCGTGTTGGCCGGCATCCCGCCGCACTGGCGCGGCATCCCGGTGCTGGGCCTCGGGGGCTTCACGCTCTCCGCGCTGATGGCGGGCTGGTTGCTGGCGGCCATCATCCGGCACGGCCGGCTCTGAGCTTGAGCTCGAGCTCGACCGAAACGGGGCGCTTGAGGCTGTTGGAGACCAGGCAGTGTTTCTCGGTCAGCGCCATGAGGCGCTCGGCTTTGTCGCGGTCGGGCTCCGCCACCTCGAGGGTCACGCGCAGGACCACGCTCGTGAAGCCCAGGCCTTCCGGCGCCTTGTCGAGCAGGCCCTCGGCCTTGCAGTCATAGGCGAGCACGCCGAGCTTGGACTTGTCGGCGAGCGCGATGAAGGTGGTCATCAGGCACAGGCTCGCCGCCGCCAGGAGCAGGTGCTCCGGGCTCCACAGGTCCCCCGGCCCGCCGAACTCGGGCGGCGGCGCGCCGACGAGTTTCGGGCGGGGGCCCGAGCTCAGGACGCCTTCGGCGCCTTCCGAGCGCCGCAGCCGCACGCCGTAACGATGAGGCAGGGGCAGCATGACCCGCTCGGAGCAACGGACCTGCCCGGGCCGTTCCGTTGCGAGACCGGAAGACATGGATTCCATCGACCGGCTGTTGACGGAGCACGAAGCTCTGCGCCGCGACGCCGCGGCGTTGGAGGCCTTGCTCGGTCCCCAACGGGGAGTGGGCTGGGACGACGAGTCGGACTGCGACGTGGCGGCTTTCCGCGCCGCGCGCGACCGGCTCGCCCATGACCTCATGGAGCACGAGGCGCGGGAGGAGAAACTCATCGGCCGGCGCCTGCATTCGCCGGGGCAAGGCGAGATGGAGGCCGAGGTGGAGCGGGCGCACAAGACGCTCAACAGCCTCGTCTCCCTGCTGCAGTCCGCGGCGGAGCTGTGCACGCAGAAACGCGTGCACCGGCTGCGCACCATCGTCTCGCGCGTGCGCGAGGAGCTGGAGACCCACCTGGGCTACGAGGAGAAGGTCCTCTTCCCGCTGCTGCGCGGCTCGAGCCTCGTCTAGCGGCCGCAGCTCTCGTCGGGGCCGGCCAGGCCGAGGGCGCGCAGGAGGTCCTCCATGAGGCACCAGCGCGTGAAGGCCGACTGGAGCAGGTTGGCGCCCACGAAGGCCGTCAGCCACAGGAACCGCGCGTCCACCCAGTGGGCGAGCGCGAGGCTGGCGAGGATGAAGACTCCCGCGATGGCGCGGATGCGGTGGTGAAGGCTCATTTTTCCTCCCGGCGTTTGAGCAGGTAATACAAGACGGGCACCGCCATGCGCGAGAGCAAGGTGGACGCCACCTCTCCCGACATCAGCGCCACGGCCAGGCCCTGGAAGATGGGGTCGAAGAGGATGACGCCCGCGCCCGCCACGACCGCGGCCGCCGTCAGCAGCATGGGACGGAAACGCACCGCGCCCGCGTCGATGACGGCGTCGCGCAGGCTCATGCCCTCGCGACGGCGCAGCTCGATGAAGTCCACGAGGATGATGGAGTTGCGCACCACGATGCCCGCGCCCGCGATGAAGCCGATCATCGAGGTGGCGGTGAAAAACGCGCCCATGGCCCAATGCGCGGGCAGGATGCCCACCAAGGTCAGCGGGATGGGCGCCATGATGACCAGCGGCACGGTGAAGGACTCGAACCAATACACCACGAGGGCGTAGATGAGCAGCAGCACCAATGCGAAGGCCGCGCCCATGTCGCGGAACACCTCGTAGGTGATGTGCCACTCGCCGTCCCACTTGAGCGCGGTCTTGGACGGGTCGTCGGGCAGGTTCGCGTACCAGGTCTCGAGCTCGATGCCCGACTCCTCGGCGAGCGCGTCGATGCTCTTCCTGAGGCCCAGCAAAGCGTACACCGGGCTCTCCGTGCGCCCGCCCGCCTCGGCGATGACATAAGACACCGGGCGGCCGTTCTTGCGGTAACGCGGGGCGTCCTCCTCCACGCGTTCGGCGCGCGTGAGCGCGCCCAACGGAACCGCGGTGCCCGCGCGCGAGATGAGCGGCACCGCCGACACGCCGGCTCGGCCGCGGCGCCTCTCGGGAGCCAGGCGCAGGCGGATCTCGACGGGCTCGCGTTCGTCCTCGTCGTGGGCGATGTCCAAGGTCTCCCCGGCCAAAGCCAGGCGCGCGGCCGCGGCGACCTGCGCGGGCGCGATGCCGTTGAGGGTGGCCTTCTCCCTGTCCACGGTCAACCGTTCCAACGGCTGCGGGTCGTAGAGGTAGGTGTCCACGTCGGTGATGCCCTCGGCGCGCTCCAACAGGCGCTGCAGCTTGCGCGCGAAGCCGTCGCGCGCCGCGGCGTCCGGGCCGTACACCTCGAAGACGAGGGTGGAGAGCACGGGCGGGCCCGGGGGGACCTCCGCGACCTGGACGCGCCCGCCGCGCCGCTTGACGATGTCGGCGACCAGGGGGCGCACGGCCTTGGCCACGGCGTGGCTCTGCGGGCGCGCACCTTTGGGCTTGAGCTGGACCACGATGTCGGCCATGTGGGGCTCGTCGCGCAGGAAGTAATGCCGCACCAGGCCGTTGAAGTTGTAGGGCGCGCCCAGACCGAGGTAGGACACGACGCGTTCGACTTCGGGACGGGCGGCGAGCAAAGTCGAGATCTCGGCGGAGGCTTCACGGGTGGCCTCCAAGGACGAGCCTTCAGGCATGGTGAGCACGACCTCGAAATCCTCCTTGTCGTCGAAGGGGAGCATCTTGATGACGACGGCTTTCAGCGGCACGAGGGCCATGGCCGCGAGCAGCAGGCCGCCCATGGCGTAGAGGAAGCGGCGGCGGGCGCGCTCGTCGTCGAGCAGGCGGCCCATGACGCGCCGGTACAGGCGGTCCAACGCGCTCTCCTCGCCGTGACCGGCGTGCGGCGCGGGGCGCCAGCGCTCCAGCACCTTCACGAAGGCCCAGGGCGAGACCACGAAGGCGATGAAGGCCGAGAACACCATGGCCACCGACGCCCCGACGGGGATGGGGCGCATGTAGGGGCCCATGAGGCCGCCCACGAAGGCCATGGGCAGGATGGCCGCGATGACGGCCCAGGTCGCGAGCAAGGTCGGGTTGCCGACCTCGTCCACCGCGTCCACGGCCAGTTTCCACAGGGGCCGGCCGTCGTTCATGGCGAAGTGGCGATGGATGTTCTCCACGACCACGATGGCGTCGTCGACCAGGATGCCGATGGAGAAGATGAGGGCGAAGAGGGTGATGCGGTTGAGGGTGTAGCCGAACAGCCAGTACACCATCAGGGTGAGCGCGAGCGTGACCGGCACGGCGACGAGCACGACCAGCGCCTCGCGCAGGCCCAGCGCGAGGGCGACGAGCGCGGTCACGGAGAGCGTGGCGAGCAGGACATGGAACAAGAGCTCGTCGGACTTGTGTTTGGCGGTTTCGCCGTAGTCGCGGGTGACGGCGACCTCCAGGCCCGGCGGCAGTCGCTTGCGGGCCGCTTCGACGCGCTCGCGCGAGGCCGAGGTCACGGCCGTGGCGTTGGCGCCGCGGCGCTTGGAGACCTGCAAGGTGACGGCGGGGCGTTCGCCCGCGGCGTCGCGCAGGAGGACCTCCCGCTCGTCCTCGTCGGGCCCATCGCTGACCTTGGCGAGGTCGGCCACGGTGACGGGGCGCCCGTCGGAGACGCCGACCACGACGCGCTTCAAGTCCTCGGCGTCGCGCACGAAGGCGTCGGCCTCCACCTTCACGGCGCGGCCGGGCTCGTCGGCGGTGCCGGCGGGCAGGCGGACATTGGAGGCGCGCAGGCGCTGCGCCAGCTCCAAGGGCGAGAGGCGGCGGCGGGCCAAGGCGTCGGGGTCGAAGTGGACCGACAAGGTCCGCCGGCGTCCGCCCAGGATCTCGATGTCGGAGACCTCGGGCACGGTGGCGACCACGGCGCGCAGCTCGGCGGCGGCGCGGCGCAGCTCCAAGGGCGACAAGTCCTTGCCGCTCAAGGTCAACGCGAGCACCGGGACGTCGTCGATGGAGCGCGGCTTGACCAAGGGTTGGCCCGCGCCGGGGGCCATGAGGTCGGCGTTGGCGAAGGTTTTGGTGTAGACGCGGGTCATGGCCTCGTCGGGGTCCATGCCCACGGCGAAACGCACGATGAACATGGCGCCGTTCTTGCGGGCGGTGGAATACACGAACTCCACGCCGGGTATCTCCAGCAGCTTGCGCTCGCCCACCGCCACGACGCGCTCCTCGACCTCCTTGGCGCTGGCGCCGGGCATGGGCACGAACAGGTCGAACATGGGCACGCTGATCTGCGGCTCCTCCTCGCGCGGCAGGCGCAAGGTCGCCACCGCGCCCATGGCGACGGCGCCGAGCGCGACGAGCACGGTGAGTTTGGAGCGCACGAAGGCGGCGGCCAGGCGTCCGGCGGGGCCCAAGGGGGCGGGGGCGTTCATCGGGCTTCCTCCAGGCTGCGGCTCAGCGTCGCGACGGCGTCGGCGTCCAGGCGGCCGCGAGCGGCGGCGAGCGCGGCCCACTGGACGCGCACGGCGGCTTGCGCGTCCAGGCGGGCCTCGGTCATACGGGCGCGGGCTTCTTCGGCGCGCAGCACCTCGAGCACGCTCAGGCGCCCCTCGCGGTAGAGGGGGCGCGCCTGGTCCAACGCGGCGGAGGCGCGCGCCAGCCCCTCGTCGAGGTCGGGCAACGCCGCCTGGAGGCCGCGCACGGCCGCGGCGCGGGCGAGGACCTCGCCGCGCGCGGCGTCCGAAAGCCCGGCGGCGGCCGCGGCGGCCGCGTTTTCGTCCTCTTTGTAGCGCTCCCGCCGCGCGCCCCAAGCAGGGTCGCCGAAGGCCACGCTCGCGCGCACGCCGCCCATGCGAGCGCCCGCGCCGGCCGTGAAGCCGTCGGACACCGAGGTCGCGGCCGCGAAGGCCTCGACGCGCGGCAGCAGGGAGCTTTCGGCTCCGGCGCGGCGCACGGCCGCGGCGTCGCGGCGCGTCTGCGCCGCGGCGAGGTCGGGGCGCGCCGCCAGGGCGTCGGCGACGAGCGCGGCGTCGTCTTCGAGAGGGGCGGTCCACGGCGCGAGCCGGCCTTCGGCCGGCTCGGACTTGCCCGTCAACACGCTCAGGCGCGCCGCGGCGGCGGCGCCTTCGGCCGAGGTCTTGGCGCGCCAAGCCTTGAGGCTCGAGAGCAGCGCCAACGCGGCCTGGTGGTCGGAACCCAAAACGAGCCCGGAGCGCGACAGGCGCTCGGAGCGCTCGACCTCGGCCGCGGCCGAGGCCAGCCGGGCGTCGAGCTCGGCGAGCAGAGCGCGCTTCTTGAGGGAATCGAGATGCGCCTCGACGGCCGCGACGCTCACGGCCTGGCCCGCCGCTCCGCCCAGGCTCCGCGCCTCGGCCGCGCCCAACTCGGCCAGGCGGCGCGCGCGGGTGAGCTCGAAGCCGGTGAAAAGCGGCATGCCCAGTTCCAACGCGCCGGTCACCGAGCTGCGGTAGCCGGGCCGGTTGAGGCGGTCGGGCGCGAAGTCGGCGACCGTCACGCGGCGTTCCTGCAGGAGCTGGCCGAAGGCGAAAAGCGGGTCGTCGCCGCGCATGGCCGCGCCGCGGGCGCTCAGCCGGGGCAGGCGGCCGTAGGACGCCTCGCGTCCCGCCGCCGCGGCCTGGCGCTCGCGCGCCGCGGCCTCGGCCACGGCGGGAGAACGGGCCAAAGCCGCGTCCACCGTGGCCGTCAGGCCGCCCCCCAACGCCGGGGCGGCCACAGTCATCGTCACCGCCATCAAGAATCCTTTCATGTTCATCGGCTCCTACCCAGTGAGATGCGCGAGCGCGTGAAAGGATTCGGGCCCGTCAGCGCCGCCTCCTCCAGCCGCTCCACAGCGGGAAACCTTCCTCGTCGCGCAAGGTCAAGGTCAGGTCGCCTTTCACGACGCTGACCGCGATGAGCGCCGGCTTCCCGTCGAACTCGATTCGCGAGCCCTTCACCTCCACCTTGTCGCCCTTCGCCAACTCGAACTCCTGGTTGTCCAGGTACCAGGACGGCCCGAGATGGACCGCCAGCGTCTCCTTCTCCGATTTCAGGGTCAGGTGCACGCCTTTGCCCATGCCGCGCAGGGGCGCGACCTTCTTCACCGCGAGCACCTCTCCGGACACGGTCTCCACCGTCTTGGCGTCGAAGCGGCGGGAGTAGTCCCCGCCGGGTCCCCAGCCGCCATGGCCGCGCATCGCGCCGCGCCCCGGCATGCCCGCGCCCATCGTCCCCGCGGCGGCGAGCAGCGCCGCGGCCCATATCACGTTCCTCATGTCCCTACCTCCTTCGTCCGGACGGACGACCGTCCCATCGCAGGCAACGCAAAGGCCGCTCAGAGCAGGGCTTCGAGCCGCCTCCGCAGTTCGGCCTTCGGGTGCACGCCGATGACGCCGTCCACCGGGCGGCCGTCCTTGAACAGGATGACCGTGGGCAACGCCGTCACGCGCAGGGCGCCCGCGGCGGCCGGGTTCTCGTCGGTGTTGAGCTTGCCGACCTTCACCCGCCCCGCGAACTCCCCGGCCAACTCCTCGATGACCGGCCCCAACATGCGGCAGGGGCCGCACCAGGGCGCCCAGAAGTCCACCAGCACCGGCACCGGGCTGGCCAACACCTCGCGCTCGAAGTTGGCGTCCGTGATCTCCAGATGGCTCATGATGACACCTCCTCATCATGAGATGCGCGGGCCGCGGAAAGGATTCGCGGCCGGCAGATCGAGGATCTTCGGGGCTCGGGCGACTCGACCTGAAGCGACGCGCGCCCTCCGAACCGCCGTTTAGGACCTTGATCGGGAATCAAACTCGCGCCGGCGTGAGTTGCTACTGATAATCACTAGCTCCAGCGTCAGTGCATCGGGCGCGGGAACTTTGTCGGCAGCCTGCTAGCGGCGCAGGCGGCGGCGCAAGGCGGCCTTCAAGGAAGCGGGCGCCGCGCCGCCCAATGGACGCGCGCGCAGGACGGCGACGGTGCGCTTGAGGGAGGCCAGCATCGCCCGGCAGGGCGGGCAGTCGGGCAGGTGCGCGCGCAGGCGCGGGGCCTTCTTGCCGTCGGCCTCGTCGCACAGGAAGCCCAGCCAGGTCCGGCAGTCGTGTTTCCTCACGCGGCCTCCTCGGCGAAGCGGGCCTGGAAGCGGTCGCGCAGGAACAGGCGGCCGCGGTGCAGGCGGGATTTGACGGCGGGCACCGAGAGCTTGAGTATCTTCGCGGTCTCCTCGGCCGAGAGGCCTTCCACGTCGCGCAAGGTCAACACGAGGCGGTAGTCCACGGGCAACTCGGCCAAAGAGGACGCCACCGCGTCGGTCAGCTCCCTGCGGCGGGCGGCTTCCTCGGGCGCCGGCGCGGTCTCCGGGAAGTCCGCGGGCACGAGGTTGCCGTCGTCGTCGGGGCGGTCGAGCATGGGGACTTCGGGACGCGCGGCCTTCTTGCGGTAGCGCATCAGGCACAGGTTGGAGGCGATGCGGTACAGCCAGGTCTTGAGGTCGGCGTCGCCGCGGAACTGCTTGAGCTTCTTGAAGGCGGTCAGGAAGGTGTCCTGGAAGACGTCGTCCACCTCGCCGGGCGCGGCGGCGCAGACGTGGCGGGCCATGCGGTAGATGGGGTCCTGGTAGCCGCGGATGAGGGCGTCGAAGGCCGCGGCATCTCCGTTGCGCGCCTTCTCGATGAGGCCGCGGGTGCGGGCGTCCATGCGCCCGATTATAGCCGCTGCGGGGCGCGAACGCGAACCCTTTCGGCGCGGAGCGCATCTAAAAGGAGTAGCATCACGACTGAGGAGGCACACTTGAAGACCAACATCCATCCGTACGAGCGTGTCGCGCGCGTCGTCGTCGGGCTGGGTCTGACGAGCCTGGCGTTCGTCGGGCCCGAGAGCAAGTGGTTCCTGCTGGGCCTCGTCCCCGTCGCCACGGGCCTGCTCGGCTGGTGCCCGCCCTACGCGCTTCTCGGCATGAGCACCTGCTCGCGCAAGCCATAGGAGACCGTCATGAACGCGCCATTCCCGCACCACTACGCCGTCACGCTCGCCGGAGACGCCGACGCGCGCGGCACGCTGACGGCCGGCCCGCGCCCGACCCTGGAGGGCGGGCCGCCGCCGGAGTTCGGCGGCGACGACTCGCGCTGGAGCCCGGAGCACCTGCTCCTGGCCGCGGCGAGCCTGTGCCTGAAGGCCACCTTCGCCGCGGTCGCGGCCAAGTCCCAGCTCGCCTGGTCGGATTGGAAGAGCGCGGCCGAAGGCACGCTCGACAAGACGCCCGAGGGCCTGCGCTTCACGCGCATCGCGCTGAAGGTGAGCGTGCGCAGCCCCGACGCCGAGAAGGCCGGGCGCATGCTGGAGCTGGCCAAGAAACACTGCATCGTGTCCAACAGCCTGCGACAGCCCGTCGAGGTCGAGGCGACCGTCGCGTCGTGAGGAGGCCCCATGTTGGAGAGCTTCGACGCCCGTAAAGCCAACCCGTACGGCGAGTCCGTCTCCACCTTGCGCCTCAACCAACAGGGCGGCTATAAGCTGGTCAGCCTCGCCATCCCGGCGGGCAAGGAGCTGGCCGAGCACTCGACGCCCGTGCCCGCGACCTTGGTGATGCTGGAAGGCGAGGCGCGTTTCATCGTGGGCGCCGAGGAGACGCGCCTGACGGCGGGCGGCGTCGTGCCCATCGCCGCCGGCGAGCCGCACCGCATCGTCGCGCTGCGCGACAGCCACTTCCTCCTGGCCCGCTGACGCGATGATGAAAGCGGTCTGGAACGGCAAGCTGCTGGCGCTCAGCGAGAAGGCCGTGCGCGTCGAGCGCGACTGGTACTTCCCGAAGTCGTCCCTGCGCATGGAGTTCTTCCGCCCGTCGGTGTCCCGGCGCGTGAACGCCTGGCTGGGCGAGGCGCATTACTTCGACGTCGTCGTGGACGGGCAACTGCTCGCCGACGGCGCCTGGTGGTTCCCCAAGCCCAAACCTCAGGCCAAAACCGTCGAGGGGAAGGTCGCCTTCGCGTCCAAGGTCGAGGTGCGCCGCGAGTAGTGCGTTACACGGGCCCCGGCAACTTCATATACTGTGCGTCTCGGGTCGGTAGCTCAGTGGTAGAGCACGCGCCTTTTAAGCGTGTGGTCGTGGGTTCGATCCCCACCCGACCCAAGTTTTCGATTTCGCCTCCATCGTCTAACGGCTAGGACGTGGCCCTTTCAAGGCTAAAATAGGGGTTCGATTCCCCTTGGAGGCAATCTATCTTGCTCGGCGTCCTGGACGATTGCCTCCAAGGGGAATCGAATATCCAGGATATCTCCGGACGCCGAAGGCGTCCGGGGTCCCCTTGGAGGCAATCTGTTTGCTCGACCTTCTGGACGATTGCCTCCAGACACTCAGAGCGCGGCCCGCGCGGCCGCCAGCGCCGCGCGCGAGGTCCGGTACTCGGCGAGCACCTCCACCGCGCGGGCCTTCGCCTCGGCGGCGGCTCGCTCGCGCTGGTTGACCAGGAAAAGCGTGCTGTCCCCAAGCTCGTAGGCCGCGCGTTCGGCTTTCTCGAGCCGCTCGGCCAGCTCCGCCTCCTTGCGCGCCGCGTCGAGTCGCTCGGCGTCCGCGTTGACGGCCGACACCGCGTCGCGCACCTCGTTGACGACGCGCAGGCGCAGCGACCGCTCGGCCCAGTCCAGCCCCTCGATGCCCAGGCGCGCCTGGCGCGCGGCCCCGCGCCCCGCCCGGAAGAAGAGGGGGACCGACAGCTCCACGCCGACGCGCCGCACGGGCCCCACGCCCCCGACGCCCCGGTCCTCGCCCTGGGACCAGAGGGCGTCGAGCTGGGGGAGGATGGAGTTGCGCGCGAGGGACTCGTCGACCCGCGCGGCCTCGCGCGCGAAGGCCAGCGCCCGCAGCTCGGGCCGCGCGGCGAGCGCCTCGGTCTCGGCGCGCTGCGCCTCCTCCTCGCCGACCCGCGACGGTTCCTCGGCGTCCGGCGTGCCGTCCGCGGACGGGACGGGGGCGGGCGCGCCCTCCTCGGTCCAGAGATAGGCCGAGAGCGAGAGCGCGGCCTGCTGCAGCGCGCGCTCCGCGCGCGCCAGGCGGCCGCGGCGCAACCAGAGCTCCTGCTCGGCTTCCACCGCCGCCACGGCGGGGAGGTCGCCGGCGCGCGCGCGGGCCGAGACGGCTTCCTGCCGGAAGCGCGCGTTGGCCAGGAGCTCCCGCTCGATGTCGAGCTTGCGCCGGGCGGCCGCCCACTTCCACCACGAGTCCGCCGCGGCGCCCAGCAGCCGCAGCCGTCGCTCCTCCCAGCGCGCCTGGGCCGCGGTGAGGCCGATCTCGGCCTTGCGCTCGGCGGCCTGGCGGGGGTTGCTCAGCGCCCCGCGCAGCAGCGGCACGCCGATGGAGTAGGACAGCGTCCCGTCGCGCCCCGTGGGCGAGACGGGCGTCTTCAAGTCGCCGCGCGCGGCGCGGCCGCCCACCGACGCCTTGGCGCCCCAACGCGTCAGGAAGTCGAGCGACGCCTCGCCCTCCTTGGCCTCGTAGCGCGTGCCGGGCGCCGACGAGCTGTTGAAGGCGCGCTCGGAGAAACGGGCGCTGAGAGTCGGGTCGAACGCGCCGCGCCGCTCGAGGAGGGCCGCGTCCGCGGCGTCGCGCGCGGCGCCGAGCGCCTTGAGCTCCGGGTGCCGGGCGGAGACGCCCGCGAGGAACTCCTCGAAGGGGGAGGCCGCCGCCGCGGGGGCGCACAGCAGCAGCGCCAAGAGCGCCCTCATCCTTTGCCGCCTCCGGAGCCCGAGGGCGGGGTGATGGAGGGCGGGAAGCCGTTGAAGCGGCGCCAGAGCTCGAACCACAGCGGGACGCGGTCGAGCAGGACCCAACCCACCGCCTGGGAGCCGGCGCGCAGGCTGGCGGCGGGAGGCCAGGCCGCGTCGCGCCCGGAGGACTCCGCGTCGCGGTCCGGGCGCACGAGCAGGCGGAAGCGCCCGCGTCCGTCGTTGGACGCGTCGACGACGGCCACGCGGCCCGCGAAAGTGCCCACGGCGACAGAGGGCCAGCCCGACATCTGCAGCGCGGGCCAGCCGGCGAACTGCAGGCGCACGGGTCGTCCGACCGCGATGAGGGGAGCGTCGTGGTCGCTGATGAAGAGCTCCACCGCCTGGTCGCGGGTGTCGGGAGCGACGACCGCCATCGGGTCCCCGGACTTGAACACGTGCCCGGCGCCCATGCCGAAGAGGCGCACGACGCTGCCGTCCACGGGCGCGCGCACGAGCCGCTGCTCGCCTCGCCGCCCGAGTTTGGCGGCCTCGGTCTCGGCCTTGAGCAGGTCCGATTCCAGCCCGCCGAGCTTCTCGAGCGCGCCGGCGCGCTTGAGCTCCGCGTCCAGCAGCTTGGTCTCGATGTCGCCCTCCGCCTTGGCGAGCTCCCGGCGCGCGAGCTCCAGGTCGCGGGTGGAGCGCAGCCCCTGCGCGTGCAGCGCCTCGACGCGCTCGAGGTTGGCGCGCGCGGCCAGGACCGACTGCTGTTCGGCCTCGACCAGGCGGCGCCCCGAGTCGTCGAGCTCGCGCGGCGCGCGCAAACCGCGCAGCTCCTCGCTCGGCAGATGCGCCCGTCCGATGCGGCGCAGGGCGGCGATGAGAGCGTCGTGCGCCGCGAGCTGGGCGCGGGCCGCGTCGCGCTTGAGCCGCGCGGCGGCGGCCTGGGAGTTCACGCGCGACTCCATGGCGGGGTCGATGTATTCGGGCTTCATCTCGGCGAGCTCCGCCAGCACCTGGCCCGCGGCGACGGACTGCCCCTCGTGCACCTTCCACTCCACCAGACGGCCGTCGATCTCCGCGTTGACGGTCTGCGGCCGCTGCATGGGCGAGAAGGCCGTGACGGCCCCGGTCCCCGAGACCGACTGCGTCCAGGGCATCAAGGCGACGAAGGCCAGCCCGCTTCCGGCCGCGGCGGCCCACACGCCGAAAAGCGCGGTCAGCGCCTTGGGCGTGCGCGTGAGCGCCCGCGACAGCGGCCCGCCGCCGAAGTCGTCCTCGTGTCCCGTGCTCATCGCGCCTCCCTCGACTGCCGAGCGAGCTCGCTGAAGAGCGCCGCGAACAGCGAGCCGCCTCGCGCGGCGTATTCGGACGGCTCGCCGGACTCGACGATGCGGCCCTCCGCCAGGAGGTGGAACGCCTCGCAGCGCGCCACGATCTCGGCGTCGTGGCTGACGTTGAGGATGGTCCACGGCATGGACCGGTCCAGGAGCGACTCGAGGATGATCAGCTTGTTGCTCTCGCCGATGCCGGTGAAGGTCTCGTCGAACACGAGCAGGCGGGGGCGGCCCACGATGGCGCGGGCGATGAGCACGCGCTGGCGCTGGCCGAGGGAGAGGTTCTTGCCCTGGCTGACCAGCGGGTGCGAGAGTCCGCCCGGCAGGCGCTCGAGGATGGGGTCGAGCAAGGTCAGGCGCGTGGCCCAGGCGAGGTCCTCGGCGCTCAGCCAGGCGCGGCCGGCGCGGATGTTCTCCTCGACGGTCCCCGCGAAGATCTCGGATTCCTCGCCCACGACGGCGATGGCGCGCCGCACCGAGTGCGGGTCGAGGGTGGAGGCGTCGCGCCCGTCGAGCAGGACGCGGCCTTCGGACGGCTCGAGCAGGCCGCACAGCAGACGGGTCAAGGTGGTCTTGCCGACCCCGCTGTGCCCCACGAGGCTCACGCGCCCGCCCGCGGGGACCTTCAGGTCCACCTGCTCGAGCAGCGGCCCGCCGCCCGGATACGCGTAGCGCAGCCCGCGGGCCTCGATCGCCAGGCCCCGGCCGGAGGCGGGCAGCGCCTGGCCGCCCGCGCGCTCGGCGGGCAGCTCGTCGATGACCGCCAGTTTCTCGAGCCCGGTCAGGAGGTCGTAGAGCGGCTCGAGCAAGGTCACGAGCTTGTCGATGGCCCCCACGGTCATCAGCACGACGATCTCGGCGGCGACGAGCTGGCCCACGGTGAGCGAGCGGCTGACGACGAGCCAGCCGCCGACGGCGAAGACCCCGGTCAGCGCCAGGGCGTTGAGCGCGTAATGCGCCGCGTTCTGACGGAGCAGGATGCGGAAGTGCGCGCGCCGCGCGTCGAGGTAGCGGGCGGCCAGCGCGTCCACGCGCGAGACCGGGAAGGCGGGGTCGCCGTGCATCTTCAGGGAGGCGTGGCAGAGCGCGGCGTCCTCGAGCCAGTGCGCCACCTCGTATTTGCGCTGGGATTCTTCCATGCTCGTCTCCAACGCGCGGCGTCCCAGGGCCGCCACCGCGCCGGCGCCCGCGGCCAGCAGCAGGTTCAGGCCGAGCAGGAAAGGGCTGTAGACGGCCATGAGCGCCATGCCCACGAGCACCTGCACCAGCGCGGCCGGGCCGTCCACGAGCAGCTTGGACCAGGCCTTCTGCACGCTGAGCACGTCGAAGAAGCGGTTGAGCTGCTCGGGGGCGTAGACGCCTTCCCACGCCGAGAGGGGCGCGCGCGACGCCCTGCGCGCCATGCGCAGCGCCACGCGGGCGAACAGCCGCGCCTGGATGGTCTCCACCATCCACAACTGCAGCGCGCGCAGCACGCCCGTGAAGGCCAGCGCCAACAGGAGGGCGGCCGAGAGCACGAACAAGGGTTGGAGCAGGGCTCCCGAGGCGACGGTGTTGACCATCGCCTTGGCGGTGAGCGGCACGGCCAGGCTGGCCAGGCCCACCGACAGCGTGTAGCCCAGCAGCACGGCCAGGTCGCGGCGGTCCGCGTCGATGAGCCCCGACAGCCGCGCCAGGGGGCGGGTCGCGTGCGCCGTGCTCATCGCGGCGCGCGCCTTCGCCGCAGCCAGTCGCGGCTGCGCTCGAGATGGCCCTCGTAGCGGCTCTCGAAGTCATAACGCAGGTCGGGACGCGGCGGGCCGCCCATGGCCTGGTCCCAATGCGCGGCCGGGGGCAGCGCCACGGCGGCGCCACGCGCCGACTGCAGGTGCTCGAGAGCCAGGGGGCGGGCCAGGTCGTAGCGCGCCTGGGCTTGCGGCAAGGATTCGTCCAGCGCGTTGTTGTCCGCCGCCAGGCGGCGCAGCCGGCCTTCCAGGTTTTCCAGCCGCCGCGTCTGCTCGGCCAAAGGCTCCCGGCCGGCGTCGAGCGCGCGCCAGAGCTCCCACCACAGCCGGTCGGCGCGGCGCAGCTCGTCGCGCAGGGAGGCGGCGCGCGACGAGAGTTGGGCCGCCTGGCGCGTGAGCGCCAGCAGTTCCGACTCGCGCAGGGGCTCGGCCATGGGGCCGACGCCCAGCGCCGCCGCGCCGGGGCCCGGCGCGGGGCCGGCGAGCGGGCAAGGCGCGCCCAAGCAGGGGCCCGCGCCCCATTGGGGCGGCGGCACGAAGGCGCGCCATTGGCTCCACAGGGCCGACGCGTCGCGCTCCAGCGCGCCCGCCTCTCGCAGCAGCGTCACCGCGGCCGCGTTTTTCTCATCGAGCAGCTCGCGCGTGGCCATCATCCGCGCGCCGAGGTCGGCGGCCATGCCGGACCGCTCGGCCGCGGGAGCGAGACCGACGAAGGGGGCCGCCGGGGCGCTCAGCGAGGGCGTCCTCAGGTCCACCGGCACCGCCGCGGCGAGCGTCGCCGAGAGGAGCGGCGGCAGGGCGAGCAGCGCGGCGCTCAGGAGTCGCGGGTTCATCGCGTCACCCCCTCGCGGCCCGCCTCGGCGCAGGCGGCGAGCGCCCGCGCGTTGGGCACGCCGGCGGCGACCTGCGACAAGAGCTTGCGCATGGCGTCCGTCTCGCGCGGCAGGAGGCGGCGGGCCGTCTCCAGGCCGGCGGCGCAGTCGTCGCGCAGCCGGCGCTCGGCCGGCTGCAGCGTGAGGCCCAGCGCCTCCAAGTCGCGGCAGCTGTCCGCGAAGACCGAGCCCACCAGCCAGGCGTCGTCGAGGTAGCCGAAGAGGCCGTGTTCGGCGTCCGGCACGAAATCGTAGGGGCTGTAGAGGTAGGCGAGCGCGAACTTCTGCTGCCGCAGCAGATGCGGGGGCATGTGCGCGTCGTCCGTCCAGCGCCGCAGCCGGGCCACCATGGCGGGAGCGGCGAGGATCAGGGCCCGGAGCTCCCCGCAGCAGCGGGGCGCCTCGCGGCCGCCGGCGAGCGCGCGCACCCGGCGCGTGAAGCCGTCCTTCGGGTCCGCGGCGAGCCTCTTGAGTTGTTCGTTGAACGCGTTGAGCATGAGCGCCTCCTGTGAGCGACCCGGACATTCTAACGGGAGGATTCACATTCGTCTAACAGATAATTAGAATCAAATGATAAGATTAAAACTATGATTAATCTGAACTATCACCACCTCTACTATTTCTACTCCGTGGCCAAGGCCGGGTCCATCGCCAAGGCCCGCGAGACCTTGCTCCTGTCCCAGCCGACCATCAGCGCGCAGCTCAAGGAGCTGTCGTCCCAGCTCTCGTGCCGCCTCTTCGAGCGGCAGGGGCGCGGCCTGCGCCTGACGGAGGAGGGCCGCTTCGTGCTCGACTACGCCGAGAGCATCTTCTCCCTGGGCGACGAGCTGCGCGACTCGCTGCGCGACCGCAAGCCGGGCGGCAAGGTCTCGGTCCAGCTGGGCGTGGTGTCGGGCACGCCGCGTTCCTTCTCCCACCACCTGGTGGAGGAGGCGCTCGCGTCGCGCCCCGGGGTCCACGTGCAGGAGGTCGAGGGCTCGCTGGAGTCGCTCGCGAAGGACCTGAGGGAGCACCGGCTCGACCTGGTCCTCAGCGACCGGCCGTACTCCGCGGCCGGACACGAGCAGCTCACGAGCGTGCGGGTCGGCAGCGTCCCCGTGGTCTTCGCCGCGAGCCCGCGGCTGGCGCGCGGCTGCGGCCGGACCCCGGCGGACCTCGCCAGGCTCCCGTGGATCCTGCCGTCCGCCCCGAGCCGGGTCTATCATCAGGTGCTCGAGCTCGTCGCGCGCTGGCGCATCGCGCCGGACGTGGTCGCGGAGGTGCAGGACCTGGAGGTCGCGCGCCGGCTCGTCCTGGCGGGGCGCGGCATCGCGCCCCTGAACGCCTACACGCTCGCGGTGAGCCTGCCGGCGCGGCAGCTGGTCCAGGTCGGGCCGCGCCGTCTCGGCATCTCGGAGGCGGCGTACCTGCTCGCCGCCAAGCGCCGCTGGAGCAACCCCGTCGCCGCCGCGCTGCTCAAGGGCTTCAGGCTGCCGAGCCGTTGAGCCCGGGCCGCGGGGGAGTTACTCGCGCCGGCCCAACTGCTCGAGCGTCCTGCGGTAGACCTTGTAGAGGTCGGTGGCCTTCTGGCGGCCCGGCGGGAGCATCTGGTCGAGCGTCTGCCACCAGAAGCCGCCGCACACGGAGGAGCGGAAGGCGCAGGACGCCGTCGTGTAGAGGATGAGCAGGTCCTTGCGGCCGCCGTCCACGTCCTTGGGGTCGAGCCACCAGTAGCCGGCGACCTCCTCGCCCTCGACGTAGCCGAGGCTGGAGAGCAGGTGGCGTTGGCGCGGCAAGGCGTCGGCGAGGGTCTCGAAGTGCCGCTCGAAGCCCATGCCGGCCGGGTTGTCCTCGGGCCACACCGACAGGCCGACCGCGTCGAGGTCCTTGCCGAAGCCGCGCGGCGCGTAGGTCTTGAGCCAGCCCGACAGGGAGTGCTCGCGGTCGGGCGCGGTCTGCTCCCAGGCGTAAAGCGTGGCGACGACCTCGGCATCGGGCAGCAGTTCCTTCACCTTGGAGGCGCCGGCAGCATAGATCTTGAACACCTCGTCGAGGGAGAGCGGCGCGGCCGCGCCGCCGAGCCAGTCGCCGTTGAGCTCGGAGCCGACCTCCCACGCGTCCACGCGACCTTTGTAGTGGAGGGCGAGGTTCTTCACGCGTTCGGCGTAGAGCTCCGGCGTGAGGGTCTTGGGCCACTGCGCGGTGTCGAGCGCGCAGCCCATGACCTTCAGCCCGTTCTTCTTGAGCTCGTCGACGACGGCGTCGTATTCGTTGAACGAGGGCAGGCGCTTATAGAGGAAGTCCGGGCCGTTGGGGCGAAAGACCAACCGCACCCAGTTGGAGCCGGAGCGGCGCGCGGCCTCGGCGACCCACTCCACGTCGTCCATGCGTTTGAGCAGGGACTCGTCGATGGTCAGGCCGAAGCGCAGGTCCTTGGCGCGCCGCTCGTCGAGGGCGAGCTGGAGGCCGTGCTCGAAGAGCATCTTCTCCCAGGCCAGCGCGATCTTGGTCAGCGCCGCCTCGAAGCCTTTCGCGCGCTCCGGCGCCTCCTTCTGGCGCGCGGCGTCGGCCATCGCGTCTTTGGCCTCCTCGGCCAGCGCCTTGGACTTGTCGCCGGGTTTGTAGAGGGGGGAGTAGTCCGTGGTGCGGCGCTTCCAGGCCTCGCGGAACAGCCGGTACTGCGTGGACGCGAGCTCCTCGTTGAGGAACACGGCCTCGCCGTCGCCGAAACCCTCGCCGCCTTTGTCGGCGACCACCGCGTTGTAGCCGTCCTCGGCCACGGGCCAGACCAACTCGAGGCGCACGCGTTCGCCTTTGTCCCAGGACGCGACGAGCAGCTTGCCCTGCTGCGCGAGCTTCAGCCGCTGGGGCGGCGACTTCTCGTCGAGGGGGAAGGCCCACAGCGGCAAAGACGCGGCGGCCGGGTCCTTCTCGTCGGCGCGCGCGAGCCGTTTGGACAAGGCCTCGCCGTCGAGGGGTTTGCCCTTCGCGTCGAAGGCGAACAGTTTGACGCTGCCCGCCGCGGCGGGCGCGGCCGCGAGCAGCAGGGCGAGCGCGGCCGCCCTGCTCACCGTCCGCGCCTCCGCCAGGCCAGCTTCGCGTCGAGCCAGTGGCCCGGTCCGAAGAAGAGGAGGTAGGAGGCCAGGCCCGACAGCAGGTACACCTTGCCGGGCGCGCCTTCGGCCACGAACTCGACGGCGACGAGCAGGCCGGCGAGCGCGGCGAGCCAGCGCACCTTCACGGGCAGCACGAACATGATGAGCACCTCGCGTTCGGGCAACAGCCGGGCGAAGGCCAGGAAGGAGGACAGGTGCACCATGGTCGGGTCGAAGCGCGAGCCGACCGCGAGCGAGCCCGCCACCGTGCACAACGCGCCGACGAGCACGAAAACCGTCACCTTGAAGTCGCCCCACGCGGCTTCAAGCGCCGAGAGGCAGGAATAGACCAGCGCCAGCCACAGGAACAACCACAGCGGGCCGGCCGGCGGCGGCACGACGAGGAAGGTCAGCGCGCGCCAGACCTGGCCGCGCAGGATCAAGCTGGGCTCCAGCACCAGCGCGCCGACGAACTCGGGCTTGAGCGCGGAGAGCACGGCCACGGCGGCCGTCATGCCGGTCAGGTAGAGCGGCAGGCCCGGCACGGCCAGCCAGCCCAGCGGGCGTTCGAAGCGGTCGACCCAGTCGCCGTCCATGGGAGGCGAATCCTAGCATAAGCGGCGGCGCGGCCCGAATCGCCTGCGGCCGTGCCGCTGATTGTGCGCCCGGCAGAGCAGCCTGACGTTGTCCGTCGTGTCCGACCGCCCTCCGTCGGCCCAAGGCACGACATGGTCGTATTCGAGCGCGTCGCGGCTCTCGCAGCGGCGGCCGTCGGGCGCGAGAAACGCGCAGCGTCCGTCGTCGCGGGCCCACACCGCTCGCTTGATCGTCCTTGGAATCACGCGACTCCCGATTCGGTGTGGGCGCGACGCACCCGCGGCGTTTGAGCGGTGGGGATTTGTCAGGCTAGGACTGCGGTCGCGCTCCAGTTTATTGAGGAGGGTTCGTGTGGCTTCCTTGAGGATGCTTTCGAGTCGTCCGTCCGGGTATTTGTGCCTGAGGAGTCCGCGCAAGCGTTCGATCATCGAGAGGAGTTCGTGATCGCCTGTGAAGTGAAATCGGTGGTTTGGAGGGGGGATGACTCGTGCGTGAGGCGGCTCGTTCGATTGGGAGGTGTCATGGACTGGCTGCGTGGGCGCCTGGACCGGCACGATGACATCGCGTTCCGGCGCTGGTTCCGGTTGAAGCGTCGCGACGAAAGAGATTATCTCGCGCTTGCTGGCGCCGTCGATGATGTCGAGAAGTGTTGCGGCATTGTCATTCGTCAAGTGCGGGTAAAGGCGCGCGATGCCTTCGAGGTGGATGCGACCTGCGCGCAGTCGGTCCAGAACGTCGGGGAATGCCGAGGCAGCGCGAGCGGCCCGTATCCGCAGGTAAGCGGCTCCCTCCGAATAGCCGAGTTCGTTGACGCAATATGTGAACAGCGAGGGGTAGCCGCGATCCAAAGCCGCCTCACGCCGGTCCACCTCCATCAAGTGCTCCACGATTTCCGTCAGACTCTCTCGTTCTTGGTGAACCAGGCTGTCGAGGCGCGACAATAGCGCCTCATCGGTCAAGGCGCGGAGCGCAGGGGGTGTATACACACTGTGGCCGGCCACACTATGTATACGATTGAGGCCCCCAATAAGTTCCATCGCGCGCTGGCTCCCGGTCCGCCAAATTGGCAGAATCAGCGGGTGGAAGCGGACTGGCGTAAAGCGTTGCAAGCGGCCGTGCCGGCGGCGCGCCTCGACGAGCCGCTCGCGCCGCGCACCACCTTCAAGATCGGCGGGCCGGCCGACGCGTTCGTCGCCGCGCGCGACCGCGCGGAGTTGAAGGCCGCGCTCGCCGTCGCGCGCGAGGCGGGCGTCCCGGTGTTCGTGTTGGGGTGGGGCTCCAATCTCCTGGTGCGCGACAAAGGCGTGCGCGGGTTGGTCGTCCAGCTCGCCGGCGAGTTCGAGCGCGTGTCCTTCCCCGGCGGCGGCGAGGTCGTCGCGGGCGCGGCCGCGCGCGTGCCGGCTTTGGTGGTCGCGTGCGCGGAGCGGGGCCTGTCCGGCCTGGAGCCCATCGTGGGCGTGCCGGGCACGGTGGGCGGGGCGCTGGCGATGAACGCGGGCACGCGCGACGGCGAGATCGGGAGCTTCGTGAAGTCGGTCTCGGCGGTCGATCTGAGGACCGGCGAAGAGCGCGTTTTGACGCCCGCTCAGCTCGCGTTCACCTACCGGCACAGCGGCCTGGCGGACTTCATCGCGCTCGACGCCACATTTTCTTTGAAGGCCGCCGACAAAGCTGATATAATGGCCGTCGTCCGTCGTTATCAGCAGAAGCGCCAAGAGACCCAACCCATCCATACCTATAACGTGGGATCCACCTTCAAGAACCCGCCGGGTCGCTTCGTCGCGCAGATGGTGGAACAGCTCGGCCTCAAGGGCCACGCGGTCGGCGGGGCGCGCATCTCGCCTCTGCACGCCAATTTCATCGAGAACTTCGCCGGGGCCAAGGCCTCCGATGTCCTCGCTCTCGTCGACCTCATCCGCGAGCGAGTACGCGCCGGCTTCGGCGTGAGTCTCGAGCTCGAGATGAAGGTCGTCGGTGAGTAGCCACCGCCGCCGCTACCGCGTCGTCACCCGTCCGCAGACCCGCGCCCGCCGCGTGCGCGCCGCCGCCGTGGTCGGCGCCCTGGGCGCTTTGACTTTGGTGGCGGTCGCCGTGGTCAAACACCTCGCCGCCTCTTTGCCGCGGATGGAGCTCGCGCAGGCGCTCACTCGCCCCGGCGACGCGTTCGTCGAGGCGCCCGAGCCGCTGCGCGGCCCGGCCCAGGCCGTGGCGGACAAACACGGCGGCTCGCCCGCGGAGCGCGCCGAGGCCGTGCGCGCGGCTTTCCCGAGCGTCGCGAAGGTCGAGGTGCGCCGCTCCTGGACCGAGAAACGCGCGACGCTCGTCCTGACCCCGCGCGCGCCCGTGGCCGCCGCGACGCGCCACGGCCGCGACGCGGGTTTCCTCGGCGAGGACGGCGAGGTCTTCGTCGCGCCGGAGGGCCTGTACGCGCTCAAGGGCCCGGTCGTGGAGGTCGGCGACGCGCCGGCCTCCGAGCTCAAGGCGGTCGCGGCCGAGTGGGGGCGCCTCGCCGCGCCGGGCGCGCTGCCCGCGCCGCTGGCGCGTTTCGCGCGCCGCTCCGCCGAGGACGGCTGGACCGCCGAGCTCGAGGACGGCACGAGCGTCGCGTGGGGACGGCTGGACTACACCGCCGACAAACTCGCGCGCCTCGCCGAGGCGCTGGCCGACGCGCGCCGCCGCGAGGACGTCCCGTATTCCGCCGATCTGCGCTGGTTCGAAGACGGCAAAGTGCTGCTGCGCCCGACGGCGCGGCTGGGGGCCGTGAAATGACGATGATGAAGCGCCAGTCCAAGCCGGACGTGGTGGCCGGTCTCGACATCGGGAGCGGGCGCGTGACCTGCCTCATCGGGTCCGTGGACCCGGGCACCGGGGCCGTCACCGTCCTCGGCGGTTCGAGCGTGGTGTGCCGCGGCCTCAAAGGCGGCGTGGTCATCAACATCATCGAGGCGGCGTCGGCCGTGACGCGCGCCGTCGAGGAAGCCGAGGCCGCCGCCGGCGCGACCGTGTCGCAGGTGTGGCTCGGCGTGCGCGGCTCGCACCTGCAGTCCTTCAACAACCGCGGCGCCTACAACATCGCGCGCACCGACCGCGAGATCACGGCCGACGACGTCCACGCCGTCGTCTCCAGCGCCAAGGCCATCCCGCTCTCCACCGACCGCGAGATACTCCACGTCGTCCCGCAGGGCTTCTCGCTGGACCGCCAGCGCGGCGTGCCGCACCCCGTGGGCATGGAGGCCTCCCTGCTCGAGGTGGACGTGCACCTCGTCACCGCGTCCTCCGCGCACTTGAACAACGTGATGAAGACCGTCGGCCAGGCCGGCTTCGAGGTCGTCGAGCCCGTCTACGGGCTGCTCGCCGCCGGCGAGCTGCTGGTCACGCAGGAGGAGAAGGAGCTCGGCTGCGTCATCGTGGACATGGGCGGCCAGGGCATCTCCATCGGCGTGTACTGCGAGGGCTCCATCAAGTATTCGAAGGAGATCCCGCTGGGCTGCGACTTCATCACCCGCGACCTCGCCGTGGGCCTGAAGACCTCCATCAACACCGCCGAGAAGATCAAGGTCGAGCACGGCATCGCGCACCCGTCTTTGCTCAACGGCGACCACGAGTTCGAGTGCCACGGCATCGACGGCCGCACGCCGCTGCGCGTGAAGACGAGCACCATGATGGGGATCATCCTCCCCCGCGTCGAGGAGATCTTCTCCATCATCGCCGAGGACCTGCAGAACTCCTCCTACGCCGACATCGTGGCGCCGGGCGGGGCCATCCTCACCGGCGGCGGCTCGCAGATGCGCGGCACCGCGCAGGCGGCCCAGCAGATCATGGGCCTGCCCGTGCGCATCGGCCTGGCGCACCCCGACCAGGTCCACTCCGACGAGAAGTGGCTCTCGCCGGTCTACTCCACCGCGCTCGGCCTGCTGCTCTACTCGCAGTCCCCGCGCTGGGGCGGCGTGGACACCCGCTCGGTGAGCCGCAAGAAGCCCGCCTGGATGCGCAAGCTCCAGGCGACGCTCCAGGAGCTCTTCTAAGATGCGCGTCATCCTGTCGGAGGACCGCGAGGAGAAACGCGCCGTCATCAAGGTGCTCGGCGTGGGCGGGGGCGGCTGCAACGCCATCAACCGCATGGTGGAGGCGGGCCTCGACGGCGTCGAGCTCGTGGCCGCCAACTCCGACGCCCAGGTGCTCAACAAGTGCTCGGCGCACGTCTGCATCCAGCTCGGCGAGAGCAAGACCCGCGGGCTGGGCGTGGGCGGCGACCCGTCCAAGGGCCGCGACGCCGCGCTGGAGAGCGAGGGCGCTCTGCGCGAGGTCCTGCGCGGCTCCGACCTCGTCTTCGTCACCACCGGCATGGGCGGCGGCACCGGCACCGGCGGCGGCCCCGTCATCGGGCGCCTGGCCAAGGAGGAGGGCGCGCTCACCGTCGGCGTCGTGACCCGCCCCTTCGACTTCGAGGGCCTGCGCCGCGCCTCCATCGCCGAGCAGGGCATCCAGGAGATGCGCCAGTCGGTGGACACCTTGCTGGTCATCCCCAACCAGCGGCTCTTCGACATCATCGACCAGGACACGCCGCAGGACCAGGCCTTCCGCCTGGCCGACGACGTCCTGCGCAAGTCGGTGCAGTCCATCTCCGACCTCATCGCCGTGCAGGGCGAGATCAACCTCGACATGAACGACCTGCGCGCGGTGATGAAGGACGCCGGCGAGGCGCTCATCGGCATCGGCGAGGCGGCGGGCCCCGGCCGCGCGCTGTCGGCCGCGCGCGAGGCCATGCAGTCCCCGCTGCTCGAGAACGTGGTCATCGACGGCGCCAAGGGCCTCATCGTCAACATCGCGGGCCGCAAGGCGTCTCTGAAGGCCTCCGAGGTCGAGGAGATCATGGCGACCATCCAGGGCACGGCCAGCCCCGAGGTCAACCTGAAGATGGGCAACGTCTTCGACGAGTCCTTGGGCGACTCGCTGCGCGTCACCGTCATCGCCACCGGCTTCCCGTCCCGCCGCGGCCGCGGCCTGCACCGCGCGGGCCTGCGCCCCGGCACGGCAGCGCCCGCGGGGCCGCGGCCCGCGTCCTACCAGCCCGAGGCCCCCAGCGACGCGAGCCTGCTGCAGGGGCAGAACGATTCCGACCGCTGGACCAAGCCGGCCTATCTCCGACTCAAAGTGAGGAAACTGCGGTGAGCGTGACCCTCCAGGAGCTTCTCCAGACCCTCGTCAACAAGCGCGCCTCGGACCTGCACGTGCGGGCCGGCGGCCCCGCCTTCCTGCGCGTGGACGGCGACCTGACGCAGGCCGCGCCCGACCCCATCCCGCAGGCCGAGGTCGAGGCGATGCTCATGCAGATCGCCACGCCGCGCGCCAAGCGCCAGTACGAGGAGAAGGGGGAGTGCGACTTCTCCTTCCAGGCCGGCGAGGTCGCGCGTTTCCGCGTCAATGCCTTCAAGCAGCGCCAGCGCCTGTGCCTGGCCATCCGCTTCATCGCCACCCAGATCCCGACTTTGGCGGACCTGCACCTGCCGGTCGCCACCCTCAAGAAGATCGCCGACAACAGCCGCGGCCTCGTGCTCGTCACGGGCATCACGGGCTCCGGCAAATCCTCGACCTTGGCCGCGATGATCGACTACATCAACGAGACGCGCGCCGAGCACGTGCTCACCATCGAGGACCCCATCGAGTTCGTCCACAAAGACAAGAAGGCCATCGTCACCCAGCGCGAGATCGGCGAGGACACGGCGACCTACGCGGAGGGCCTGAAGATGGCCATGCGCCAGGACCCCGACGTCATCCTCATCGGCGAGATGCGGGACCTGGAAACGACCTCGGCGGCGCTCACGGCGGCGCTGACCGGCCACCTCGTCTTCGGCACTCTGCACACCATCGACGCGGTCCAGACCATCGCGCGCGTCGTGGACCTCTACCCGCCGCACCAGCAGCCGCTCATCCGCATCCAGCTCGCGGAGTCGCTGCGCGCCATCATCTCCCAGCGCCTGCTGCAGTCCACCAAGGGCGGCCGCGCTCCCGCGGTCGAGATCCTCATCAACACGCCGCACGTCCGCAAGCAGATCGAGGACAACAAGGCCGGCGAGATCGTCCAGGCGCTCACCAAGGGCCAGTTCTACGGGATGCAGACTTTCAACCAGTCGCTCGTCAAGCTCTTCAAGGACGGCTTGGCGTCGGAGCAGGAGGTCCTCGCCGCGGCCTCCAGCCCCGACGACCTCAAGCTCGCCCTGCGGGGCATCGAGCAAGAGATCAAGCCGGCTTAAGTCGCACCGAGAGGCACAGAACCATGTTCGCTGAAGGCTACATCGGAATCGCAGGCACCATCGGCGTGGGCAAGTCCACCCTCACCATGGACCTGGCGCGCGCGCTCAACTTCGAACCCATCCTCGAAGAGGTGGACGGCAACCCCTACCTCGAGCACTTCTACAAGGACATGAAGGGCTACGGGACCATGATGCAGGTGTGGCTGCTCAACCACCGCTTCCGCCAGCACCGGGAGTTCGTCACCCGCATCTCCCTGGGCAAGATCCGCGGCGTGGTGCAGGACCGCACCATCTGGGAGGACACCATCTTCGCGCGCATGCTCAACGAGCACCCGCAGAAGCTCATCACCGACCTCGACTACAACACCTACCTCGACCTCTTCGACAACATGGTCCTGCGCGAGCTGGTGTTCCCGCAGCTGCTCATCTATCTCGACGTCCAGCCCGAGACCGCTTTCAAGCGCATCAACTCCCGCGGGCGCGTCATGGAGCAGACCATCCCGCTCGAGTACCTCCAGATGCTCAAGCGCAACTACGACCAGTTCGTCGAGGAGATGGAGCACGCCGGCGTGCGCGTGCTGCGCATCAAGTGGGAGAGCTTCCAGCCCATCTCCGAGGTCGTGCGCCTCGTGCACGAGTACTCCCTCAAGCCGTCGAGCTTCACCAAGTGGGTGCGCCCGCTGCGAAAGGCCCCCGAGATGAAGCCCAAACCCCTGGCCCCCGACCATGCCGCCGTGTGAAGCCTTGAGCGCCCCCGTCACCTCGTGGGTCGAGCGTAAAGGATTGCTCCAGCTGCCGGAGCTGTCCGCGCTCGGCGTGCCCCATGGCGTGACGACGCGCTCGTTGGGCAACATGAAGGACCCGCAGCGCCGCGGCTTCGCCGCGACGCTCCTCGGCCTGCGCGAGGAGCCGTTGACGCTCAAGCAGGTCCACGGCTCGCGCATCGTCGTGCAGTCCGAGATCATGGGCCAGAAAGCGCCGCTCGAGGCCGAGTCGAAGTGGCCGCCCGAGGCCGACGGCTGGATCGCGGACGTGCCCGGCGTGCCCGTGGGCGTCTTCGTCGCCGACTGCGTGCCGCTCTACCTCTGGTCGCGCGACGGCAAGGGCGCGGGCGTGTTCCACGCCGGCTGGCGCGGCCTCGAGGACGGCATGGTGGACAAGGCCGTGTTCTCGGTCATGCTCACGCGTTCGGTCGTCGCCGAGGACCTCTTCGGGGCGCTCGGGCCCCACATCGGCCCGTGCTGCTACGCCGTCGGCCCCGAGTTCCGCGACAAGGACCTGGGCGTCGCCGTAGCCGAGCGCGACGGCCGGCTCTTCCTCGACATGGGCGGCTTCGTGCGCCGCGCCTGGTCGAACCTGCGCGCCCAGTTCGGCCTGGCGCTGCGCGACGAGAACCTGACGACCGCGGCGCCTTGCACCTCGTGCGGGCCCGAGTTCCACTCCTTCCGGAGGGACAAGCAGGACGCGCGGATGCTCGCGCTCCTGGCTTGCCGCTGACATGCCCTTCTCGACCCCGCCCCGCCGCCCGCTGCGAGACGTGTTCCCGTACCTGCCGGGCAAGTCCATCGCCTCGGTCCAGCGCGAGCTCGGCCTGAAAACCGTCATCAAGCTCGCCTCCAACGAGAACCCGCTGGGCCCCGCGCCGCGCGCCATCGCCGCGTACCGCCGCGCCGCCTCGCTCAACGCGCTGTACCCCGAGGGCACCAGCCCCGAGCTGCGCGCCGCGCTGGCGCGCTTCCACAAGGTCGCGCCCGAGTCCGTCGTCGTGGGCAACGGCTCCGACGAGCTCATCCGGCTGTTGTGCGAGGCCTTCGTCGAGACCGACGACGAGGTCGTGGTCTCCCAATACGGCTTCATCCGCTTCAAGCAGCAGGCCGCCATGATGGGCGCGCGCGTCATCGAGGTGCCGATGACGGACTGGACGCACGACCTGCCCCTGATGGCCAAGGCGGCCAGCCCGCGCACCAAGCTCCTCTTCATCGCCAACCCCAACAACCCGACCGGCACCTGGAACACGGAGGAGGAGCTCGAGGAGCTGCTCGCCGCGGTGCCCGAGACGACCACCGTCGTCCTCGACGAGGCGTATTGGCATTACGCGCACGAGATCCCGGGCTACCCGCGCAGCCTGCCCGAGATGACGCGGCGCCACCCGAACCTGGTCGTGCTGCGCACCTTCTCCAAGGCCTACGGCCTGGCCGGCCTGCGCGTGGGTTACGCCGTCGGCGACCCCGAGCTCGTGGGTTGGCTCGACCGCATCCGCATGCCCTTCAACGTGAGCCTGCCGGCGCAGCTGGCCTGCGCCGAGGCGCTCAAGGACGCGCCTTTCGTCAAACGCGCCGTGGGCGTCAACGAGACGCAGCGCGCCGTCGTGGCCAAGGCGCTGGCCGACCTGGGTTTCGGCGTCGGCGACTCCGCCACCAACTTCGTCTTCGCGCGTTCGCCCCTGCCCGGGCGCGACCTGTTCCACGCCCTGCTCAAGCAGGGCGTCATCGTGCGCCCGCTCGACGAATACGGGCTGCCGCACCACGTGCGCATCTCCATCGGCACGCCGGCGCAGAACAAGACCATGGTCTCCGCGGTCAAGACGGTCCTGGCCGTCCACGCCTCATGAAGAAGCGCAAAGGGCTCGTCATCGCCATGGACGGCCCCGCCGGCGTGGGCAAGTCCACCGTGGGCAACCTCGTGGCCAAGGCCCTGGGCTACACCTTCATCAACACGGGCGAGATGTACCGCGCGTTGACCTGGAAAGCCCTCGAGCTCAAGGCGGACCTCGACGACCAGGACCTCATCACGGACCTGGCCAAGAAGCTCACCTGGGAGTTCAAGCCGATGGAGGACGGCGGGACGGCGCTCAAGACCTGGATAGACGGCGAGGCCGTCACCGGGCAGATCCGCGAGGAGCGCGTCTCGGTCAACTCCTCGCGCGTGGCCGCCAACCCCGGCGTGCGCAAGTTCCTCTCCAGGCTCCAGCGCGAGCTCGGCGAGCAGGGCTCCATCGTGATGGAGGGCCGCGACATCACGACCAACGTCTTCCCGGACGCCGACGTGAAGATCTACCTCGACGCCTCGCCTGAGGAGCGCGCCGACCGCCGCTACCGGCAGCTCCGGGCCGCCGGCCAGGAGGCCGACCGCGACAAGATCCTCGCGGCCATCCTCAAGCGCGACCTCAACGACATCAAGCGGGAGATCAACCCCTTGAAGCAGGCCGAAGACGCGTTGGTCGTGGACTCGACCAAGCTCACCTTGCACCAGGTCGCCGACAAGATACTCCGCCACATCCGCAAGAACGGCCATGGACGCGCATGACCCCCGCCGACCATCACACGGCCTTCCGTTACGCCCTCGAGGCGGTGTCGGGTTGGCCGTTGGGGGCCCTCTCGCGCATGACGGTGACCGGCCTGGAGCACGTGCCGCCTTCGGGGCCGCTCATCCTCGTCGGCAACCACCGCAGCGTTCTCGACGGCAACGTGTTGTCCTGGGCGGTGCACACGGTGCGGCGGCCGCGTTTCCTGGGCAAAGCCGAGTTGTTCCGCAACCCGGTGCTGCGTTGGGTCTTCACGACGGGCGGCGCCATCCCGGTGGACCGCACGGGCGACGTGACGGCCGCGATGCGCGCGGCCATCGCGGTGCTCAAGTCGGGCGGCTCCTTGGTGATGTATCCCGAGGGACGGCGCCTCAAGCGCCACGAGGACCGCATCCCGGCCAAAAGCGGGGTGGGCTTCCTGGCCGCGGCGTCCGGGGCCTCGGTGCTGCCGGCGCGCCTGCGCGGGGTGGAGGGTTTCCCGTTCTCCCGCATCGAGGTGACCTTGGGCCGGCCGCTGCCGCCGCCGCCGCCCGGGAAGGAAGCCGCCCGCGATTTCGCGCAAGCCGTGATGGACGCTGTGTACAGTCTTTGACTCTTTGACGGTATCTATGGAGGACGCTATGGAGCAGCAGAAGACCGACTTGAACGAGACCGCGTGGGAGTCCGCCGGGGGCGAAGAGCAGGCCGCCGCCGAAGAGGGGATGACCATGGAGGCCTTGCTGGCCTCGCAGGCCGCCGTCACCGACAAACTCGCCGACAAGAAGGTGGCGTGGGTGAAGGTCATCTCGGTGACCAAGGACACCGTCCTGGTGGACGTGGGCGAGAAGAACGAGGGCCACGTGCCGCTCGTCGAGTTCGTCGGCGACCTCGCCGCCCCGACGGCCCCGGCCCCGACGGCGGGCCAGCGCGTGCCGGTCATCAAGACCGGCGCGAAGGGCGGTCACGTCCTGCTGTCCCACAAGCGGGCCAAGGCCGAACTGGGCTGGGAACTCGTCGCCAAGGCGCACGCCGAGAAGCAGCGCGTGCGCGGCATCGTCACCTCCGCGGTCAAGGGCGGCTTCATGGTGGACTGCGCCGGCGTGCAGGCCTTCCTGCCGGCGTCTTTGGCCGACCTGCGCCCCGTGCGCGACCCCAAGAAGATGGTCGGCACCGGCGTGCGCTGCTACGTCATCGAGGTCAACCAGTCCAAGCGCCAGCTCGTGCTCTCGCGCAAGGCGGTCCTGGAGGAGGAGGCCGGCAAACGCAAGGTCAAGATTCTCGAGGAGCTGCGCCCCGGCGAGGTGCGCATCGGCCGCATCGTGCGCGTGTCCCCTGACGGGCTGCTCATCGACATCGGCGGGCTCGAGGGTCTCGTCCGTCCCCACGACGCCGGCTGGGGCCCCGTCAAGCTCGAGTCCTTCGAGCGCGGCTCCAAGCTCAAGGTGAAGGTGCTCTCCAAGCCCGAGAAGGAGGGCGGCCCCGTGCACCTCGGCATCAAGCAGCTCCAGGCCAACCCCGCGGACGCGCTCAAGAAGCGCTTCGCGCCCAAGTCCACGGTCAGCGGCAAGATCACCGAGGTCGGCACCCACGGCGTGCGTTTCCAGGTGGACCCCAAAACCGTCGCCTTCGCGCCGGCCGCGGAGTGCGACCCGGACATCATCTACAAGATCGGCGAGCCGCTCTCGGGCATCGTGCTCGGCGTGGACTCTCAGACCTTCGAGCTGCGCGTGTCCATCGCGCGCCTCAACGAGATGAAGGACCGCAAACGCGTGGCGCAGTACCTCAAGGCGCCGCCGCCGATGACGCTCGGCCAGCTCCTCATGCCGGAGGACGAGGGGTGACGACGCGCGCGACCGAGGACGAAGCGCGGGTCCGTCCCGTCCGCGGGCCCTTCATGGGCAAGGCCTGGCTCACGCCCCGCAACGTGGCGTGGGCGGCGGGGGGCGCCGTCGTGCTGCTGTTCGCCTCCTTGTTCTTCGCCTTCCGCGCCAAACCCATCCCCCGACGCGCCGAGGGCGCGCCCCCGGCGCGACTGGCGTCCAAGATCGCCGCGGCGCAGGACAAGCTGCGCGCCGACCCGCAGGACATCGCCGCGCTCGTGGAGCTGGGGACCTTGCTGTTCTCCAAGGGCAAGGACTCCTACCTCGAGGCCATCAACGCCCTCGAGGAGGCGCGCGACCTCGGCGCGTTGGACCCGCGCGTGTTCTACTGCCTCGGCGTGATGTACCAGGAGGAGGGCCTGTTCCCGTTCGCGCTCAGCGAATACAAGCGTTTCCTGCGCCACTACCCCGAGGACAAGGAGGTCCGGCAGCTGGCGGCCAAGCTGTACTACCGCATGGGGCTCTACCCCGAGGCGGTCAACGAATACGAGCGCCTGAAGTTCTCCGACCCGGACGACGCGCTCATCGAGGAGAACCTGGGCCTGAGCCTGTGGGGCGCCAAAAGCGTGGACCGCGCCAAGGGCTCCTTCGAGACCTTGCTCACGCGCGGCGGCGACTTCGCGCGCCGCGCCAGCTTCTACCTGGGCCAGCTCGCGCTGGAGGCGGGGGACTACCCCGCCGCGGCGGAGCGGTTCCTGGCCGCGGCCGAAGGCGGGCCGCTCGAGGGCGCGCCCGACGAGCGCCTGCACGCGGGGCTGGGCATGTCCCTCCAGAAGCTGGGGCGCTGGGAGGAGGCCAAGGCGTCGTGGGAGAAGGTGCTGGCCGCCGTGCCCAACGACCCCAAGGCCGTCGCCGCGCTGCGCGAGGTCAACCGCAAGCTCGCCGCGGCCAAGAAGGCCGCGGAAGCCGCGGAGCGCGCGGCCAAACGCGCGGCCGACGCCGCCGCGCGCGCCGAGCGCCTGGCGGCGCAGAAGGCGGCCAAGAAGAAGTGAGGCCCGCCTTCGCCTACCGCGGCGGCGTGCTGGCGGCCGGCGGAGCGCGTCTGGACGCCCTCGCGCGGCGTTGGGGCACCCCCCTGTTCGTTTACGCCGCCACGGCCATCCTGGAGCGCCTGGAGGCCCTTCGCGGGGCCTTCACCCGGCCCATCCTGGTCTGCTACGCCATGAAGGCCAACAGCAACGGGGCCGTGTGCCGGACCTTGGCGAAGGCCGGCGCCGGGGCGGACATCGTTTCGGGAGGCGAGCTGAGGCGCGCCTTGAAGGCCGGCTTCCCCGCGGAACGCATCGTGTTCTCCGGCGTGGGCAAGACGGAGGAGGAGATGGCCGCCGCGCTGAAGGCAGGCGTGCTCGCGTTCAACGTGGAGTCCGCCGAGGAGCTCGACGCCCTCTCGCGCGTGGCCGCGCGCCTCAAGCGCCGCGCGCCCGTCTCGGTGCGGCTCAACCCCGACGTGAACGCCAAGACGCACCCGCACATCACCACGGGCCGCGCCGAGAACAAGTTCGGCGTGGATGGCCCCGAGGCGCGCGCCCTGCTGCGCCGCGCGTCCGGACACCCGTGGCTCAAGGCCGTGGGGGTGCAGTGCCACATCGGCTCGCAGATCACCGACCTGGGACCGTATAAGAAGGCCGCCGCGGCCGTCGCCGCGCTCGTCGCCTCCCTCGAAAAAGAGGGCATCCGCCTGGCGTTCGCGGACATGGGCGGCGGCCTGGGCGTCTCCTACAAAGACGAGGTGCCCATCGACCCCAAGGCCTTCGCGCGCGCCCTGGAAGCCGCCTTCCGCGGCCTGCCCCGGCTGCGCCTGCTCGTCGAGCCGGGACGTTACCTCGTCGCCGACGCCGGCGTCCTGCTCACGCGCGTGTTGTACCGCAAACAGACCACGAAGCGCCGCTTCGTCATCGTCGACGGGGCCATGACGGACCTGCCTCGCCCGGCGCTCTACGACGCGTGGCACCCGGTGTGGCCGGTGAAGCCGCGCGGAGGAAAAAAGACCTCCGCCGACGTCGTGGGGCCCGTCTGCGAGACGGGAGACTTCCTCGCGCGCCGGCGACCCCTGCCTCCCCTGGAAAGGGGGGACCTCCTCGCCGTGGGCAAGGCCGGCGCCTACGGCTTCGCCATGAGCAGCCAGTACAACTCGCGGCCACGCGCCGCCGAAGTGCTCGTCGAGGGGGGGAAGGCCCGCCTGGTGAGGAAGAGGGAGACCATCGCCGACCTCACCCGGGCCGAAGCGTAGAGGGAACCATGGCCAAGAAGGATAAAAAGACCATCAAGCCGTCTTCTCCCGCTCTGCCGCCCCCGTCGGCGGCCATCCCGCCCCGAGGGAAGGCGTTCGCCGCGGCGGGGGGGGCGCTCGTCGTCCTCGGTTTCCTCGTGTTGTCGCGCGCCGACGCCCTGGCGCGTAACTGGGCCGGCCACCTCGCCCCCTTCCTGATCCTGGGGGGGTATGCCCTCATCGGCTTCGGCTTGTATCTCCCTCCCACCGACCCGCCCGTCCCCCCGGCCCCCGGGAACTGAAAAAACCATCTCGCGGGCGGACCTCCCGCGTTTGAGCCCGGTCCATCCCGTTTTTGCGGCCCGCGGTTTTTCCCGGAAAAACCATGACCCGTTACATGGTCTTTTTCGTCCCGCCTTTTTTCCGGCTCCTTGCCCCCTTTTCGGCTTCATGGTTTTTTCGGCCGGCCCGTCCCCGGCCCCGCGGCTGCCGGTTTTTCGGCTGATTTTCCGGCCTCCGCTTTGATGGTTTTTTTTGGCCCGCCCGATCCGGGCGCCCGGCCCCTGGTTTTTCCGCCGCCGGCGCCCTCCTCCTTTCATGGTTTTTTTTTGGGCCCCTAAAAATCGGGCGTTTACCCTAGGGTCCGAGGCCGGTTTTTTGGGTGCCCGTCCGGCCTCCTTTCATGGTTTTTTCGGGGGGTGGGGGTACCCCCCGGGGTTCCCTTAAAATGACCCTGTTTTTCGGCCCGTTTACCCTAGGTTCCTTTCATGGTTTTTTTGGGCTGTTTTGGCTTGCCCCGGGGGTGCCCCGGATCGGGCGGATTTTAGGCTGATTTCGAGCTGCCGGCGCCCCTGGTTCCCCGGATTTTGGCGGGAATCCGTGCGGCCGGAGACTGCTAATTCTGAAAATCTAAGAAACGGTGTCGATTTTGACGGATAATGGCGCTACTTCCGAGAGAAATCGCTCGAAGTTCGGTCTCTGTGTTGACCCGGTTATCGATGCTGCACCCCATCCAGATGTAACATAATAAATATTATCGTTAGTAACATACTTAAGGGGCACGGGCCTGGATAGACCGGACCTTGGGCGAGCCCCCCGCCGTGGCCGCTTCGGCCGGTCATCCGCGGCCCTCAGTGAACGGATTGTTGGGCGCTTCGGTGGATGTGCGGCCTGTCGGGTGTGTTTGAATTCGCGCCTGCGGCGCGTTTTGTTTGGGCCTACGCGCGGTTTCCGCTGACTGAGGGGCCGGGCTTTTAGGGGTGGCGGCCTAGGACCGTGTGGGTCAGGGTTTCGGCTAACAGAAGGGCCTTCATTTTGCCGGTCGCGGTGAGCTCGTAGCGGCGGCTGCGGCGCGAGCCGCTGGAGAGGAGTTCCCCCTGGTTCACGGCGTCCTGGAGGGTGCGATCCATGCGCCCTAGGGGGTAGCCGGAGGCGCGCAGCCACTTGGCCAGCATGGTGGCGGTGGGTTTGGGCTGGCTCAGGAGCCTCTCCGAGGCCATCAGGAGGACCAGGCAGGCGTCCTTGCCGGCCTTGTCTCCGCCCGGGATTTTGCCCCTGAGCGTCAGGCCCCCGGAGCGGGCTTCTACGACCGCGTTCCAGTCCACGCGGGGCTCGCGGCCGGCGGTCATGGTTGCCGCTGACGCGGCCTCCGGGGTGGAGTTCCTGATGATGAAGTCTTCGCGCTCTTTGCGGACGAAGTCGGCGTCGCCTTCGGCCTCGAGTTCGGCGCCGTTGGGCAGCTTGAGGCGGACGCGGTGCGGGGTCATGTCCTTATTATCCCATATGACGGGACATCTGTCTACCGCCGGTGGATAAGTCGTGAAACGGGTCTTATGTCATGCGATATGATTTGTATATGGCAAATACTCTGACATAAGACAAAACTTTAGGACGCATACGACCCGCATAGGTAAGGGGAGAGTGGATAACTCTGGGGACAAAACACGCGCGAGAGCGCTGCTCCATGACGGCTGACCGCGACGGGCCGCGAATCATGGCGGCCCCCCTCCCCCCCCCTAGTCCGCAGGCCTTGGAGAGACATCAAAAACATGGGGCCATGAACGACCCAGATCGGACGATCAGGGTCAGGCCGGGGGCCTGGGAGGCCTCAAAACAGGGCCAAAAATGCCCCAGATTGAATGGATCGGCGGCAGGGGCACCTAGGCCTGGAATCGCAATCTGACGGCGCCCAGAAGGCGTCTGGAGGGCTTGGGGGGCTTGGGGGACAGGCACCCAGCTTATGGGGACAGTCCCTTTAAGCCAGGGGACAGGTCAAGTAAGCTGGGTGCCTGTCCCCCAGCTTAACTTTAGAAGCGGCCGGACATCTCGAAGGCGTATTTGCGGGACACCGACCGGGAGGGGTCGATGAGCTTGCCGGCCTTGAAGTAGGCCATGGAGGCGGAGAGCTGGAGCTGCTCCATGATGGGGTAGCGCAGGCGCACGTCCCACTCCATGCCCAAAGTGCGCGAGCCGCCGGTGACGCGTTCGCCCTGGAACAGGTAGTAGTCGATGTCCAGGTTGAAGCCGCGGTAGGCGGGCGGGGTGTAGCCGGCGCCGACGACCATGATGCCGGAGACCCCGGAGGGCAGGCCGGAGGCGGTGGTGGAGGAGTAGTTCC
>JANRKA010000006.1:0-12532 GCA_033875325.1 Elusimicrobiota bacterium | reverse complement strand
GATGCGACGCTTCCTGCCCCTGCTGTTGTTGTTGTGCGCCTGCGCCAAGACCGAGCCGGCGGCCCCTCGCTTCGCCGCCGCCGTGGCGGCGGCCGTGGGCGCGACGCCCTCGGTCGTCGAGGTCAAGGAGGGCAAGGAGCGCCTGCCGGGCAAGGTGGTGCCGGTGTGGGTGCAGCGCGCGCTGGTGCCAGACGAGGTGCTGGGCGCGCTGCCCGACGAGCGCCGGCCGGCCGCAGACGGCGAGGCCAAGGCCGTGGCGCGCATCGATTGCCGCTCGGAGGCGATGGGCGCCTACAGCGACGGCGTGCCCGCCTACCGCAGCGTGTGCGGCGTGGAGGTGCGCGAGCTGCCCGGCCTGGGCGTGACCGCGCGGCGGCAGTTCGCCGGCAAGGTCCCGCCGCGCGTGCAGGAGGAGGGGCGCTTCATCTCGACGACCCCGCCGGACTACGCGGCCATCGCCGACTGGCTGAAGTCGCTCCCCATAAAATAGGCGCACCCCAACTGTGGCCGGACACAGTTGATGCGCGCGCCCCGGCGCCCCGAATGAGCGAGCGCCCGGTTTGTCCGGCCTCTCTTGGGGTTAAGAGGGCCGGGACCGGGCGCTCGTTAAGTCGGGGTCAGCGCAGGGAGGCGAGCAGGTCGTCGCCGTTGCGGCGCAGGCGTTCGGCGGTGGGCAGGCCGTTGCCCTGGTCCTCGTCGGCGGAGCCGGGGAGCTTGGAGGCGGCGGCGACGAGCGCGGCGCGGGCGTCGCGGGCGCCGGAGGCGATGGCCAGGGCGGCCAGGCCGGTGACATGCGGCGTGGCCATGGAGGTGCCCGAGAGGGTCTCCGTGCCGCCGCCCTTCTTCAGGGAGGGGATGTCCATGCCCGGGGCGATGAAGTCCACCTCGGAGCCGCGGCTGGAGAAGAAGGCGGTCTTGTCGTCGCGGTCGCTGGCGCCCACGGCGATGGTCTCGGGGTACTTGGCGGGGTAGTTCACCGGGCCGCCGGAGTTGCCGGTGGCGGCGACGATGACCAGGCCGCGGCGCGCGGCGGCCTGCACGGCCAGGCGCAGGGGCTCGCTGCCCTCGTCGGCGCCCAGGCTCAGGTTGGCGACCTGCATGCCGTTGGCGGCGGCCCACTCGATGCCGGCGATGACGTCGTCGTAGGTGCCGTTGCCGTCCTTGTCGAGCACGCGCACCGAGTACAGCTCGACCTGCGGAGCCACGCCGACGACGCCCTCGCCGTCGCGTTTGGCGGCGATGGTGCCGGCGACGTGGGTGCCGTGGCCTTCCTCGTCGCCCCAGTCGTCGGGGCGGCCGTTGGCCAGCGCGTTGAAGCCGCCGCGCAGGATGCCGGCCAGCTCGGGGTTGTCCTTCTGCACGCCGGTGTCGATGACCGCGACCTTGACGCCGCGGCCCTGCGTGCGCGGCCAGGCCAAGGCGGCCTTGACGCGCTGCACGCCCCAGGGCTGCTCGGGGTCGGCGGCGGCGTCGGAGGGGCCCGTCGCGGCTTCGGCGGCGCGGACGAACTTGAAGGCGGCGGTGTCGACGGCCCCGAAGGCGGGCAGGCCGCGGGTCTCGCGGATCCAGTTCTTGACCGGGGAGGGGTCCACGCGGCGCACCGCGGAGTTGGTCGCCAGGCGGTTCTCGGCGAAGGAGACGCGCCCCAGGGGGACCTCGATGACCACGGCGTTGATGGAGGCCAGCTCGCGCACCACCGAGCAGCCGGCGGTGCGGGCGGCGGCGCTGCATTCGGCCATGGCGACCCCGGGCTCGCAGGAGACGATGCGGCGCACGGTCTCGCCCGCGGAGAGCGGGCAGAACTGCGCGGAGGCGGCGGGAGCGACGAGCAGCAGCGCGAGGAGCAGTCGGATAGGGGGGGTCATAGGACCTAGTCTAATGGGACCGATGGGCCTACCTCAGGGCCTAAAGACCTATGACCATCTAGGACCAAAGGCCTAGATGAAAAGGGACGCAAGACGGCGCCGCGGCTCCCCGTCCGGCCCAGGCGCGCGGCCCCCTTCCCCTGTTATCATGAGCCTGACGCCAAACCACGCCTCCAGAGGGAAAGACATGGTTCGACGCCTCACCGCCGTCACGCTCGCCTTCGCGCTCACCATCCTGTCGCCCGGCCTCGACGCCGGCCGCGCCTTCGCCGCCGTCGTCGCGCCCCGCGCCGTCGCGCCCGTCACCGCCCGCATCGGCGGCGCCGGACCCGTGCGCCTGCCCTCGCAGGGCCTGACCGGCATAACTTTGCCCTCGCCCGCGGTCTCGCCGCGGCCGACCTTCCTGCCCGCCCCGGGCGTCGTCGCCCCCGGCGAGGCGCCGCGCCCCGTCTTCACCGCCCAGCCCGCCGCCGCCGACGCCCCTCGCGCCTCGGTGCCGCAGATGGCCGAGACCTTGGCCCCGGCGCTGGAAGCCGCCTCCCATGGCCGCGCCGGCGCGTCCGCCGACCGCGGCAACGGCGCCTACATCGAGGACGTCATCACCGGCCGCAAGATCGCCGTCGGCGCCCACGCCGAGGTCGTCATCCCGGGCGGCAGCGCCTTCACGCCCTACGGCTTGGAGGCCGCCGCCGACGCGCCGCAGTCCGGCGCGGTCAAGGCCGCCCCCGAGGCGCCCAAGCCGGCCGCCGTCAAAACCGTCTCCTCGCGCCTGGGCTACGCGCTGCACCGGCGCATGCTCTCCATGGTCGCCGCGCTGACGGGCGCCGTGCACAGCATGCCCGCCGCCGGCGCGGCGCTCACCGACCGCGCCATCGCGGCGGCGGCCGACAGGCGCGTGGTCATCTCCGACTTCGACGACACGCTCGCCGCCTACAACCAGGTCCTTCCTCAAGAGATGATCGACGCCATCGCCGCGGTCAAGGCCGCGGGCAAGGAGTTCGTGGTCATCTCCGACCGCGGCGACGAGAAACGCGGCCATCAGCTCACCGTCTTCGAGTCCCTGGAGAGCCTGCCCGTCTCCCTGCGCGAGGGCATGTACGTCGCCGCCAACGCCGGCGGCCGGGTGTATCGCTACGACGCGCAAGGCGTGCCCCAGCGCGTCTATGAGGCCCCCGCGCTCGAGGCCGAGAAGAAGAATCTCGTCGCGGACGCGGCCGAGGCCACCAAGCGGCGCATGAAGGAACTCGGGGCCGAGCAGCACCAGCCCAGCGAGACCAACAACAACCCCTCCGAGTCCTGGAACACCTACGGCTACGCCATGATGCTCAAGGTCGGCTCCAGCGAGGCCCAGGTGCGCGGCGCGGCCGCCATCCTGCAGGAGGAGCTCGCCGCCCGCGGCATCGTCGCCGAGGTCAACCCGCGCTTCGCCAAGGACCCGGCGAACCCTCCTTACATCAACTTCTCCATCATCACCAAGGAGCCCGCCACCGCCTACATCGCCAAGGCGCTGAAGGCGACGGCCGACGAGGTCGTCATCGTGGGCGACAGCATGTACGCGCCGAAGGAGGCCGCGAAGGCCGGCTCCTTCCTCGATAAGCTCGGCGCGCGTTTGGCCGGCCGGTCCATGCCCAAGACGGGCAACGCCACCGACCGCAACATGGAGAAGGCCCTGCCGGGCGCCCTCGTCTTCGCGGTCGGCCACAACGCCGACCCGCGCATGAGCAACGCGGTCGTCACCGCGGTCAAAGGCCCGGAGACCACGCGGCGCATGCTGCTCTCCGTCGCCTCCAAACGAGTCGGCGCGGCCAAGGACGACCGCGGCCTGGAGACCGCGCTCGGCGCGGTCGCCCTCGTGGGTTTCCTCGCCTTCCTGGGCGCCACGGGCTACTTCATCTTCGCGGCCATCGGCGAGCTCATCGTCGAGGCCGAGCGCCAGCTGCGCAACATGCAGGGCCTCGACGAGTTCTTCATGCTGGGCGCCGCCGGCCTGGCGGCGGGCTCGCTGAAGGTCCGCAAAAACGGCGAGAAGGGCGAGCCCGCCAAGAAGGTGGACGAGGACAAGCCTCTGACGCGCGGCGAGAAGATCATGGTCGCCGTTTTCCTGCCCGTCGCCCTCGCCGGCGCGCTCTACCTCTGGTACATGCTCTACGCCGGCTTCACCAACCTCCCGCCCACGCCCGTGGAGATCCCGCCGGGCTGGCAGGGTCCCGTGCCCAGCTTCCGCGGCATCGAGGACATGTTCGGCGCCGCCGGCCTGGGCGCCCTCGGCGTGATGGGCACCGTGGGCGTGCGCAAGATGGGCGCGGACCTCAAGTCCCTCGGCCGCCGCGTGCGCGAGTTCCTGCGCCCCGCCTTCCCGTTCCTCGCCTGGCTCGGCCTCGTGGGCTTCACCGCGGGGGTCTACGCCCTGCTCGCCTGGGCGTTCATGAACGCCCCGGCCGCGGTGCCCGCCGTCCCGACGGCGCCCGGCGGCTGGGAGAGTCTCTTCCAGTTGGGCGCCGGCGCGGGCCTGGCCGGCATGGCCGGCATGATGTTCGCCCCGAAGGTCCTCAACAACCCGGGCCCGGGCTACGCCTGGGCGCACGCGCGCGCCGTCGCCATCGCCGCCGAACGCGGCGTCCCGGCCGACAAGGTGCTCTTCGTGCAGGCCGCGGCCGTGATGCCGGCGCTGGAGACGAGCCGCTGGAACTACGAGTTCGCCCTGCCGCGCGCCGACGGCCGATACGACCTGGTCTACGTGGACGCCGAGAAGTTCTTCGACACCCCGGCGGACTACCGCGTGTCGCTCTACAACGGCGTGAGCTTCCTGGCCGAAGGCGCGGTCGCCAAGAGCCTGGAGCCCTACTACTTCTCCACCCGCGGCACCCTCGTCAACCCCGAGGCCGCGCTCGACGCCGCGCGCAAGGCCGCTCCCGGCATGGGCGCTCGCGTGAGCGTGTCGCTGCGCCTGGAGCAGACCGAGGACCTCGACGCCTGGTACCGCTTCTACGACGACCGCGGCGCGGTGGCCGCCGTCAACGCGCGCACCGGCGCGGTGCGCGTGGAGAACGCGCCCGTCGCGCCCGCCGTCAAGCCCGGCATGAGCCTGCCCGTCAAGGTCCTGCTCGCCTTGGGCGCGGCCGCCGTCCTCTACGCCCTGGCCACGGGCCACTTCGCCGCGGCGGGCCTCGTGCTCGGCGCGGGCGCTCTCGCCAAGAAGGCCGGGGCGGGCCGCGCCAAGCTCACCGACGCCGAGGTGCGCGCGACGGCGGCTTCGGTCATCTCCTACAAGGGCCGCCCGTGGTCCTCGACGGAGTTCAACTCGGTTTATTACCCCGCGCTCGAGAACCTGAAGGCGCGCGGCGCGACCAAGCGCCAGGTGGCACTTTTCGAGAAACTCGTCGCCGACGCCCCCATCAAGGGCGGCTCCTTCAACCCCTGGTCCGGGGACTGACCGCGGTCAAGGCGCGCCGCGCCGCGGCGTGCTAGAATAGACGCCGACATGGGACCGACCGCGCCGACCTGGGGCGCCTTCCTCCTATACGCCGCCGCGACCTTCGCGGCGTTCGGTTACCTGTGGAGCAAGGACGCGCGCGCCAGCCGCGCGATGCTGGTCCTGCTCGCCCTCGGCGTCCTGCTCCACCTCGCCGGCTTCGGGCTGCTGCTCTCCTTGTTCTGGTCCTACCCGGAGAACCGCTGGTACCTGCCCATCACCTCCTTCCACGGGGCGCTCTCCTTCATCGGCCTGGCGCTGGCCGTCGCCTTCCTGGCGGTGGAGAGCAGCCACCGCCTGGGCGTGTTGGGCGCCTTCGTCCTGCCGCTCGTCGCCTTGGCCACGGGCGCGGCCGTGACCTGGACGGAGCCGACCTTGGCCCCGCTCGACGAGCGGCTGCGCTCCTACTGGCTCAACATCCACCCCGTGCTGCTGATGACCGCGTACGCGGTGATGGCCAACGGCTTCGGCGTGGGGCTGGCGCTACTGCTGCAGGAGCGCCAGATCAAGTCCCGCAAGCCCAGCGAGCTGTGTTACCGCCTGCCTTCTCTCGACGAGCTCGACCGGCTGCTTGGCAACATCGTTGCTTTCGCCCTTCCCGTGCTCGTCCTGGGGCTGGCGGTCGGCATGGTCTGGTCCCACCACGCCTGGGGCCGCGTCTGGTCCTGGGAGCCCAAACAGACCTTGGGCGCGCTCACCGCTCTGGTGTACGGCGCCTACCTGTGGCTGCGCGTGGCGCGCGGCCAGCGCGGGGCCAAGGCCGTTTATCTCTCCATGGCCGGCTTCGCCTGCGTGCTGCTGACGCTGTTCGGCGCGGAGCTCTTCTCCGGCCGCCACGGCTACCTGGGAGGCGCGCGCTGATGCGCCTGCTCGCCTTCTCCTGGAGCCACCGCTCGGGCGACGCCGCGGCGCGCGAGGCCCTGGCCTCGGTCCCCGTGGAACGCGTGCTCGCCGAGCTCAAGTCGCGCGGCGTGTCCGAGGCCGCGGCCGTCTCCACCTGCAACCGCTTCGAGCTCTACGCCGCGGGCACGCCGGCCGCGCCTCCGGACGCCGAGGCCGTGCTGGCGGCGCTGACCGAGCTCTCGGGTTTCCCGGTGAGCGCGGGCGCCGCGCGCCGCGAGGGCGCCGAGGCGGTCTCCCATCTCTTCTCCGTGGCCGCGGGCCTGGATTCCATCGTGGTGGGGGAGACCGAGATACTCGGGCAGGTCAAGTCCGGCTACGAGGCCGCCAAGGCCGCGGGCCTGACCGGCAAACGCCTCAACGTCTTGTTCCAGCGCGCCCTCTACGTGGGCAAGAAGGTGCGCAGCGAGACCGCGGTCGCGGCGGGCTCCTACTCCGTGCCCTCGGTGGCCGTGCAGATGGCCGAGAGCATCTTCGGCGACCTGCGCGGGCGCTCGGCGCTCGTGCTGGGCGCGGGCGCGATGGCCGAACTCGCCGCCAAACACCTCGTGGGCCGGGGCGTGGCGCGCCTGAGCGTGGCCAACCGCACCTGGGAGCGCGCCTACCAGCTCGCCGCCCGCTTCTCGGGCGAGGCCGTGCGTTGGGAGGATTTCCCGGCCCAGCTCGAGACCGCCGACGTGGTCATCGCCTCCACCGGCGCGCCCACGGCCGTCGTCACGCGCGAGATGGTCGAGCGGGCTTCGCGCGCGCGCGGCGGGCGCTCCTTGTTCTTCATCGACATCGCCATGCCCCGCGACGTCGAGGAGAGCGTCCACCAGCTCGACAACGCCTACCTCTACCGCCTCGAGGACCTCGAGGCCATCGTCGCCAAGAACATGGAGGGCCGCGCCGGCGCGATGGCCGCGGCGCGCGCCATCGTGGCCGAGAAGGCCGCCGAGTTCGAGGCCTGGGCCGAGTCGCTGTCCACGGGACGCGAGCGGAGCCTGAAACATTCGGAGGCGGGACGGTGACGGCGCTCGCGCTCGCGCTGTCGCTGGCGGCCGCGGCCGCCGGACCCGCCGCGCCGGCCGCGCCGAGTTACGGCATCCTGCTGCTGGCCCACGGGGGGGACCCGTCCTGGAACGCCGAGGTGGAGGCCCTGCGCGCGCGCGTGGACGCGAGCGTGCCGGTCGAGACCGCGCTCGGCATGGCCGACGCCGCCGCCATCAAGGCCGCCTCCGAGCGGCTGCGCGCCCGCGGCGCGGCGAAGATCGTCGCGGTGCCGCTGTTCGTGCACTCGCGCTCCGAGGTCATGGACCAGACGCGCTTCGTCTTGGGCCTGGCCGAGAAGCCATCCGAGGTGCTGCGCGAGGGGCTGGCGCGCATGGCCAAGGCGCACGCGGCGCACGCCGCGCGCGGGCACGCCGCGCGCGGGCACGCCGCGCCCGGCGGCCATCACGCCCACGCCTTCTCCACCGAACGCGCCGTCCCGCCGGTGCCGACCGTGCTGACCGCCGCGCTCGACGACGACCCGCTCGTGTCGGGCATCCTGCTGGCGCGCGCCAAGGCCTTGAGCCGCGACCCGAAGACGGAGACCGTCGTGCTGGTCGCCCACGGCCCCGTGGACCCCGCGGCGCTGCCCGCGTGGGAGAAGGACCTCGCCGCGCACGCCGCGCGGCTGAAGGCGGACGGGGGGTTCCGCGCGGTGCACGGCCTGACTTTGCGCGACGACGCCGCGCCCGTCGTGCGCGCGGCCGCCGTCGCCCGGCTGCGCGCGGCCGTGAAGGCGGGCGCCTCCGGCGGCCGGACCTTGGTGGTGCCCGCGCTGCTGGCGCGCGGCGGCATCGAGGCGAAGATCCCCAAGGAGCTGGCCGGGCTCGATTACGCCTGGGACGGCAGGACCTTGATGCCCGACGCGGGCTTCGAGGCGTGGCTGGCGGGCCGCGGGCGCGTGGGCGCCGAGGCGGCCGACATGCGCCTGCCGCAGGCCGCCGCGCGATGACTCTTTATATAGGAAGGACCGTCCTCGACGGAGCGTTTGACACGGCCGCGCCTTATTCGTTATTTTGTCCCGCTGACATGTCGTTTTTCGCTGAAACTAACATAGGTAATAACCAGAAATGAGCGAACCGACCACGCCGCCCGCGCCGGCCCCCAAACCCGCGGCCCCGGCTCCCAAACCCGACATGTCCCGCGGGGACTTCCTCTGGGCCGGCTGGAGCATGCTCGCCGGCTTCTTCGCGGCGACCGCCGCCGCCGGCGCGCGTTTCATGTTCCCCAACGTGATCTACGAGCCCTCGCAGAAGTTCAACGCGGGTCCGGCCGCCGGCTACGACATCGGCGTCTCGACGAAGTGGCTCAACGAGCAGCGCGTGTGGGTCATCCGTACCGAGACCGGCTTCTACGCGATGTGGGCGCGCTGCACGCACCTGGGCTGCACGCCCAACTGGTGGGCCGACCAGAACCGCTTCAAGTGCCCGTGTCACGGCTCCAACTACACGACCGACGGCGAGGTGGTCGCCGGCCCCGCCCCCATGCCCCTCTGGCGCACCAAGATCGAGCTCGCCGCCACCGGCGACCTGATCATCGACAAGGCCCAGCTCGAGAACAAGCCCGGTAAACGCGAGCAAGCCCCGTTCTTCGCGTCCTACGCCTGAGGAGACCATGCCCACGCTCGACATCGAGAAGCTGAAGAAAGAGGTCATCGACTCCCAGTTGTGGCGCTCCGTGTTCCGCGGCGGCGTCTGGAAGGACACGCCCCGCGACCGCGCCGCGCACATCATCGGCAACGTCTGGCTTCACCTGCACCCCGTCAAGGTCCGCCCCCGGGCGCTCGAGTGGGCCTACACCTGGGGCATGGGCGGGATCTCCTTCGCTCTGTATCTGCTCTTGACCGTTACGGGCGTGGCGCTGATGTTCTACTACCGGCCCACCATCGGCCTGGCCTACCGCGACATCAAGGACCTCGAGTTCGCCGTCACGCTGGGCATGTTCCTGCGCAACGCGCACCGCTGGGCCGCGCAGGCCATGGTCGTCGCGGTCATCCTGCACATGATCCGCGTCTTCCTGACCGGCGCCTACAAGAAGCCGCGCGAGTTCAACTGGGGCGTGGGCGTGCTGCTGCTGACGCTGACTTTGTTCCTCTCCTTCACCGGCTACCTGCTCCCGTGGGACCAGCTCGCCATCTGGGCCATCACCGTCGGCACGAACATGGCCGGCGCCACGCCCGTGCTCGGCAACGAGGGCCCGCTCGGCTCGGTGGTGGGCATGCGCATCAACAACGACGTGCGCTTCACTCTCCTGGGCGGCACGATGGTCGGCGAGAACACCTTGCTGCGCTTCTACGTCCTGCACTGCGTGGCGGTCCCGCTCATCGTGGGCATCCTGCTCATCCTGCACTTCTGGCGCGTGCGCAAGGACACCTTCTCGGCGGCGCCCTACCAGGCCAACGAGGAGAAGGTGGACGTCTGGCCGCACCTCGTCAAGCGCGAGTACATCGGCGCGGCGGCGACCGTCCTGTTCATCTTCATCTGGTCCATCCTGCAGAACGCTCCGCTGGAGGCCATCGCCAACCCCAACGTCACGACCAACCCCTCCAAGGCCCCGTGGTACTTCGTCGGCCTGCAGGAACTGCTCGTGTATTTCGATCCGTGGATCGCCGGCGTGGTCATGCCCGGACTCATCATCGTGGGCTTGATGGCCATCCCCTACATCGACACCAACCCGAAGGGCGTGGGCTACTACGCCTGGAAGGAGCGGCCCTTCGCCAACACCCTGTTCATGCTGGGCATCTTCATGTGGTTCGCCCTCATCTACATCGGCTACGCATGCCGCGGCCCGAACTACGCGTGGTACTGGCCCTGGGAGTCCTGGCTGATGACCAAGCCGGCGCCGCCGCCGACCTGGTCCGTCTTCGGCCCCAAGGACGCGGCGATGTTCCCGATGTGGCTCGGCATCCCGCTGCTGGGCGCCGTGTCGGGCGCCTGGCTGCTCGGTCCCAAGCTCATCCAGAAGGAGCTCGACGGCAAGAAGACGATGGGCGCCTTCCTCGGCCTGCTGACGACGTTGGGCGTCGTGGGCATGGTCATGGGCAAGATGGGCCCCATCGAGCTGGGCTTCCTGCTCGTGCTGGCCGGCGCGTCCTTCTACTACGGCTTCGTCCTGCCGCAGCGCCACATCCGCTCGCTGGATTGGCCGCGCTACCTGGTCACCATGGTGCTCGTCGTGAGCACCATGTCGGTCCTGCTCAAGATGCTCGCGCGTCTGACCTTCAACATCAAATACGTGCTGACGATCCCCTCGATCAGCATGAACTTCTAAGGGAAAGATGAGCTACCGAAAACTCTTCATCGGGTCGAACGTCCTCCTGCTGGTCTCCTTCGCCTGGGCGTTCCTCAAGGACTTCAACGCCGAGTGGAAGCCCTACCAGAAGGCCTACTACAAGATGGCGGCGGAGTCCCTGGAGAAGGAGGCCGCCGCGGCCAAGGACCCCAAGGTCGCCGAGCGCCTGAAGGCCGAAGCCAAGAAGATGCGCAAGTCGCCCGTCGAGATCAAGCAGATCATCGTGGCCGACCTGAACCGCTTCGACCGCTGCATCACCTGCCACGTCGGGATGGACGAATACACCAACCCGACCCTGAAGAACGACTTCAAGGAGCACCCGTACAAGGCCCACCCGAAGGTGGACGACGCCTTGGTCAAGAAACACGGGTTCACGAAGTTCGGCTGCACCTCCTGCCACTCCGGCCAGGGCCTGGCGACCACCAAGGACGCCGCGCACGGCTGGGTCAAGCACTGGGAGAAGCCCATGCTCAAGGGCGTGCACATCCAGGCCTCGTGCGTGAAGTGCCACGGCGACTTCGAGACCCTCAAGGGCGCCGAGGTCGCGGCCAAGGGCAAGCAGCTCTTCACCAAACACGGCTGCCAGGGCTGCCACGCCATCAACGGCTGGGGCGGCGTGACCTCGGTGGACCTCGGCGACATCGCCGACAAGCCCTTCGAGCGCATCGCCGGCTACAACTTCGACAAGATCCGCTTCGACGGCAAGAAGCTGCCCAACGACCACCACCACACCGCCTGGAACCTCCAGAACTGGATCCTGGCGCACTTGATCAACGACCCGGCGAAGGTCACGCCCAACGACCCCTTCGCGCACTACAACGCGGAGCCCATCCCGCCCTCGGGCATGCCCGACTTCACCAAGGAGATCGACCGCGAGGGCGCCGACGCCATCACGGCCTACCTCTCCGGCCTGACGAAGGAGGAACTCATCCCGTCGCGCTGGTACGTGCCCGGCCCCAAGCCCAAGGAGGTCGCGCTCAGCGGCAAGCAGGTCTACGAGAAATACGGCTGCCAAGGCTGCCACGGCCTGGAGGCCAAGCAGGGCCGCCGCCGCTTCAACGCGGCCGCCAACGGCCAGATGCCCATCGAAGAAGTCAAGGACGAGAAGACCATGCTCGCCGAGATGGAGAAGGGCTTGGAGCCGACCCTCCCGGACCTGATGGGCACCTACACGCACGAGGAGCTGGTCAAGAAGATCTCCAACGGCGTGCCCGCCTCCGAGGCCAAGCTCTACAACCCCAAGGGCCCGGCGCCGCCCATCAACATGCCGGCCTGGAAGGACAAGATCTCGAAGAAGGAGCTCGACGCGTTGGCGACCTGGCTGTTGTCCATCGCCAAGAAGGACGATTCCGGCTTCTAAAAAAGGAGAACATATGAACCGCACGATGACGCTCGCGTTCGCCGCTCTGCTCGGACTGGCCCTCGTTCCGGCCGCTCACGCCGCCGACGCCAAGGGCATGAGCGAGAAGGACAAGGCCCTGGCCCACCCCTACCCCAACGACTTCGGCCCGGAGACCTTGCCCGACGAGGTCATCAAGTCCTACCCCGCCAACGTCCAGGCCGGCTACAAGAAGCTGACCTCCAAGACGGGCGGCTGCGCGCAGTGCCACTCCGCCGCGCGCCCTCTCAACAGCCGCTTCGTCGAGCCCGCCGGCGGCACCGACGACAAGAAGCAGGCCGCGGCCCTGGCGACGCTCAAGAAGGAGCAGCCCGACCTCTTCAAGGACCTGTCCATCTGGCAGGTCGAGGCCAAGGTCTGGAACCGCTACGTCAAGCGCATGATGAACAAGCCCGGCTGCGGCATCCAGAAGGCCGACGGCAAGGCCATCTGGGAGTTCCTGGCCCACGACTCCATCGCGCGCAAGACCGGCGCCAACGCCGCCAAGTGGGCGGCGCACCGCAAGGACCTCATCGAGCAGCTCAAGAAGAAGGACATGAAGCGCTACGAAGAGCTCAAGGCCGCCAACGACCTCTA
>JANRKA010000005.1:0-4902 GCA_033875325.1 Elusimicrobiota bacterium | reverse complement strand
ACAGGGATTGAGAAAGGGGACAGGTACCTAACTCAACTCCGGAGTTGAGTTAGGTACCTGTCCCCTTTCTCAATCCCTGTCCCCTTTCTCAGTCCCGACCAGGCGGCTCCTTTGCTAACATGGCGGCCGTGTCCGACGCGTTGAGCACGCTGTTCAAGGCCCGTTTCGGCGCCGAACCCGGCGCTCCCGTGCCCGTGCGCGCGGACGGGTCCAACCGCAAGATCTACCGCCTCACGGGCGGCGGCAAAACCGCCATCGGCGTGCTGCATGACGACGTGAAGGAGAACCGCGCCTTCATCGAGTTCTCCCGCCACTTCCACAAGGAGGGGATGCCCGTCCCCGCGATCTACGGCGAGGACCCCTCCGGGACCGCCTACCTCGAGGAGGACCTCGGGGACACGACGCTTTTCCAGTTCCTGAGCAAACGCCGCACGCCCCAGGGCTTCCCCGAGGAGGTCGTCTCGGCCTACCGCGAGGTGGTGCGCTGGCTGCCGCGCATCCAGATCGTCGCGGGCAAGGGCCTCGACTACCGCCACTGCTACCCGCGGGCGAGCTTCGACAAGCAGTCGATGCTCTGGGACATGAACCACTTCAAGTACTACTTCCTCACCTTGGGGAACGTGCCCTTCCACGAGGAACGCCTGGAGGAGGACTTCACCGCCTTCGCCGATTACCTGCTCGCCGCCGACCGGGAGTATTTCCTCTGCCGCGACTTCCAGTCACGCAACGCGATGCTCAAGGACGGCAAGCCCTACTTCATCGACTACCAGAACGGCCGCCGCGGCGCGCTGCAGTACGACATCGCCTCGCTGCTCTACGACGCGAAGGCCGACGTCCCTTTCGAGCTGCGCGACGAGCTGCTCGAGCTCTACATCCACGAGGCGGCCAAACACGCCCGCGTGGACAAGGCCGAGTTCCTCCGTTTCTTCCCCGGCTTCGTGCTCATCCGCATCATGCAGGCGATGGGCGCCTACGGCCTGCGCGGCTTCCACGAGAAGAAGCCCCTCTTCCTCCAGAGCATCCCCTACGCCATCCGCAACATCGAGCGCCTCCTCCTGCGCCACAACCTGCCGCTCGAGGTGCCCGAGCTCATGGGCGTGTTCAAGCGTCTGGTCGGCTCCTCGGCCCTGCGCCAGTTCGGCGGCGCCAAACTGAGCCTGACGGTGCGCATCGAGAGCTTCTCCTACAAACACGGCATGCCGCGCGACGACAAAGGCCACGGCGGCGGCTACGTGTTCGACTGCCGCTGCCTGCCCAATCCCGGACGCGAGGCCCGCTTCAAGACCCAGACGGGTCTCGACGGGGAAGTCGTCTCCTTCCTGTCCAAAGAGGATTCCGTGGACCGCTGGGCGCGCTCGGCCTTCGCGCTCGTGGACCAGGCCGTGGATGACTACGCCCGGCGCAACTTCACCTCCTTGCTCGTGGCGTTCGGCTGCACCGGCGGACAGCACCGCTCGGTGTACCTCGCCGAGCGCCTCGCCAAGCACCTGCGCGACCAGGGCGTGTCCGCCGAGGTCTCCCACCGCGAGCGGCCGCGCTGGCCCTCCAAACCCGCGTGAAGGCGCTGCTGTTGGCCGCCGGCGTGGGCTCGCGCCTGCGCCCTCTGACCGACGCGACGCCGAAGGCGCTCATCCCCGTGGGCGGCACCCCCCTGCTCGAGCGCGCGCTCGTCCACCTGAAGGAGGCCGGCTGCGACTCGTTCGTGGTCAACGCCCACCACCACGCGGACCAGGTCGCCGGCTTCTGCGCGACGCTGGCCTCGCGCTACGGCGTGAGCGTGAGGGTGTCGCGGGAGGACGACCTCCTCCTCGACACCGGCGGCGGCCTGAAGAAGGCCGCGCCCCTGCTCGCCGGCGACGAGCCGTTCTTCGTCCGCAACGCGGACGTGCTCACCGACCTCGACCCCGCCGCGCTGCTCGCCGCGCACCGCGCCGCCTCGCCCCTGGCCACCTTGGCCGTGCGCGAGCGCGCGTCGGCGCGCGCCTTCCTGTTCGACGAGGCGGGCCGCCTCGTCGGGCACGCCGATGACAAACGGGGCGCGACGCGTTGGGCGAAGGGTCCCGTCGCGGGCGCGCGGCGCCTCTCGTTCGACGGCGTGCACGTCGTCTCCCCCCTCCTGCCCGGCCGCCTGACGGAAGACGGCGCTTTCTCCATCGTGGACGCCTACCTGCGGCTCGCCTCCGAAGGCGCCGACATACGGGCCTTCGACGCCTCGCGCTGGTCCTGGTTCGACGTCGGCACGCCGGCCAAGCTCGCCGCCGCCGACGCCTGGGCGCGCGGCCGCTCGTGACGAAGGCGTCACGGCGCCCTCGCTCCGACGGCTAAGTTGCTAAGATGGACGCGTGAGAGAGGAAGACGAGCGCGGCGTGCCCGACGAGCAGGAGCCCGACCTTCCCGAGGCGCGGCCGCTCAAGACGGGCAAACCCGCCGGCCACGAGCTGAACATACCATGGGTGCGCCTGCGCTCCGCGGCCTCGGGCCATCAGCTCTATAAAAGGATGTTGGGCGAGGTGGACGCCCGCGCCCGTCCCGGTGACGTGGTCGCCGTCTACGACCGCTCCGACGCGCCCTACGGCGTCGCCCTCTACAACCCGCGCTCCCTCATCGCCCTGCGCCTGCTCGCGCGCGGCGTGGGCGACTTCGACGTGGACAAGTTCCTGGCGGAGCGCGTCGCGCAGGCCGTCGAGTTCCGGCGCGTGACGCTCGGCCTCGACGAGACCACCGACGCCTACCGCCTGGTGCACGACAACGGCGACGGCCTGCCGGGGCTCGTCGTGGACCGGCTCAACAACTTCGTCGTGCTCGAGTTCTACTCGCTGGGCATGTTCAAGCTCGCGGACCGGCTCGAGAAGGCGTTCCAGCGCCATTTCCCGCACGCCAAGTTCGTGCGCCGCGCCTCGCCCCACACCCAGACCATGGAAGGCTTCGTCGTCGACCCCCGCGGCGCGGGCGGGGGCGGCCGCGTCAAGGAGAACGGCGTCGCCTTCCAGGTCGAGCCCACCTCCGGCTTCAAGACCGGCTTCTTCTGCGACCAGCGCGACAACCGCCTGGCGCTGACCCGGTTCACCAAGGGCAAGAAGGTGCTCGACGTGTGTTCCTACACGGGCGGCTTCGGCCTGTACGCCCAGAAGCTCGGCGGCGCCGAGGAGACGACCTGCGTCGAGCTCGACCCCGACGCGCACGCGCTCATCAAGAAGAACGCGAACGTCAACCAGGTCCGCATCGACGCGGTCAACGCCGACGCCTTCCCCTACCTGCGCCAGGCCCACGCCAACGGCCGGCGCTACGGCGTGGTCGTCCTCGACCCCTACAAGCTCATCGCCTCGCGCGACGGCTACAAGCTCGGCCGGCAGAAGTACCTCGACCTCAACCGCCTGGGCGCGTCGCTGGTGGAGCCCGGCGGCGTGCTCGTCACCTGCTCGTGCTCGGGCATGCTGACCTGGGACGAGTTCCAGCAGTTCGTGCGCACCGCGTGCGGCTCGGCCGGCCGGCGCGCGTCCATCTTCCGCAAATCCGGCGCGGGCGCCGACCACCCCTTCGCCGCCGACCACCCCGAAGGCGAGTACCTGAAGGTGCTCTGGTGCCGCATCCTGTAGAGGGGACCTGTCCCCGCTGCGGCCGCCCCGCCGCGGACCTGCGCCCCCTCGCCCCGCTCCTGCGTTGGCCCGCGGTCGTGGCCATGTCCTTCCTGCACGCGGGGCTGTGGACCGGGGAGGCCTTGAAGGCGCCTCTGTGCCCGTCATGCCGCCTCAAGGCCGCCGTCGTCTCCGCGGGCGTCGCCGCCGCGGCGGCGGCGGCCGTCGTCCTCGGCGCGCGTTTCCTACTGTTGGCCGGCCGCTTCTAGCGCGGCGGCGGCCGCCGCCGGGTCCGTCGCGGGCGTCCATACCGCCGACGCCGGCGCGCTCCAACGCGCCTGGACCGCGTCCACGAGCCCGTCGCGCACGGCCCACACCATCGGCCGGCGCCGCGTCAGCGCGAGCGCGTCGAGCGCCGCGGCCCAACCCCCGCCCGCGAGCTCCAACGGGCCCACCTCGTCGACGACGAGCACTTCAGCGTCGGCGGCGAGCGCGGCGCGTCCGAACGCGAGCCCCTCGGGGGAGAAGTGGAAGGGCCCGACGAGCGCCGGCCACTCCGGCGGGCCGCCGCGGCGGCTGAGCGCGACGCGCCGTCCGGTGGCCAGGTCCACCGCGTCGAAACCCGTCCTGACGCCGCCGGCGTGTTCGCCCGGCGAGAGCAGGCCCGCGACGCCGACCTTCCTCTCCCGCAGCCGCTCCACGAGCGCGGCGAGGAAGGCGCTTTTGCCGGAACCGGCGGGACCGGCCACGAGGAAGAGGGCGGGCGGCTCGGCCGCGTCGAGCAGGGACGAAAGCGCGTCGGCGGGCCTGCGCAGGAGGACGGGGGCGGGCGGCAGGCGCGCGATGAGCGCGGGCAAGGACGCGAAGGCCCCCTCCACGGCGGCGAGCCAGCCGCCGGCCCCCCACGCCCCCAGGCGCGCGCGCACGGCCGGCGCGGCGAGCTCCTGGCTCAACGCCGCGAAACCCGCGCTGAGCAGCAGCGCGCGCAGAGCCATGCGCAGGCCGGCCTCGAGCCCGCCCTCCCCCAACAGGGCGCCGGCTCCGACGGCGATGACGAAGATCCCGGCCCAGAGCCCGGGGCGCGTCAGCCGCCGCGTCGCGCCCGGGTACAGCCAGGCCCAGAGCGCGGTCGTCGCGGCCGTGTACGCGACGGCCGGAGCGGGCGGCAGGCTCTTCAACAGGCGCAGGCTCGCGACGATGAGCGCCGCGTCGAGCAGAAGCGCCGTGGTCGAGACGCCGAAGCGCGGAGCGGCCACGCTCCACGACGCCGGCCGGGGAGGCGCGCCCGCGGAGGCGGCGTCGAGCCGCGCCGCGCCCGCGCGGGGCG
>JANRKA010000004.1:0-4141 GCA_033875325.1 Elusimicrobiota bacterium | reverse complement strand
GCCGCGGGCCCGGCGCCGAGGGCGAGCGCGGCCCCGCCGCCGGCCGCGGCCGCGAAGCCCGCGTTGGAGCCCGACGCGACGAGCAGGTGGGTCGCCCCGGCGTCGCGCACGGCGTCGCGCAGGCCCCGCGGCAGCGCGCCCGCGTCGCCCAACGCCAGTCCGGCGAGCAAGGCCGCGCGCTCGGGCGCAAGGCGACGACGGAAGGACGCCTCGGCCGACAGGCGGGCCGCCTGCGCCCAAACCAGCGGCCGCCACGCCCAGGGCGGAGGTTCCGGCGACGCCGTCACGGCGCGGGCGTGGAGCACCCAGCCCGCGCCGCGCGCTTCCAACGCGGCTTCCTCGTCGAAGTCCCCGGGGTCGCGCGGGCGCCGCGGCGGGCGCAGCAAGCCGGTCGCCGTCGCGCGCCGCCCGGGTTCCAGGTCCGCCACGGGCCGCCCGCGCGGCAGCCACACCAGCGCGCGCTGCGGCCCGGTCGGCGCGTCGAAGGAGAGCGTGGTCTTCCAGCCGCGCGCGGTCTCGCGCACGGGGCCGTCCAGGCGTCCCTCCACGGTCACGGGGCCCGCCGCCGCCTTCAGCGCCCACGCCAGGTCCCGCGGGGGACGCAGCGCCCCGGCGCGGCGCGCCGCCTCCGCGCCGCCGGCGGCCAGGAGGAGGAGAGCCAGCAGCGGGCGCCTCGCGAGGACCATGCTCCTTACATACGGTCGAGCCCCCTGAAAAGTTCCCTATAATCCCCGCAGCACCATCGGACGCCCGCCGGGCGTCCCCGGAGGGTCTCATCATGGAAGCGAAGAAGGAGCCGTTGGGCGACAAGGAGCGGCGCTGGCTGATGGACGGGCAGAAGAGCCTCGGCTTCGTCGGCGAGCTCGAGCCCGGCCACCTCGAGCAGATCGTCCCCTTCATGACGCTCGCCAGCTACGACGCCGGGCGGCAGGTCTGCGTCGAAGGCGCTCCCGGCGACGCCTTCTACATCATCTACGAGGGCGGCGTGGAGGTCACCAAGACCGGCTGGGACCACCCCGTCGGCCGGCTCATCCCCGGCGAGTTCTTCGGCGAGATGTCGCTGCTCTTCCAGAAGCCGCGCTCGGCCACGGTCACGACGACCAAACCCACGCGCCTGTTCTGCCTCAACGCCCGGGACTTCGGCCGCATGCTCGAGGACAACCCGACCCTGCGCGAGGTCGTGCGCGCCGTCGCCGAGGAGCGCATGCGCGAGCTGGCCCGCTCCTGATGCTCGCCGTCGGCCTCATGTCGGGGACCTCGGCCGACGGCGTCACGGCCGCGCTCGTGGAGGTCGGCGCCGCGGGCGTGACGGTGCTCCGCCAACGCACCGACGCCTACCCGCCCGCGCTCAAGCGCCTCGTGCTCGCGGGTCCCGCGTTGTCCGTGCCGGATCTCTCGCGGCTGAACTTCGCCCTGGGCGAGGCTTTCGCGGCCGCCGCGCTCAAGGTCTCCGCCGGGACGCGTCCGGCCGTCATCGGCTCTCACGGGCAGACCGTCTGGCACGGCCCCGGCGCGTCGCCGGCCAACACCCTTCAGGTCGCCGAGCCCGCCGTCATCGCCGAACGCACGGGCGTGACGACCGTCGCCGACTTCCGCCCCCGCGACATGGCCGCCGGCGGGCAAGGCGCGCCGTTGGTGCCCGCCTTCGACCTTTTCCTCTACGGGCGCGGGCCGCTCAAGGCCGTGCTCAACGTCGGCGGCATCGCCAACGCCTCCCTCGTCGGCGGCGGCCGGCTGCACGCGGCCTTCGACACGGGCCCGGGCAACTCGCTGATGGACGAGGCCGTGCGCCGCGCCACGGGCGGCCGCCGCGAATACGACGCGGGCGGCCGCCTCGCCGCCGCCGGCCGCGTGGACCACGCCCTGCTCCGCCGCGCCCTGCGCGAGCCCTATTTCCTGCGCCCCGCGCCCAAGTCCCTCGATCGCACCACCTTCGGCCCGGCGTTCCTCACGAGGAACTTCGCGCGGCCCACGCGCGCGAACCTCCCCGACACGCTCGCCACGCTCGCCGAGTTGACGGCCGTGTCCATCTGGCTGAGCGTCATCGAACACGCGCCGGGGCCGGTCTCGGAACTGTTGGTCTCGGGAGGCGGCGCGCTCAACGCCCACCTGATGCGCCGGCTCCAGGCCTTGTTCTCGCCGACGAAGGTGTCGACCACCGCGTCGCGCGGCCTGCCCGTCATGGCCAAGGAGGCGGCCTGCTTCGCCTGGCTGGCCGCGCGCGCCCTGCGGGGACGCGCCAACAACGCGCCCGCGGCCACCGGCGCGGCGGGCCCGCGCGTCCTGGGCAAGATCGTCCCCGCATGAGCCTCGAGGCTTGCGTCGTGGACGCGTTCGCCGAGAAACCCTTCACCGGCAACCCCGCCGCGGTCGTGCGGCTCGACGGCGAGCGCGACGACGAGTGGCGCAGGGCCGTCGCCGCCGAGTTCAACCTCTCCGAGACCGCCTTCCTCGAGCCCGCGGGCGCGGCCTGGCGCCTGCGTTGGTTCACGCCCACGCAGGAGGTCCCGCTGTGCGGGCACGCCACGCTCGCCGCCGCTCACGCGTTGTGGTCATGGGGCGCCGTGCCGCCCGCCGCGCCGTTGGCCTTCGACACCGCCTCCGGCCGCCTCGAGGCGCGCCGCGACGGGGAGCACCTCGTCATCGACCTGCCCGCCGACCCGCCGAGACACGCGGCGCCGCCGCCGGGGCTGCTGGCCGCGGTGGGCGAGACCCCGCTGTGGCTGGGCGAAACCGCGCAGGAGTTCGTGCTCGAGATGGACTCCGAGGACACCGTGCGCCGCGCCGCGCCTTCGCCCGCGGCGCTGAAGGCCTGCACCACGAAGGGCCTCGTGCTCACCGCGCCCTCCAAACGCGCGGCCTATGACGTGGTCTCGCGCTGTTTCTATCCGTCTCAGGGCATCGACGAGGACCCGGTCACCGGCTCCGCGCACTGCGCGGTCGGGCCCTATTGGGCCGAGCGTCTCAAGAAACCCGTGCTCGCCGCCTACCAGGCGTCCAAGCGCGGCGGCGTCCTTCTCGTGCGCCCCAAAGGCGCGCGCGTGGAGTTGGGCGGACGCGCGCTGACGGTCTGGACGGGGAAGCTGCTGTGAAGGCCGCCGCGGCGCTGGTCCTGCTCACGCTCAACGTCGCGGGCCCGCGCCGCGTGCACCAAGGCTGGCCCTCGCGCCGCGAGGCCATCGTCGCCCGCCTCGCCGCCGAGAAGCCCGCAGCCGCCGCTTACCAGGAGCTGTGGCGCCGCGAGGACGCCGACGCGCTCGCCGCCGGCGCCGGCCACGGCGCCGTGGCCTTCGACGCCGCCACGGGACTGGCGCTCACCAGCCGGGCGCCCATCGAGCGGACGGACGCGCTGCGCCTGGGAGACGGCTTCGGCGCGCTCGCCGCGCGCGTGGCCGCGTCCGCCGGCCCGCTCGTCCTCTTCTCCGTGCGCGTCGAGCCCGGGCTGGGCCCGGCCGAAGCGCGACGCGTCGGGCAGCTCGCCGCCGTCGCCGAGTTCGTTCGCGCCCAGGCCTCGACGACCCCCTTCGTCGTGTTGGGAGACCTCGGGGCCTCGCCCGACGACCCCGAGTCGCGCCTGTTCCTCGACCTGCTCGGCGGGCGCGACCTGTGCGTGAGCCACGGCGACGAGATCTGCGGCCGCACGCGCGAGGAGAACCGCGTGGACTTCGCCGTCGTGCCGTACGCCTCGAAGGCGCCGGGGCTCGCGACCACCGCCTTCACCGAGCTCTCCGGCCCGCCCGAGGACCCCGTGCCGCTCCCCCCGCGTTTCGGCCTGCGCGCGGACCTGGACGCGGCCGCCGTCGCGAAGCTCCGCCCGTCCCTCGCCCCCGAGGGACGCGCCGAAGCCCTCGACGCCGTCATCACCCGCCTCGCGGCCGCCCGCGACGCCATGCCCGCCCGCCGCGTCTCCCGCTCTTGGCTCCCCTGGCGCGGCGCCTTCGACGCCGCCGCCCTCGACCGCGAGCTCGCCCAGCTCGAAGCCTGGGAAGAGCTCGCCAAATCCGCCCGCATCCGCTCCGCCCGCGCCGGCACCTGAGAAGGGGACAACTGAGAAAGGGGGCAGGTACCAAACACAGTTTCCACACGGGACAACCGCGTTGAAACAGAGTTAGGTACCAGTCCCCGTTCGCAGTTTTCCCCG
>JANRKA010000003.1:0-13038 GCA_033875325.1 Elusimicrobiota bacterium | reverse complement strand
CCACAGACAGGTCCAAAAATGACAAAGGGGTGGGCCAAAAGGCCCAGGCCCTCCCGGGGAGAGAAGGGCCTGGGCGCAAGGCGGGTAACGGCGGTCAGGATGGCGTCAGAGCGAGCCTTCCGACAATGCGGCCTCCACGGCGCGGCTCATCTCAGCCGCGTCCGCCGGAGTGCGGGCGTCGAAGCCGGACATCTGCCAGCGGACGCGCCCGTCGCGGCCGATGAGGACGAAGTGCGGGACGCCCCGCACCTCGTAGGAACGAGCCACGGCGCCGTCGTCCATGACTTGCCGGTAGGTGAGGCGGTGCTCCGGGTCGCTCGTGTAGTCGTTGATGGTCGCGGCATCCTCGCGCTGGTTCACGCCGATGACGCTGAGTCCCGCGGCGGAGTGGCGCGTATGCAGTGCCTGCAGCGTGGCGCCGGAGTTCCGGCACGGGCCGCACCAAGTCGCCCAGAAGTCGAGCAGGACCACGCGGCCGCGCAGGCTGGAGAGAGTGAAAGAGCGCCGGGCCGTGTCCAGGAGCGTGAAATCGGGCGCGGCGGAGCCGTTGCCGGCGATGAGCGTCAGCCCGCGCGGGTCGTTCCCTTCGTCGCTCATGGCGCAGACTCGCCGTCGCTCGAACGACGGGCGCAGAGCCCCGGCCTCGGCCACGGCGGATTCGAACCCGATGGCGCTCGCGCTCGCGGCGGCGACGCTCAAGGCGGCGAAGAGCAGGGCCGTGGGTCTCATCGGGACCTCCTTTCTTCGCGGACGGCGTCGGATGCCAGGCGGCGCGCCTCGGCGTAGTCGGCGCTGCCCGCGATGACCCCCATGGCCAACAGCGCTCTGGCGCGCCCGGCGTGCGACGGGTCCGAGGCGATGACCGGCAGCGCCAGCGTCAAGAACGCGTCCTGACGGACCTGCTCGGCCGAGCCTTCGCGCAAGGCTCGCACCCGGGTCAAGGCCGCGGCGTCGTCCGTGATGGCGCGGGCGGCATGCAGCTCGGCGACGGCGGCGTCGATGCGGGCGATGAGGGCCGCGGCGCGCGCCCTGTAGCCGTCCGTGAGCGCCGAGCCCTGGGGGCCGAACGACGCCGCGACCTGCTCGTGGAACTCCGCCCCGCTCAGGCGACGCTTGTAGGCGTTGAGGCACACCATGCCGTTGGTCGCGTAGTTGTTGGTCTGCATCCGTTGATAGCTGACCTGGCCGCCGATGACCTCGAAGATGGTGTCGGCGCGGGCCGGCGCGGCGGCGAGGCTGACGGCGACGAGCAGGGCGTAGCGGTTCATGGCATCCTCCTTAAGGTCGCGCGGCCGGACGGGCGGCGTCGTAGAGAGTGCGCGCGACGGCGAAGCTCTCGGGCGTCCCCCCGCCTTCGGCGACGACGCGCAGGGCCTCCATTGCGGCGTCGCGCGCCGGGTCGTTGAGGTCGGCGCCCGCGCGCAGGAACTCCTTCATGTTGAGGAATTCACCGTAGGCGGCGATGGCCGCGCGGGTCCGGCGGGCTTCGCCGGCCTCGTTGAGCGGGATCTCGAAGGAGGCCGACGCGGCGAAGGCCCGCGATTCGGCGGCGCGGGCCGCGACGAGAAGGCTGGCGGAGAACACGCCCGGGTTCCTGGAGTGGCTGACGGCGGCGTCCACGGCCTCGAGATGCGCCGAACTGCCGTAATAAGAGGTGGCGCGCGCCAGGCAATCGGCCGCGGGCGAGACCATGCACATGATGTCGCTGTGCTGCACCGGGATGCGGCGCGCGCCCGTGTAGCGGAGGACCTCCGCGCCCGCGGGAGCCGACATCAGCGTGCTGACGACGACCAACATGAGTTTGATGTTCATGGCTTCAGGATAGCCGCGACGGAAGGCGGACGGCAGAGTCGTTGGGCCTTGGCCCTGCTGAAGCGGAAGGACCAGACATAAGTTTGCGCAGCGTTGCCCCTGTTGTGAATCAATGCTTCACATCTGGAGCTGAAACTATTCGGCGGGTATTTCGTAGTGTAGAGGCGGCCCCATGGAAGACCCCACCGCCGACGCCGAGTTGGTCCGTCGCTGCCTCGACGGCGACGAAGCCGCTTTCGAGGCGGTGCTCGACTCGTATCGGGACCGGGTCTACGCGCTGCTGCTGCGTCTGGTGCGCGATCCGCGGGACGCCGAGGACCTGGCGCAGGAGGCCTTCCTGAAGGCCTTTCGCGCGTTGGCGTCATACGACCCGGGCCGCCCCCTGGCCTCCTGGCTGTTCAAGATCGCCCACAATGCCGCGCTGGACTTCCTGCGCGCCCGTGGCGAGGACCCGGCCGCGTTGGACGACCCGGAGTCCGGCCTGGACCCGGCCGAGCCCGTCGCGGGCATCGAGGCCGTTTTGGTTCGCGAGGAGACTCGCGACCGGCTGGAGCGCATCGTCGCGGGGCTGCCTCCCTTATATAGGGAGATCCTGCTCCTGCGCCACAAGGAGGACCTGGACTACCGCGCCATCGGCGAGGTGCTGGGTCTGCCGGAAGGCACGGTGAAGAACCGCCTGTTCCGAGCCCGCGACCTGCTCAAGGCCCGCCTCGAATCGGCCGGCGAGGCGCCGTAAGAAGATGAAACTTTCCCTCCGCTCCGCCCGTAGTCTTAGGTAGCCATGTCACATCCGAACCCCGCGCGACTGCAGGATCGCCTGGATGGGGCCCTCCCCGCCGGGGAGTCCCGCGCCCTGGACGCGCATCTGTCCGGATGCTCCGCCTGCGCCCGGGACTTCGCGGGCCTGAAGGCCGCGGCGGCCGCCTTCGCCGCCGTTCCCGTTCCCCGCCTGACGCGCGCTTTCAACAGGAAGGTGCTGGCCGCGCTGCGTCCGGCCCCTTACGCCGCCTGGGCCGCCGGCGCCGCGGGCGCGTTGTGCGCCGCGTGGACGGCGGGCGTGGCCTGGGCGGTGGCCGTTTATGGGCGCCCGTCGTGGGCGGGGCTCGCCGCCGTCGGCGAGACGGCGCTGTCGGCCGCCGCCAAGGCCGCCCTCATCGCGGCCAAGCTGCCTCTCGCCCGGTCCGCGGGACTGCTCCTGACCGACGCCGTGTCCGTGCTGCCGTCGCTGCTCGCGGCCTCCGTCCTGGCCGCCGCCGTCATTCTCGTTCTCGGCCGCCCGACGGCGGCCGCCCGGAGGAAACCATGAAGCTCAAGACGACGCTGCTGGCCGCCCTGCTCGCGTTGGGCGCGGGGCTGGCCCAGGCTCGGCCCCAGTTCAACATCAAGATCGACGGCAAGGACCCCATCGACGGCCCCGTGCGGGTCGCCAAGGGCGAGACCCGCGACGGCGACATCGTCGCGCGCGGCTCCATCACCGTGGAAGGCATGCTCAACGGCGACGCCGTGTCGCTCGACGGTGCCATCGCCATCCCCGGCCAGGTCAACGGCGACGTGGCCTCGCTGGGCTCCGCCGTGTCCATCACGGGCGCGGTCAGCGGCGACGTGGCGTCCATGGGCGGTCCGGTGAGCGTGGAAGGGCGCGTGCACGGCGACGTGGCGGCCATGGGCGGCGACGTGACGCTCGGCCCGAAGGCGGAGGTCAACGGCTCGGTGGCGCTGCTGGGCGGCAAGCTCAGGAAGGCGGACTCGGCCAAGCTCAACGGCTCCGTGACCCAGCTCGACCTGGGCATGGGCCGCGACCTGCTGCGCCTGGCGACGAAGGTCTCCCGCAAGGCCGCCGCGGGCACGCCGGAGGAGCGCGCCGAAGTGAAGAAAGGTTGGGGACGCGCGAAGGTCGTCGCCGGCATCGCCTTCCTGCTGGGCTGCGGCCTGCTCGTCGCTTTGGCCGGCGCTTTCGCGCCCCGCCAGGTGGAGACCGTCGCCGCCGCCGTCGAGGGTGACTTCTGGCGCTCGGCGGGCATCGGCCTGCTCGTGCTCGTCGCCGCGGGTCCCGCGCTGCTCCTGCTCGCGGTCTCCATCGTCGGCCTGCCGCTCGTCCCCGTCGCGCTGCTCGCCGTCTTCGCCGCCAAGCTGCTCGCGGTGGCCGCGTTCTGCCTGGTGCTGGCGCGCCGCTTCTCTCAGTCGGTCTCCCGTCCCGCGCCGACGACCTTGGGCGGCGTGGGGCTGGGCTTCGCCCTGCTGGTCAGCCCGAACCTCCTGGGCAAGCTCATCGCTCTGACGGGCCTGCCGGGCGGCGTGGGCGGGCTGCTGCTCCTCGTGAGCCTGATGCTGCTGTCGTTCGCGGTGATGGTCGGCGTGGGCGCCATCTGGACCACGCGTTTCGGCACCCGCGGGGCTGACTAGCCCTTGCGGGGTCCGGGGGCCGGGCGCGTCACGCTCCGCGCCTGCGCCAGTCGGCGGCTTTGCCCGCGGTCCAGCCGCACGCGCCCCAGAACAGCAGAGAGAACAGCATGATGAGGACGGGCAGCAGCAGGCCGTCCTGGCCGGTGTCCGGCAGCAGGAAGCCCGCCAGCGCGGACGGCAGGATGGCGGGCAGCATCAGCAGGGCGTACCACCCCGGCGTCGAGTCGGGCGGCAGCAGGAACACGGAGACGGCCCACAACATGACGAGCCAGGCGGCCTGCAGCCCGGCGGCGCCCAGCGCCCAGCGGGTCGGGCGGGTCACGCGCTCATCCCTCGGCGTGCGTCGCGACGGGGACGGCGGGCTCGCCGCGCCAGGACGCGGCGAGCATGTGCGCGGCGATGACGGCCTTCGACGCCAGCTCGCTCGGACCCGATAGGGCGGCCAGTCGCCGCAGGAGATAGGACGGCCGCAGGTAGAAGCGCGCGTGCGCCTCGCGCATGAGCGCCATCATGCGGGCGTGGGTCATCCCGGTCTCCCAGGTGCGCAGCTCCATGTCAGGCCAGGGGTCGCGGGCATAGTCGCGCACGTAGTCGCCGCCGAAGGCGGGATCGCGCACCGCGTCGAAGTAGATGGGCGTGCCGGGAGCCGGGAACAGCGCGAAGAACGCGGCGTAGTCGGCGCGCAGCTCGATGGCGAGGTCGATGGTCGCCCGCGCCTCTTCGGGGGTCTCCGTGGGCAGTCCCAGGATGAAGTAGCCCAGCGTCTCGATGCCGGCCTCGCGGCAGAGACGGAAGGCCTCGCGGCACTGCTCGATCGTGATCTCCTTGTCGATGCGGTCGAGGATGCGTTGGGTCCCGGACTCCACGCCGAAGTGGATGCGATAACAGCCGGCGCGGGCCATGAGCGCGAGCAGGCCGGGCGTGAGCCGGTCCACGCGGCAGCGCGCCACCCAAGGCATGTCCACGCCGGAGCGGATGATCTCGCGGCAGAGCTCCTCGGTCAGGCGGATGGACTGGTTGAAGTTGTCGTCGTAGAAGTCCACGGAGCGGTAGCCCAGGGCCTTGCAGGCGCGCATCTCCTCCACCGTGCGCGCGGGCGAGAGCATCCGGTAGCTCTTGTCGTGGTTCTGGCAGAAGCCGCAGCGCCGGGGGCACCCGCGCGTGCGCACCATGAGCGCGGCGGGCGCGTGGCGGTCGAAGGCCAGGCGCAGCGGGTCCTGCGCGGCGGGCACGCGGTAGGGCGCGGGCAGCTCGTCGAGCGCGCGGTCCAGGGCGCGCGGCGGGTTGGTCAGCACGCGACCGTCGCGTTTGTGCACGAGCCCGGTCACGGCGGAGAGGTCGCCGCCGGCCGCCAGCGTCTCGACGAGCTCGCGCAGCGTGTGCTCGCCTTCCCCCACCACGGCCGCGTCGAACTCCGGGCGGGCGACGGTCTCGCTCGCGTAGGTCCAGAGGTGGTGCCCTCCGGCGACGGTGAAGGCCTGCGGCAGCGTCTCCTTCACCGCGCGGGCGACGCGCAGCGCGTCGTACCAGTACACGGTCATGACGGTCACGCCCACCACGTCGGGACGGAAGGCGAGCAGCTCGCGGCGCAGCGCGTCGAAGCCGGGCCTCTGCGGGGTCTGGAAGTTGAAGAGGCGCGTCTCGATGCCGGGCGCGGCGTCCAGGAAGCCTTTGAGATAGTAGAGGCCGACCGGCGGCGCGTAGCGGTGCGTCGGCATGATGATGCGCGTCGGGCCCGGGATGCGGGCCTGATGCTCGAGCGGCGGGTTGACGAGGAGGACCCTCACGAGGCCTAGATGTTAGCTGATTCGGCGGGCATCGCCGCTCGGGAAAAACAAGACCCCCCGGGCCCTTTCGGGCCCGGGGGGCGTTCCGACGGTCGCGCTCCAGGCGCGGCCTTCGGGTTATCAGTACATGTCGCCGCCGTGGCTGTGGCCGGCGCCGGCCGCCGCGGGCTCCTTCTTCTCCGGGATGTCGGAGACGAGGACCTCGGTGGTCAGGATGGTGCCGACGATGGACACGGCGTTCTCCAGCGCGGTGCGGGTGACCTTGAGCGGGTCGACCACGCCGGCCTTGAACAGGTCGACGTATTCGCCGGTGGAGGCGTCGAGGCCGATGGCGCCGTTGGAGCCGAGGACCTTCTGCACCACGACGGAACCCTCGTAGCCGGAGTTCAGCGCGAGCTGGCGGATGGGAGCCTGCAGCGCGCGGCGCACGATCTGGCCGCCCGTGGTCTCATCCTCGTCGTCGCCCTTGAACTTCTCGAGAGCCTCGGCCGCGCGCAGCAGCGCGACGCCGCCGCCCGCGATCATGCCCTCTTCCACGCCCGCGCGGGTCGCGTTGGAGGCGTCCTCGACCTTGGCCTTCTTGGCCTTCATCTCGGTCTCGGTCGCCGCGCCCACGTTGATGACGGCCACGCCGCCCGACAGCTTGGCGAGGCGCTCCTGGAGCTTCTCGCGGTCGTAGTCGGAGGTGGTCGTCTCGATCTGCTTGCGGATGGCGTCCGCGCGCTTCTTGATCTCGTTCTTGTCGCCCAGGCCGGACACGATGGTCGTGTTGTCCTTGTCGATGACCACGCGCTTGGCGCGGCCCAGCATGTCCACGGAAGCCTTGTCGAGCTTGTGGCCGAGCTCCTCGGAGATGACCTCGCCGCCCGTGAGGATGGCGATGTCCTGCAGCATCTCCTTGCGGCGGTCGCCGAAGCCGGGCGCCTTGACGGCGGCGGCCTTCAGGGTCCCGCGGAGCTTGTTGACCACGAGGGTCGCCAGGGCCTCGCCCTCGACGTCCTCAGCCACGATGACGAACGGCTTGCCGGTCTGCACGATCTTCTCGAGCAGGGGCAGGATGTCGTTCATCGCGGAGATCTTCTTGTCCGTGATGATGAGGTAGGCGTCCTCGAGCACGGACTCCATGCGCTCGGAGTCGGTGATGAAGTAGGGCGAGATGTAGCCGCGGTCGAACTGCATGCCCTCGACCACGTCGAGCGTGGTCTCGGCGGACTTGCCTTCCTCGACCGTGATGACGCCCTCATGGCCGACCTTCTCCATGGCCTCGGCGATCATGTTGCCGATCTCCGCGTCGTTGGCGGAGATGGTGGCGACCTGGGCCTTCTCGGCCTTGGTCTTGACGGGCTTGGCGGCCTTGGTCAGGTCCTTGACGACGACCTGCACGGCCTTGAGCATGCCGCGCTGGATGGACTTGGCGTTGGCGCCGGCCGTGATGTTGCGGATGCCCTCGTTCAGGAGGCCCTGGGTGAGGACGATGGCCGTGGTGGTGCCGTCGCCGGCCTTGTCGTTGGTCTTGGAGGCCACCTCGCGGACGAGCTGGGCGCCCATGTTCTCGTAGGGGTCCTGCAGCTCGATCTCCTTGGCGATGGTGACGCCGTCATCGATGACGACGGGCGAGCCGAACTTCTTCTCGAGCACGACCGAGCGGCCCTTGGGGCCGAGGGTGACCTTCGTCGCGTTCGCGAGCTTGTCGACGCCGTCCTTCATCTTCTTGCGGGCGTCGTCGCTGAAAAGGATCTGCTTAGCCATTTGTCGTTGTCTCCTCTATATGGGGTGTAACGCTTACTTCAGGATGCCCAGGATGTCGTCCTGGTGCATGATGAGGTAGTCCTCGCCGTCGAGCTTGATCTCGTTGCCGGAGTACTTCCCGTACAGGATCTTGTCGCCGGGCTTGACGTCCATGGGAAGGACCTTGCCGTCATCGGCGGTCTTGCCCTTGCCGGTGGCCACCACGAGGCCCTCCTGCGGCTTCTCCTTCGCGCTGTCGGGGATGATGATCCCGCCGCGCTTCGTCTCTTTCGCCTCGACAGGCTGGACCAGGACGCGGTCGCCCAGAGGCTGGATCTTCACTTTGGTCAGGGTCGCTTCGGCCATCTTCGATTCCTCCGTGGATGTTCCGTCTATAGTTCTCGGCGGGCGAGGTATCTTGGCACTCGCCCCTGTCTGTTGCTAATTATAGCCGAGTCTCCCCAAAGCTGTCAATCGGTTTGATGGAGTGCTAATTAAAACTGAGAAAGGGGACAGGTACCTAACTCAGTTTTCGAAGAAAACTGAGTTAGGTACCTGTCCCCTTTCTCAGTTCTGTCAGGAGTGTTGGCCGGGGAAAACTTTGCGGAGGAACTTCGACAGCGCCTCTTGGGCGCCGGAGACTTCGGGCGGGGCCGGCTCGAGGTAGGGTGGGACCATGGGCGGCTCGTCCTGGGTGAAGACGCCGGCGGGCGGGACGGACTTCGGCGCGGGCGGGAGGGCGGTCGCCTCCTGCGGCTGCGCCGCGGCGGGCAGGGACGGCGCGGCGGGCTCCTCGGCCAGGGGCACGACCTCGCCGGAGCCGGCGCCGTCGGGCCTGGTGCCGTCGAGGCGGTGGAAGTCCTGCTCCAGGCGACGGATGAGCGCCAGCGACTTGGTCAGCGACAGCTCCTTCTCGGCGAGGTCCTTGGAGAGTTTGTCCACCAGGCGGTTGCGGATGGCGAGGTCGTTGGCGGTCTCGTTGAGCTTGCGGCGCGCGCTCTCCAGGTCGTAGCGGGTCTTCTCGGAGGTCAGGCGCAGCTCCTCCAGCGCGGCGTCGCGGGAGGCGAGGCTGTCGCGCAAAGTCGCGAGGTCGGCCTGGGCGCGCTGCAGCGCCTCCTCGAGCTCGGGGATGCGGGGCAGCCGGGCCTCGGCCTTGGCCGCGCGGTCGCGGGTCGCGGCGAGCTCGTCTTTGAGCGCGGCGAGCTGGCGCTGCAGCGCGCCGGCCAAGGCGCGCTCCTCGCGGCGCGCCTCGAGCTCCTTCATGAGGCCCGCCACGTGCGAGAACAGGCGGGCGCCGGTCTGATCGAGCAGAGCGTCCACGTCTCCGGGCGTCGGCGGCGTCGCCGCGGCGGAGGCGGGCGGCGGCTCGGGCTGGCGCGCGTCGCGCGCGGCGACGCAGCGCGCCAGGTCCTCGAACTCGCCCGCGCGCCGCCAGTTCTTCTCGAGGATCTCCCCCTCCGCCGGGCAGACGAGGGTGGTCGCGGCGAATCCCGGCATGGCGGCCAGCTCCTCGGGCTCGAAGGAGCCGGGGACCTCGCCTTTCAAGTAGACCCAGTAGCGCATCAGACCTCGGGGGGCGACGGAGGATCGGTGAGTCGATGGAACTTCGCCAGGAACTCGCGCATCTCCTGGCGCAGCAGGGCGACGTCGGAATCGGTGAGGGCCTTCGCCTGCAGGAGCCGCTCGGACGCCGCCGAAGCCTGGCGGCGCAGCTCGGCGGCGGCGCCGGCGGTCTCGGCGTGCAGCTGCTTGTAGCGGCCGGCCTCGGCCTCGAGCAGCTCCAGGCGGCGGCGGGCCTCCGCCAGGTCGCGTTCGGCGACCTCGCGACGGCCGCGCTCGAGGTTGAGGAAGCCGTCCAACGCGCCCTCGTGCGCGGCGCGACGCTCCGCCTCGGCGCGCGCGCCGTCGCGCTCGCCTTCGACGCGCTCCTTCTCCAGGCGCAGCGCGGTCTCCCGGCTCTCCGCGTCGAGCAGGGCGTCCTCGTAGCGGCGCGCGGCGTCCTCGAGGCGGCGCTCGAACTCCAGGGCCAGTCGCAGCAGCCTGTCCAGGCGGGCGCGCAGGACCTCGTTCTCCTTCGCCAGGTCCTCCAGGCGCGCGGGAGGCTCGACCGGACGCGGCGGGACGACGGGGTCACCGGGGTCCACTCGTCCGGCCAGGTCGGCGACGGGCTGGAGGCGCGGATAACCCTGCCAGCGCAGGTCTCCGAGCCAGTCGTCCTTGTGAGGCGCCATATATTGAGGAAGCATAAGCCCCCGCTGTTAAATTTTCAAGGCGTAATCTTGACCGCCCCGGCTCTATGCGCTACAGTTCACCCATGCCTCGCAGGCCCCTCATCCTGGTGGTGGACGACGAGCACGACTTCCGCGCCATCGTCAGCCACGTCCTCGACCGCGGCGGCTACGACGTCGTCGCCGCCGGCAACGGCGAGGACGGCCTGAAGATGTTCGAGGATTACACGCCCGACCTGGTGGTCCTCGACGGCAACCTGCCCGACATGGACGGCATCGACGTCTGCCGCAAGCTGCGCGCGACCGAGAAGGGCAAAACCGTCCCCGTGGTCATGTGCACCGTCCGCTCGGCGGTGGGCACCGTCGGCGACGGCTTGTCGGCCGGCGTGACCGACTACGTGGTCAAGCCCTTCGAGATGGAGGAGCTGTTGGAGCGCGTCGCGAAGGCCCTCGAGAAGGCCGCCGGGAGATGAGCGCGAAGGTCGCGGTCGTCGACGACGACCAGGAGATGCTCGACCTGCTGACCTTGGTCCTCACCAAGAGCGGCTACGAGGTGAAGGGCTACGCGACGCCGGGCCGCTTCTTCGACGGCCTGGCCAAGGCCCGCCCCGACGTGACCGTGCTCGACATGCATCTGCCCGGCATGGACGGCCGCGACGTCATCCGCGTGCTGCGCGCCAACGCCGACACCAAGGCCATGCCCATCGTGGCCATCTCGGCCGTGGCGCGCTCCACCGCGGACGTGGTGCAGGGCCTGGAGCTCGGCGCCGACGAATACATGGCCAAGCCGGTGGATCTCGACCTCCTCGTGGCCCGCATCGCCGTGCTGCTGCGCCGCGCGCCCAACGGCGCCTCCGCGTCCGTGGAGACCGTGCGTTACGGCGACGTCATCATCTACCCCGACGAGCACCGCGTGCAGTGCGCCGACAAGGACGTCCCCCTCACCCACCTCGAGTTCAAGCTCCTGCTCTATTTCCTGAAGAACCCCAACCGCGTGCTGACCCGCGGCCTGATGCTGGAGAAGGTCTGGGGGACGGGGCCGGACCTCTCGACGCGCACCGTGGACAAACACGTCGAGACCCTGCGCAAGAAGCTCCCGTCCTTCGGCGGCCGCGTCGAGACCGTCATCCGCGTCGGCTACCTGTTCCGGCCCTAGCCCGCGCGCGCGAGCGCCCACTTGATGAGGGAGACCTCGGGCATGAGCCCGAACCAGTCCGCGCGCACCCGGCCGCGCACCACGCTCCCGTAGGCGCGCGTGGCCAGCCGCAGGGCGCGGGAGGACACGGCGTCGGGGATGGTTTTGCCGTCCAGGAAGAAGGTGAAATACGCCGCTCCCTGGACCGTGCGCTCCTCGGCCGGCGACAAGGAGTGGAACTTGACGCTCTCGAAGCCCGTGTCCGACCAGCCCTCGAGAGTGTCCGGGACGCGCATGCCCATGGCCTTGCAGCGCTCGATGAGCGGCGTGCCGGGGTAGGGCGAGTAGATCTGGATGGGCGTCGTGTAGGCGTCGGGGTTCTCCCGCACCAGGCGCTCCATGAGGCGCAGGGTCTGCTTGACCTCGTCGAGCGTCTCCGTCGGGAAACCGGCCATGAAGCTGAACTTGGGCTTGATGCCCGCCGCGCGCAGCTTGAGGTTGGCGCGCAGTATCTGGTCCACGGTCAGGTCCTTCTCCACGAGGGCCAGCACCCGGTCGCTGCCGGACTCGGCGCCGAGGTAGAGGTAGTGGAAGCCGGCCTGCCGGAACAGCCGCAGGTCGTCGAGCGACATCTTGTCCACGTAGTCGATGCGGCAGTTCGCCCGCAGCGTGACGCGCAGGCCGCGCTCGATGATGCCGCGGCACACCGCGCGCGTGCGCTCGAGCCGGGTGAAGAACTCGTCGTCGTTGACGTGGACCGCCGCGAGGCGGTAGTCGCGCGCCAGGCGCTCGATGTGGTCCACGGTCCGCCGCGGGTCCTCCGCCCGGTAGCGGCGGCCGTTGGGCATGGTGACGATGTAGCAGTAGGCGCAGCGCCACGGGCAGCCGCGGCTGGTCGTGACCTGCAGGGAGCGCTCGCCGGGTATCTCGTTGAGCACGTAGTCCTCGACGTCGATGAGCCCGTAGTCGAGGGGAGGCAGGTCGTCCATCGCGATGGGGTCGCGAGGCGGGTTGACGACGGGACGCCCGCCGCGCTTCCACGCCAGGCCCGCGATGGCGGAGAGGTCGGCCGGCGCCGGGCCGCTCAGGGCGCGCGTCAGCTCGAGGGCCAACTCCTCGCCGTCTCCCACCGCGACCAGGTCCACGAGCGGATGGGCCAGCGTCTGCTCGGGGAGGATGCTCGGGTGCACGCCCCCCCAGACGATGGGCGTGCCGGGCGACGCGTCGCGCACGACGCGGGCCGCGGCCAGGCCCCAGCGTATCTGCATGCCCGTCATCGAGCTGACGCCGACCCAGACGGGCGAGCGCGCGAGCAGCGCGCGCAGCCGCGTCTCCCACGCGTCGTCCACGCGTTGGTCCACTATCTCGACGCTCACGCCGTGGCGGCGCAGGAAGGAGGCGATGTAGAGGACGGAGAGCGGCAACCGCGTCGTGAGGTTGCGGACGTCCCAACGCGTGCGCGGGTAGACGAGGACCACGGCGGGCATGAGGGAGTGATATCATTTCACGACGATGTTCGGACGCTCCGCCGCCGTCTACGACCTCCTGTACGCCGACAAGCCCTACGCCGCCGAGGCGCGCGCCTTGGACCGGGCCCTGCGGCGGCGTCGGCCGCGCGGCCGCGCCCTGCTCGAGCTGGGCTGCGGGACCGGCCGGCACGCGCTGGAGCTGGCGCGCCGCGGCTGGCGCGTGACGGGCGTGGACCGCAGCCGCGGCATGCTCGCGCGGGCGCGGAGGCGCGCGACGGGGGCCGGCCTGCCCCGGGAGCGCCGTCCCGTCTTCCGGCTCGGCGACCTGCGGGGCATCCGTCTCGGCAGGCGCTTCGACGCGGTCGTCGCGCTTTTCCACGTCTTCAGCTGCCTGCGCGACGAGGCCGAGCTGGCCGCCGCGTTGGCCGCGGCGCGCGCGCATCTGCGCCGGGGCGGGACGCTCGTCTTCGACGCCT
>JANRKA010000002.1:0-5392 GCA_033875325.1 Elusimicrobiota bacterium | reverse complement strand
GGTGGACCTGTTGTGGCAGACGGCGGGCAACTGGAGCCCGGCGGGCGTGCCGCAGCAGACCGACGCGGTGACCATCGCGGCCAACGTGACGGTGACGGCCGACGCGTCGGCGCGCATCTCCTTCTCGAGCCTGACGGTCGGCAACGCGTCGGGCAGCGTGACGCCGGTGCTGGTCCTCTCCACGGGCATCGCGGCGGGCCAACACGTGCTCATCCGGCGCAACGCGACGGTGACGCAGGGCACGGGGACGGGGCGGCTGCGGGTGACGGGCGACTGGACCATGGAGTCGGGCTCGCTGCTCAACCATCTGGACAACACGGGCGCCTCGCTCACCTCGCAGGTATGGCTCGACGTGGCCGGGACCTTCGACCTGCAGGCGGGGGCGACGGTGTCGGCCACGGGGCGCGGCTACGACGGCGGCGTCACCAACGGCGGACAGGGCTTCGGCCCCGGCAAAGGGTCGGGCAGCTCCGTCTCGAGCGGCGGCGGCTCGGGCGCGGGCTACGGCGGCGACGGCGGCGCGGGCGACGGCGGGGCCATCCCCGGCGGTTCGGCCTACGGCTCCTTCTCCGACCCGAGCGACGCGGGTTCGGGCGGCGGCGGCGGAGACACGGGCAGCGGCACGAACACGGGCGGGGCGGGCGGCGGCCTGATCCGCCTCTCGGCCGCGACCATGGCGCTGGCCGGTCGCATCGAGGCAGACGGCTCCGCGGGCGGCCCCGGGGCCGCCGGCGATGGCAACAGCGGCGCGGGTGGCGGCGGCTCGGGCGGCGCGGTGAGCATCGTCGTCGACCAGCTCACCGGCGGTGGGACCATCTACGCGCTGGGCGGCGGCGGCGGCGCCGACACCGACGGCGCCGATGACCCGGGCGGCGGCGGCGGCGGCGGGCGCGTGGCGCTGTCCATCTCTCAGAGCGGCACGGCCTGTCTCATCGCGGTCTCCACCCACGGCGGCGCCTCCGGCGGCGGCGCGTCGAGCGCGGGCCTGGGCGGCACCTTCAGCTCCACCTCCACCTTGCCCGCGCCCGCGTTGGCCATGACGAGCGTGAGCTCCTACAGCGTGACCTGGGGCTGGAACCTCGTGAGCAACGGGCAGAACTACCAGGTCTTCGACGAGCTCGACGGGGCCGTCTCCCCCCTGCTGGGTCCGACCGAGGTCGAGTTCGTCGAGGAGGGCCTGCTGCCCAACACGACCTACACGCGCACCGTGCGCGTGACCGCGTGCGGCTCGGGCACGAGCTCGGCCGACGCGACCGTCGCGACCCTCACGAGCACGCCCACGGTCGCGGCGCAGCCGTTCACGGAAGTCTGGACCGATTCCATGACGCTCGCGTGGACGGCCTTCGGCGCCGGCGGCTCGCAGGGCTACCGCGTGGAGGCCTCCTCGACGGACTTCGGCGTCCTGTCGCCCGGCGGCCTGGTCCACTCGACCGAGACGACGAACGGACTGGCCGCCGCGTTGAGCGTCGTGGCGCCGCCGTTGTCGCCCAACACGACCTATTTCTTCCGCATCGCGGGGCTCAACTGGGCGGGCGCGCTCGGGCCTTATGAGCCCATGGGCTCGACTCCCACGCTCGCGCTGCCCATCACGGCTTTCGCCGACGCCGAGACTTTCTTGAGCGTGCAGGACAGCTCGGTCGCGGTCGCGTGGGCGGCGCGGCCGTCCGCGCCGCCCGACGCCTCCTCCATGACGGCGCAAGGTTACGTCCTCGAGGCGTCCTCGAGCAACTTCGGCGCGCTGGGGGCCGGCGCGCCCCTGTTCTCCTCCGTCACCTACAGCGTGTTGGCCAGCACGCTCGTGGTGGACGGGCTCGACCTTTCCAACACCTACTACTTCCGCGTCGCGGCGCTCAACCACGCGGGACGCCCGAACTACGCCTCGCTGCCGCGGCTGGTCTTCTCCGTCGCGCAGTCCACCGACGGGCTGGAGCTTGGCGCGCTGGACATGACCGTGGCCCTGTCCACGGTCTCCCAGAGCTCGATGGTCGTCGTCAACACCGGCAGCGTCCCCATGAGCTTCATCCTGTCGGCGGACACGGCCACGGTCTCCACCCCATGGACCTTGGGCGACTCGCCCGGCAACGACCGGGCCGTGCTGCAAGGCGTCTGGGACGCGGGGCCCGGCGCGCCGCCGCACTCCGCCTTCAGCACGGTGCTCAGCTCGACGGCGCGGCTTTCGGGTGACGGGGGCTCCGGCGCCTACGAGGGCGGACAGACCGGGGTGGCGGTGCCTCCGGGAGCGTCGCGCACGCTCTGGTTCCGCTTCCTCATCCCCGCCTCGACCACGAGCAATACCAACGAGCGCCTGCGCGTGACGGTCCGCGGCGTGCGGCCCTAGCCGCCCGAGCGCCTCCCTCCCCCCACCTGCGGTCCGGGCCTCGTCCGGCTCCGGATTGCATAAACGACACAAGATGACGCTTATCAGCACTTAGTGCTAAGTGCAATGAGTGTCGGATTGTGTTGTTCTGAGTCATCCAGTATCGGTTGGCGTGCGAATGATTTGCGAAATAAACGTCGCATTTTCTCCGCCGCGGACGGGGGCCCGGGCGGCGCTATGAGGATAAACTTCCCATACGCGCGCGCGAGAAGGACATTCGGGCGCGCAAGGAGAAACGGACGCGATGAAGAACATGACGGTTCTCGTGGCGGCGCTCGCGGCGGGCCTGGCCTCACCCGCCGACTCCGCCGGCCTGCGGACGAAGTTCGGCGAGGTCGTGGTGCAGGGGCTGAAGATCGGGCAGACCTACTCGCTCAAGGACCTGGTGAACCTGCCCTACGGCGTGGTCAACACCGGCACCGAGGAGACCGAGCTGCTCATCGACGTGGTGTGGGCGACCTCCGACGTCGTCAAGGTCGGCTACGAACAGATCGGCGCGCTCGACTGGGTGAAACTGCAGGAGACGCGTTTCACGGTGGCGCCCAACCGCGAGGTGGCGACCGACGTGACCATCTCCATCCCCAACGACGAGTCGCTGTTGGGCCGCCGTTTCCAGGCGTCCATCTGGGCGCGCACGCGGGCGCCGCGCGGCGTGCTCGCGGCGGGCATGCAGAGCCGCCTGCTCATCCACGTGGACAGCACGCCGCCCACGGAGGAGGAGCTCAAGCGCAAGTTCGTCAACAAGCGGCTGGCCAACCTCGACTTCTCCCTGCTGCCGACCCACGGCACGGCCGACGCCGTGCCGTTGGGCAAGCCGGTGGACCTGCGCAAACACGCGAAGGTGTCGGTGAAGATCGTCAACCCCAACGACGACGCGCTCAACTTCCGGATACGCTCCATCCCGACCTGGGAGAGCCTGCTGACCGTCCCCCCCGGCTACGAGCCCGCGTACAACCCGCAGTGGCTCAAGCCGGCCAAGGAGGTCGTGAAGGTGGACGGCAACAGCATCATGGACACGGGCCTCATCGTGGAGATCCCGGACGCGCCGCTCAACCGCGGCAAGAAGTTCTTCTTCTCGGTGGGCGTCGAGGTCCTTGAGCAGGAGATTCCCACCCGCTTCTACTACCGCCTGCACGTCCACACGCAGGGCGGCCCTGACGCGGCCGAGACGGACGAGACGAAGAAGCCTTGAAGAACCAAAGGAGACAGAACATGAACACGAACAAGACGCTGCTGGCCCTCGCGCTGCTGACGCTCGGCGCGGTCGGCGCCGGGGCCGCCAACCCGGCGCGCCTGAACATCAACGTGTCGGTCACCCAGAACCTGTCCGTGTCGGTCAACGACGCGGTGACCAGCACGCAGACGGTGAGCTGGAACACGGCCACGCCCAACGACCGGCTGGTGAGCCCGACGACGAGCACGGTACTCAACGACTCGGGCGCGCAGACCGAGCGTTGGCAACTGAGCACGAACGCCAACAGCATCAACACGGCGGCCGGGGCGGACAGCTGGGCGGTGTCGGCCGACAGTTCCGCGGTCGGGGCGAACCAGTTCGCCCTGCAGGCGGTGTTCGGGTCGTCCAACACCGCGGCGGGCGGCTGCCCGGCGTTCAACGCGGCGTCGTGGGACGCGGCGTACGCGCAGGAAGTGACGGACACGCCGGCGACCTACACCTCGTCGGTGTTCGCGGACTCGACGCTCAACGCGGGCGGCGGCACTCCCAACCCGGACGTGGCGGGCAACGGGCGCATGTTCGCGAGCAGCTTCCGCGCGTTGTGCTGGCGCGTGGTGACGCCCGCGACGACGGACACGACGGACACGCAGAACATCCAGCTCACGGTGACCGCGATCGCCCCCTGACCTCTCCCCCCGAGGCATCGAGGCGATCATGAGCACCGCGCGAGCGGCGTCATGGGCCTGGACGGCGGCGGTCCTCTGGACGGCCGCGGCGAGCCATGCCCTGAGCCTGCGGAGCACGAGGGCCGAAGCCTTCCTGGGCGAAGTCCGTCCGGGCGGGCGCGTCTCGTGGTCCCGGGCGTTGGGCGCGCCGTACGGCGTGGAGAACACGGGAGGCGAGCCGGCGTCGGTGCGCCTCGAGCTGGCGGCTCCTCCCGCGCAGAGGTTGTTGGACGGGTACGAGCCGCTGCCGGACTTGGGCTGGGCGCGCGTGGAGACGGTCAGCCACGCGTTGGAGCCCGGCGCCGGCGGCGAGACGGACATCACGGTGGCGGTCCCCAAGGACCGCTCGTTGGAAGGCCGGCAGTTCCAGCTGGAGTGCGCCGTCGTCGGGCGCGCCCCGGACGGGAGCGCGCTGACCTTGAGGACGCGCCTGCTCTTGGCGGTCGGCGACGGGGACCCTCCGGAGCGTCCTCTCATGCCGGCGCAGTGGGCGTTCGAAGCGAGCCCGCGGACGGTCGTGCTGCCGCGGGTGGAGCCGGGCCGTACCTCGCCCCTCACGGGGCCGGGGTTCACGGGCGTCAAGCTCGCCAACGCGGGCGAGTCGGACGCGACGGTGCGGATCGCGGCGGTGCGCGTTTGGCCCGAGGGAGTGGTCGTCCCCTCGGGCCACGCGCCCGCGCCGAACCCGCGCTGGTTGTCGGGAGGCCCCCCCATCCGGGTGCCCGCCGGGACGGTGCGCACGGCGCCGCTGTCGTTGACCGTGCCGAAGGACCCGCGGTACCGCGGGAAGAAATGGGCGTTCCTGCTGGCCGTGGACGCGGAGTCGAACGGGCGCGTCGGGCGGACCTGGGTGACGGTCGCGGTGAGCGTGGAGCCCTGAGATGGGACTCGATTTGACGGACGGCGCGGAGAAGGCGCCGAAAGAGACGCAAAGGAGAGAGACGATGAAAACGAAGACGACGGTGTGGACGGCCCTGGGGCTGGCCCTGGCGTGGACGGCGACGCAGGCGCAGGCGGCCAACCCGGCGCGCCTGAACATCAACGTGTCTGTGACCGCGAACCTGTCGGTGGCGGTCAACGACGCGGCGACGAGCACGCAGACGGTGAACTGGAACA
>JANRKA010000001.1:0-5059 GCA_033875325.1 Elusimicrobiota bacterium | reverse complement strand
GCGCCCCAGGCCGCCAGGCGCGCGCCTTGCGGCAGGGCGAACGCGCGGTCGGCCAGCGCCAGCGCGCCCACCCCGGCCACGGCCCGACCGGCCGCGACCGCGGCGGCTTCGAGCAGGATGGCGCGTCGGCGCTCGTCGCGCCAGCGCCGGGCGCGCAGGCTGAGCATGCGGCTCAGTGTAGCATGGCCGTCTTGGCGTCGCCAGGACGGCCCGAGGCGGCGAGCAGGGCGGCCAGGCGCGAGCGGCCCTCCCCGTCGGCGGTCAGGTCATAAAGGAAGATGGAGCCCCCGGGAGCGGCGACGGGCGAACGCGTCGCCAGCCAGGAGAACAGCGCCTTGTCGCGGTAATACACGGCCGCCCGGTTGGTCTGGGACACCGCCAGCAGGACGGGGGCCCCGGGCTCGAGCGCGGCGTTGCCCGGACGGGCCACGCTCGAGACGGTCGCCAGCGGCACGAAGCGCAGGCCGGCCGCCGCGGGGTTGTCGGAGCCGAAGTAGCTCAGCACCACGACGGGGTTGCCGCGCGCCTTGAGCTCCGCGGCGAGGGCGGGCAGGTCCTGGCCCCAATCCAGGTTCGAGTCCGCGAGCCAGGCGGCGCCGCCGCCCCGCAGCGCGGCGAGCTCGTTGAAGTACGCGAGGTGATGCGGGTGCGCGCGCAGCGCGGCGAAAGCGCCCCACGCCGCCAAGCCCAGTGCCGCGGCGCGCCCGCCGGCCCCGCGCCGCCACAACGCCGCCCCGCCCAGGCCCGCGAGCAGGACGAGGAAGGGATACACCGGCAGGACGTGCCGGTAGCCGATCTGGGTCTTGGAGGTCAGGGCCGCGCCGAGGTACAGCGTGGGCGGCAGCAGCAGCCACGCCAGCTCGGCGCGCGGCAGGCGGCGCGCGGACCACGCGCCGACGCCCGCCGCGGCCAGCAGCGCCAGCGGCGTCTTGACGAGCAACGCCGCCGGGAAGTACCACCACCAGCCTTCGATGGAGTGGCGGCCGAGCAGGAAGGCGGAGCGCCCCTCGGAGAGGCGCGCCAGCGTCGCGGTCAAGCCCTTCCACCACAACCCGGCCGACCCGAAGCCGTAACACGCGGCCAGCGTGAGAGCGGCCGCGAGCGCGGCGAGCGCCGGGCCGAGCGGCTGCGGCCGCGCCGTCCGGTCCACGCGCGCCTCGGCCAGGAGGCAGACGGCCATCAGGGGCGGCAGCAGGATCATGTTGAACTTCGCCGCGAGCGCCGCCCCGGCCAGCGCGCCGGCCAGCGCCCAGCGCGCCGCGGGACGCGGACGCTCCGACAGGACGGCGAACGCGGCGAAGAACAGGGCGGCCGACGCCGCGTCCGTCGTCACCAGCGCCGCGTTGGAGTGCCACGGCGCGCACGCGCCGAGAGCGAGCGCCGCGCCGACGGAAGCGGGCGCCCCGTCGAGGCGCCGCGCCCAGCGGCAGAGCAGGAACGACAGCAGCGCGCTGAGCGTCAGCAGGTTGAAGAGACGCGCGGCAGACAGCAGGCGCGCCGCGGGGACCTTGTTGCGGAACAGGAACAGGTCGCCGTAATGATACACGCGCGCGTCGAGCCAGTCGGGGTGGGCGGGGAAGGTGTCGGGCCTCAGCGCGAGCAGCGGGAGCGCCGCCCACATCTCGGCGAGAGGCGGATGGTCCATGGTGTTGAGGCGGCAGCAGCCGCGGACGAGGTCGGTGTAGCCCGCGGCCAGGTGCACGGGCTCGTCGTAGGTCGGTCCGCTGGCGCGGATGAGGCCCGCGCCGAGGAGGGCGCAGAGGGCGAAGCCGACGACGGAAGGGAGGAGCGCGGCCCGCAAGCGGCCGCGATTATATCAGTTCGGGCGCGGAGAGCCGGCCTTCGACTTCGCTGATCTCGCGCAAGGCCTCGCGGCGGCGGTCGATGGACCGCGACGGCGCGCGGCGCTGATAACGGCCCTCGTTGACGCGGGCCCGCTCGAGGGCGAGGAGGATCTCGTCGGCGCTCACGTCGGCCACGTGCGGCCGGCCGTGGGTCAGAGCGCGCAGCCAGCGGGAGAAATCGCGCGGGGCGTCCCACTCCCGGAACAAGGTCTCGAAGGTGGTGGTCATGACGATCCCCAACCCCACGAGGCCGATCCCCAGGGTGAACATGAACTTCACGTAGAGCTGCATCCCGCTCATGCCCATAGTGTAACCCGGGCTCCGCCCGTCGACACGGGCCGTCGGGGCCACGCCGGGGGAGTCCGAAGTCCCAGTCTAGAATAGGTCTTTGGTCCCATGCAAACACGCGGGCTCATGACGCGCACAGACGCGACGCCTGCTCCAGGACCGCGGCGCCTTTGGCCGACAGGGGCCGCGCGCCGAGGGTCTCCTCGAGCTGGGCGCGGGTGCGCGCGCCCACCACCGCCGACGCCACGCCGGGGCGACCGAGCACCCAGCCCAGGGCGGTCTGGGCAGGCGTGAGGCCTTCCAGGCGGGCGACCGCGTCGAGCACCCGCAACACGCCCTCGAGCCGCTCCTCGGGCACCGCCGGGAAGGCGGCGCCCGGCACCCGGCGGCGCCCGGACGGACGCGGGACGCCGGGGCGGTATTTGCCCGTGAGGAAGCCCCCCGCGAGCGGGCTCCAGGAGAGCAGGCTCACGCCCTCGCGCGCCGCGACCGGGACCAGGTCCTCCTCGCAGAACCGCGCCGCCAGGCTGTACTGCACCTGGTCGAACTCGAAGCGCGCGCTCCCGGCCCGCTTCGCCGCGCCCAGCGCCGAGGCGAGCTGGGGGCCGGAGAAGTTGGAGCAGCCCAGGACCCGGACCTTGCCCGCCTTGACCAGGCGGTCGAAGGCCTCGAGGCTCTCCTCCAGCGGCACGGCCGGGTCCCAGCCGTGCGGCATGTACAGGTCGATGCGGTCCGTGCGCAGGCGCTTGAGGCTGCCCTCCGCGGCCGCCGCGATCCAGCGCGCCGACAGGCCGCCGGTGGACGCGTCGTCGGGCCGCATGCGCCCGAGCACCTTGGTCGCCAGCAGCACGCGTTGGCGACGAGGGCCGAGCACGCGCCCGAGCATCTCCTCGGCGGCGCCCCGCCCGTACACGTCGGCCGTGTCGAGCACGGTGACGCCGCGCTCCAAGGCCAGGTCGACGAGGGACGACGCCGTCGCGTCGTCGATGGCGCCGACCCCGTGCCAGTCGCAGCCGAAGTTCATGGTCCCCAGCGTGACCGCCGACGCCGTCAGCCCGGACCGCCCGAGCGCGCGCTGCTCCATGTCCGCATTCTATCAGTATACGCGCAGGCGGCGCCGGAAGCTTGACAGGCCCCGGGATGCCGGACATAATGGAGGCGTGAGCGACGCCGCGCCCGGACGCTTCGACGCCTTCAAGCAGCCCCTGGTCCTCAAGGCCCTGGCCGCCGTCATCGCGGCCGCCGGCCTGGCCGCGGCCGGGCACTACGCGCTCAACCTCAAGCCGGAGTACGACGCGCTGATGCTGCGCGGCCGGACCACCCAGGACCTGTTCGCGCTCTACGACCTCCAGGTCGCCTACCACAAGCGTTACGGGACCTACGCGGACGACTTCGAGGCGCTGGTGCGTACCGCGCCCGACGGAGGCGCGGCCCTGCGCGCCCGTCTTCAGGCGCACGCCCACCTCGACACGCTCGCGGTCGCGGGCGACGCCGAGAAGTTCCGGCTCGAGGCCAACGTCCGCGACCCCGAGCGCACCCTCATCGTGGTGAAGGGCCCGCGCGTCGGCGACCCGCTGCCGCCGCGCCGGTAGGACCGCCCACAGTCGTATAATGCCGACGGCATGAGCCTGTTCAAGCTCCGCTCCTCCTTCCGGCCGTCCGGCGACCAGCCCGCCGCCATCGACGCGCTCGAGCGCCGCTGCCGCGAGGGCGCGCCCGCCCAGGTCCTCCTCGGCGTCACGGGCTCGGGCAAGACCTTCGCCGCGGCCAACCTCATCGCGCGGCTGGAGCGGCCGACGCTCGTGATGACGCCCAACAAGGTGCTCGCCGCCCAGCTCTACGCGGAGTTCAAGTCGTTCTTCCCCGAGAACGCGGTCGAGTTCTTCATCTCCTACTACGACTACTACCAGCCCGAGGCCTACGTCCCCTCCACCGACACCTACATCGAGAAGGACTCCTCCATCAACGACCGCATCGACCGGCTGCGCCTGAAGGCGACGAGCTCCCTGCTGGCCCGGCGCGACGTCATCGTGGTGGCGTCGGTGTCCTCCATCTACAACATCGGCTCGCCCGAGGCGTACCGCCGCTCCACGGTGACGCTCGAGGTCGGGGCGCGGCTGTCGCGCCAGTCCCTGCTCGACCAGCTCGTCGCCATCCAGTACGAGCGCAACGAGACGGACTTCGCGCGCGGCAAGTTCCGGGTCAAAGGCGGCGTGGTGGACGTCTTCCCCGCCTATCTCGAGACCGCGCTGCGCGTGACGCTCGGCGACGACGGCACGGTGGCCGCCGTCTGCTCCTTCGACCCGCTCACGGGCCGCAAGCTCAAGGAGCTGACGCGCGAGTGGGTCTACCCGGCCAAACATTTCGTCAGCGACGAGCAGGAGCGGGAGAACGCCGCGCGCTCCGTGGAGGCCGAGCTGGCCGAGCGCGTCGCGTACTTCCAGAAGGCGGGCAAGCTCCTCGAGGCCCAGCGCATCGCCGAACGCACCCGGCACGACATGGAGATGCTGCGCCAGATCGGCATGTGCCGAGGCATCGAGAACTACTCCCGCCACCTCTCCGGCCGCCCGCCGGGCGCGCGCCCCGACTGCCTGCTCGACTATTTCCCCAAGGACCATCTCCTGCTCGTCGACGAGTCGCACGTCACCGTCCCGCAGATCGGCGGGATGTACGAGGGCGACCGCTCCCGCAAGCAGACCCTCGTCGATTTCGGTTGGCGCCTGCCGTCCGCGCTCGACAACCGCCCGCTCAAATTCGCGGAGTGGGAGGCGCTGCACGGGCAGACCGTCTTCATCTCCGCCACGCCCGGCCCCTACGAGCTCGCGCAGTCCGGCGGCGAGGTCGTCGAGATGGTCGTGCGCCCCACCGGGCTGGTGGACCCCGAGACGCTCGTGCTGCCCACCGAGGGCCAGCTCGACGACCTCATC